>JAKFVC010000226.1 GCA_021732415.1 Planctomycetaceae bacterium
CCCCTCTCCCCGGAGTACCAGGGCGAGGGGAGCCAGAGTCATCGCTATTATCGCTGAGAAAGTGTGCTTTGCCCATGCCCATTACTCATCACTGTACTCACTTCGTCTTCAGCGTCGATAACAACCCCGGCTCGCCATGCACCCGGCTGATTTCTTCGGCACTCAGCGGACGATTGAAGAGCGAAAACTCGTCCAGCAGTCCAATGTAATTCACCGCGACATAGACTCCCGTCTTGGCGATATTCCACCGCATGGCAATTTCGCGATCCTGCAATTCACCGATGCGCTTCCCATCGACATAAAAGATGGCCCGAGCATTCTTCTGGCCGGTGTCAAAATTGTTCCAGGTAATGGCGAGATGATGCCATTGCCCGACCTTGAACCCAACCTGCTTCATCCAGACGAGCGGCGCATCGGGATCAGACTCCTTGAATACGCGGCCTCCGGGAGCGGCACCGGGAAAAGCCCCCAATCGCATGTCGCGGGGCTTCACGTCCGGAAAGTCGATCCACAAGCCGCCGTCATTCGCTCCCCGTTCGGTGATCTGAACCGGATCGCAGAAGGGTGTTTTTAAGGACGTATCCGGATCAGTATTGATCCACAGGGACACGGTGCCTCCCCAGCCTTTAGGATCAAATTCCAAGTTCTTCTCAGCCGGAAAGAAGAGGCGCCCGCGGAGCGGCAGCACATCGTTGACCTGCAGTGCTCCGCCGTGAATTCCTTTATCACGAGCAATCGTGAAGATCTTCGAATCGAACCCCGACTCGAACACGAACTGCCCGGCCTCGGTCGGATTATCGAACCGAGTTCCAGCGGCCCGGCCGCCCGCGCCGAAATCACCGGCGACAGCGTCGTCAAACGAAGCGTAAAACGTGACCGACTTGCGAATCGTCATTTCGTCCACAGCAGCCATTTGTTGTCTCCTCTGTTCGTGATTGACAGTCTCGGGAGTCGTTTCGGTGGGCCACCCAAACGTGAAGTCAGTAGCGGTTGAAAAGTAGACGTTGCAACGGTCGGGTTAGTCGCCGTCTTGCCATCAACGGTTATCATCGCGGCATTGAATGAATACCCCAACGGGGTTATGCATCATAGCCCAGGGTTGCCCGCTCCTGCGGGCTACCCTGGGTAATCAATTCACATGGATATTTACCCTGTAAGGGTTACTTCATAGGTCGTCACAAATCCCCAAAATGAAACCCTTACAGGGTAGGACGAACTCATGGGATTCAGACCCAGGGTAGCCCGCTCACGCGGGCAACCCTGGGCTATGATGCATAACCCCGTTGGGGTATTTGGACTCATCAAAACCGGTGGCTAGCGCCGTGCCGCTCACCAGCCGATACCATCTCGGACTTCATTTCACTTCAACAATCAACTCCGGCCGAGCCTGTCGCAGCCGACCAACCCCTTCCGGAGTCACCCCCTTAATTCCACTCAGCGAGAGTTTTTTAAGGGACTTGATGGCAGCCAGCACCTGGATCCCTTCGTCGGTCAGTTGAGCGCTGCCAATGATCAGTTCTTCCAAATTTGGCATGGCCGCAAGCACCTTTATCGACTCATCGCCCACAGTCGGAGCGTGCGACATATCGAGCCGGCGTAGAGTGATAATCTTCGCCGCATGCGCTAGGCCCACGGGAGTCGCCTGGTTGTCGAGCAGCGCGAGGTCCTCCAAGGGAAGTTTCTCCAGCGCCGCCACAGACTCGCCCGTTGCGGCCTTCTCCATGCTGCCGATGCCGCAGCGTTTCAGTAGCGTGAGGCCTGCCAGGCTGGCGGACCCTGCATCGGTGAAGTGCGTATGAGCAAACCACAGGCGGCCGGAAATGGGCAACTGCGAAATCGCTTTCAACCCGGCATCGTTGAGCGGCGTGAAATGGAAGTTTACATTCTCCAATTTCTTGAGCGCCTTCAGATGAGTGAAGCCAGTACCGGTGCATTGAGTCGACGCCAGTCCCAACGTACGCAGTTCAGTCAGTCCACTGAGATGCTTCAGGCCTTCATCGTTGACCGGAGTGAGCGTCAGATTCAGATCTCGCAGCCCGGTCAAATTACTGATGTGCCGCAAGCCATCTCCCTGCACAGCGCAGTTCGCGAGGTCGAGTCTCCGCAGCGTGGTCACTGCCGACAGTCGTTTCAGCCAGTCGTCGGTGACTCGCTCGTTCTTGCCACCTTTGCCTTTGAGCGGGTTGTTGCCGTTATAGAGGTCGATCGCGGCTGGCACGTCAAAAATCTGCGTTCCGGTGTCGCCCGTCGCCAGATACAGCCATTGTGGCCCAGTCGGCGTACAGATGAGCTTGCCGCCGAGCTCCTTGATTTCGGCCTCCAGTGCCAAGGTGCTGCGTCGCATCTGGACTGCCCGTTCGATCTCCGGCAACAGGGCCGTCAGCTTGGTTTGCAGGTTCTTGTCTGACACCTTCGCGATGAGGGCGGGACGATCCACAGCATCCTCACCAGACAGAATCTGGCTGAGCAACGCCTGGTCCGCGGGCGATGTCGACAGCAACGCCAACACACCATCAAGGTACTGTCGCACCGCGGGATCGATCTTCTCGAAGCCCACGACTGAGATTGGTTGCCCGAGTGCATGACGCATGGCATTGTGCATGAGATACTGGCCAGTCTCATGCGTCAGATGAATATCGTCACGATACAGCGATTCGACCTTTTCGAGAGGTGCCTGCTTCGCGGCGATGTCTTCGGCAACTTTGGCCAATAGGTTCTGCGCCAGTGTCTGACGAATCTCGCGTCCCGGATGCAGCCGTCGCAACTCGGCAAGCAGAGCTCGTAAATAGCCAGGGCTGTGTGTCATCTGATCCGGCGGCGCGTAGCTGGCAAATTCGTCGGCACGCGTCACCTGCTTGGCCCAGCCCGAGTGTACCACAATGATCGCCTTGGGCTGCAGTTTCATCCAGTCGGAAATCATTTCGACGTCCTGCGCCAAGGTCGAACCATAGTGGGGCTGGACCGAGACGACATCGTACTGCTTGTCGCGGAGCGCCGTCGGCCACAGGACGGAGCTGTTCACACACGGCTTCTCGGGCTTGGCATGGATGTGTGCCAGGTTCACACCACAATCGACGTGCCACTGCACATCACCCGACAACCGTGACGGCACTGTATCCCAGGTGAGGGAATTGCCGATCAGGTAAAAGTGTGCTGGAGGTGCGGGCGGCTCCGCGGCGAAGGCGGCACCGCAGGTAACCACGAACAGAGTCGATAACAACAGCCAGTTTCTCATAGAGCGTTTCTTCCTCAGTTGACGTCATGGTAGGGTGAGGCTCCTGCCGAACCGCAAACGTCCTCCGGCTGTCGCCAGACTATGCGGCTCGGCGGGAGCCTCGCCCTCCCATCGACTCGAATTACCAATCACGCCTCACTTTGATCGAAACAATTCACTTTGCACCAACCCCTGCACCAGCGAACGCAAACCGTAATCGTCCTTCGCAGCGGCACTCACAATGGCATCAATTGTCGGTTGGTCGAGCGGACTCGCGGGCTCGCCGGTGGCGTAAGTCAGCAGATGACGAGTGACCCCCCGGGCCAGTTGATCCGGCTGCTTCGCCAGCATCTGACGCAGGTCCTGCACGCCGGCAAATGCTTTACCTTCAGGTGTCGTTCCGCTGGAATCCACAGGCAGGCCGTCCTTCCACTTGCTTTTGTTCGAGGTAGGCTCGGTGCTGAGCGTGCGGTAGTTTTTGCGGAAGTTGCCCATCACATCAAAGCTTTCGAGAGCGAATCCGTAGGGATCGAACTTGGCATGGCATGCGGCACATGATCCCTGGCGATGCAGTTCCAGCTGTTCTCGCAACGTCTTGGCTCCGCGCGTATCCGGGTCGACAGGTTCGATGTTCGCGGGCGGGGGAGGAATCTTCACCCCCAGCAGTCGCTCGGCGACCCAGACCCCACGCTTCACCGGCGAAGTCAACGTGCCGTTGGCCGTGACCTTCATTGTCGAGGCTTGAGTCCAGATTCCGCCGAACGGTGTTTCTGCCGGTAAGCGAACCTCTCGAATGCCGAAGCCCTCGACGCCGGGGAGGCCGTAGTGCTGGGCCAATCGCGCGTTGAGCATCGCCCATTGCGGGGCGACAAAATCGCGGACGCTGAGGTTCTTGTCGAGCATGTGACGGAACGTGGCCTGTGTCTCCAGCGTGCTGGAAAACTTCAGCAAATCATCATAGTCCGGGTACAAATCGCGATCAGGCGTGGTGTTGTCGATCCCCCACAGACCGAGCCATTGGTCAAGGAAATCCTTAACAAATCGCCGAGATTTCGGATCGTTGAGCAGTCGGTCGGTCTGAGCTCGCAGCACTTGCGGATCGGAAAGCTTTCCCTGTCGGGCGATATCGAGCAGTTCTTCGTCGGGCGCCGAACTCCACAGGAAATAGGACAAACGCGAAGCCAGAGCAAAGTCGGTCAACTTACCGGGATTCTCGACCACGCACAGAAAGTCAGGGGCGGTCAGCAGGGCCGCTAGTTCACTGACCAACGCGGGTTGCAAGGGAGTTCCGGAATCAACCGCCTCCATATAATTCTTGACGCCGTCGGCCAACTCCGCAGCAGTCAGATCGCGGCGGAACAGGCGAGATCCGACTCGGGCAAGACACGTCTGCACAAACGCCTGCAGTTCATCGCGCGAGACATTCGGGGATTTCACCGTGCCGTTCTGGCGGAAGGCCTCACGGATGGCGGGAGGCATGCCCTCGGTCAACAAGCGTTGGCCCGGCAGGGTTTCTTCCAGCTCCTCCACGTCGACCCACTGCAGCGCCAGGCCGGGGCCTTTGCCCAACTCGCTGGCGAGGGTGTTCTTCGGGACGGGAACCCCGAGTCCCAGTGGAATCAGACGGATCCCGTCTTCGGTGGGACCGTCGCTGTCGCGGCCCGTGCGGAGATAGACGTCAGCTTCGATAATGGACGGCTTGCCCGGGGGGACTTCGATGATCTTGATGAGATCGAGAATCTGCGGATAGGCAAACACATGCCCGACATAGATCCCGACCGGCATCGGCTTGTCAGTCTGATAGCCATAGGCCGAGATCCGCAGACGATGCATTCCCGGCTTGTTTGGTCCCGGGAATCCATTCAGATTCTTTCCGTCGTTCGTGCTACTTCTTCTCAGCGGGCCCGAAGCCGTATCGGTATTAAACGAGACGTGCCAGCCGTCCGGCAATTCGAGCAGATGTCCTTTCGACTGCTCGCTGCTGACGGACCACAGGCGGTAGCTCCCCTTCTTCTCCGGCAGTTGAAACATCCTCAACGCCAGATCTTCGGCAATCTTCAGTTGGCCTTCCGTCGCCGCGGTAGAGAACGGCAGCGCGGCGCTGACCCGGTCATAGCCATCAACGCGGCCATCGCCCGGCATCAGGCGGTTGACCGGTGGCCGAATGCCAAAGATGTCCTGCACGGTGTTCGCATATTCGCTGCGTGACAGCCGGCGAAACTTACTCCGCCCCTCCTGACGCTGCTGCTCGATCAACAGCGTCGAAAGCTCACCGCGAATCCAGGCCGCGATCACTTGCTTCTCGGCGGGAGCCAGCGGTTCCGCATCCTTGGGAGGCATCGTCCCGGCTTCAACACGTTCCAGCACGCTGAACCAGCTATGGCTTTGGGTGCGAAGCTGCTCGAGCGATCGAGTGCCAGTCAGATTGAGCTTCGCTTTGGGTTGAGCGCCACCGTGGCAATCCGCGCAATGCGTTTTCAGAATCGGCAGGACCCGTTGTTGGAACACGGCGGAGGCATCTTGAGCCGCCGAGGGTTCGCTTAGAGCCAACAACAGGAGGAAGGAAAGGATCGCAACACGCATGCTTAGTGTGCCTTGATATTTGTATTGGGTGCCACAAGTCGATGGGAGGGCGAGGCTCCCGCCGAGCCTAAGGCGACCGTCAGGTCGGCGTCCGCCGGAGGCATTTCAATTGCAACAACAACGAGGCCTCCGGCGGTCGCCGAGCTAAAGCTCGCCTTAGGCTCGGCGGGAGCCTCGCCCTCCCATCGACTTGAATCACGTCAGCTCCGTAACCGTCCCTTTACCCGACCCGAACTTGTCGGTTTCGACACCAAACTTCTGCAACATGTTGACGAACAGTTTGGCCAGCGGCGTGTTGTTTCCCACATCACCCGCAATGTGCTGACCATGCTTGTATCCGCCACCCGCCAGCAGAATCGGCAGGTTGGTGGTCCCGTGACCGCTCGCATCGCCGAGGTTGCTGCCGATGAGCACCTGCGTGGAATCGAGCAGGCTGCCACTCCCTTCCTTCGTGTCCCGCAGTGATACGAGCAACTCACGGAAGGCGGACATCTTCAGCTTCTCGATAATCTTCAACTGCTCGATCTTTTCAGGATTGCGACCGTGGTGCGAGAGCCCGTGGTGCCCTTCACTAATGCCCTTGATCGGCGGCTTTTCATCCATGCCTCGGATGAAGATCGACACCACGCGCGTCGAGTCAGTCTGGACCGCCAGCTTGGCCAGTTGGAACATGACCCTGGCGCGGCCGATGCTGTCGCTGCGATCGGTGAACGGGCTGGGATAGTTCTCGTTCGGCGACGGCTCGTTGACGGTGGGCTTGGGGCGATGCACCCAGGCCTCTTCCGTGACAAGTTGTTTTTCGAGCTCCCGGACCGCCTCGGTGTAGTCGGCGATCTGCTGTTGATCATGCCGGCTGACCGTCTTGTTGAATTGGATCAACCGTTCGCCCATCCGATCTAGCATGCTCTTGCCACGTTTGAGCCGGCCCAGTTCCTTGTCCACTTCATCCTTGTTCCCGCTGAGAAACATCCTCGAATAGATCTGAGACGGAATACTCAGGGCCGGAATGCCGGCACCGGTCGGCGTGTAAGACAACGGGCTGGCATCCAAAGTCGAGAGCGTCATCAGCGGAAACCGCGTGGCCCCCGCGACGTGCTGCGACGCGACCACATCGAACGACACGGTATTGCGGAACCCCGGCCGCGTGGGATGCATGGCACTCGTCAGGAAGCAAGCTTCCGAAGCATGATCACCACCAATTTCCGGATGCGAGATCCCCGAGAAAACGGTGTACTGATTCCGCAGATCGCCGAGCACCTGCAGATACTCGCTCGGCTCGAAATCTCGCCCAGGTTTCGTGGGAAAGAACGACGGTCCATACAGCCCGAAGCTCGTGCAGATGTTGATAATTCGCTGGGGCGGCGACTTCTCATCGGCGTGGGCCAACGTTTCCAGCCAGGGTAAAACCAGAATCGCCGAACCGGCCTGCAGAACTTGTCGACGGGTGACATTCATATTGATGGGAACTCAAGGTGTTGGCTGCGACGGAGATCGGTTTTAGCACTTTAGCACAGGGGCAGAGGTCATGGTAGTCGTCTGAAGGACGTTGTCGATAGGTCCGTAGGATGGCCGCCCCGGCCGTCGCTTCTTTCTTATCGCTCGAGAATTATAGGGAGACTTTAGTAAAGCCATTTCTGCCAATGTGCATTCTTCAAAATCCTACGTCAACCTGTGAAGATGCGACGGCCGGGGCGGCCATCCTACGGGCTCGTGCGCGCCCCTCTTTAAACGCAACCATAACTAATCATTCAAATCTTTTTCCGTACGCCCTAAACGAATCCGATCAAACAGCGCCCCGCCACCCACCGCCCCCAGGGACATACTACGGATCGAAAATGGTTTGCCACCGTGCAATTTCCACAAGTCGACCCGGACCGTCTCCCAACTGGAGGGTGCCGAAGCGGCGTGCTTGACGACCACGGCCCCTTCAAATGGGGTGGCTTCCCCGGCATTCAGAGCCACGCCGGCGCCGTGATGCGGACCCACCCGGAGCGACACGCCTTTGGTATCGGGAGCGGCCGCTTTCCACGAGAACTCCAGCCACCGGTACTCACCCGATCGTGTCGGATTCTCGACGATTTCAAAATCCCAGTTCGGGAGGACGTGTCCGAACGGGGGACGCCAGGTGGCGGTGGTGTTGCCGGCACGCGTGAGTGCCAGGCACTTTCCGCCCGCTGCCGCGTCGTCGTAACGGAACGCGAACGGATAGTCGCCATACGCCAACAGGTTTTTCAGGACGTCTTCCTGTTCGTCAAACAGAGTTGCGACGGGTCGATTCGCCACGGCATCAGGATGGGACGGCCCCAGAATTTCCCCGTGGAACACCAGTTCTCCCCAGCGTAAGTTGCCGACAGGCCATGACGCGCCACCAGTTGTCACGAACCGGAATTTCGCGGCCTCGAGAGGCTTGTCGAACCAATGCGTGTGCGCGACGGTGTCGCCGCCGCCGCTGGGGACGTGGCCATTAAAAAGCAGGTACGGCCCAGTCTGCCACTTTTCCGCGGTCGCATCCCACCACTCGAGCCGCGTGTCGCGGGTCCAGGATTCGGGATGCTTCGAATCTTCGACAATGGTGATCCCCTTCAGGCGCACCTGCGAACGGAACGTATCAACCTGCACGACAAGCTTCCCCTTCCAACCGGAATCCACGTAGCTGATGTCGGTCCATTCGAGCCAGGGACTCTTCGGAACCGCGGGATCACCGTCGCGAAGCAGATCGACTTTGTGCTGCCAAGTCCGGGGATCGCCGGAAGAGGTCGGTTCGCAGCGGGCGTCAATCAAGGCCTGCGTCTGCGTCAGCAAATTCGGCGTGAGGGGAGCGGGCTCCGCTGCGGCATTGCCCCAGCCCTCCATGCGCGTCGTCGGCGTGACATCTGTCGCCAGCAGGTTCAACTCAGAGGTCTTGGCATCCGACTGCAATGTGGTCGACCATGTCGGAGTAAAGTCGGCATTCAACCGCGATAAGCGTCCCATCCACGTGCCGACCAGCAATCCGCCGTCCTTAAGCCAGGCGGTGACAGGCAACGCCTCCATGTCGCGTTCTAGCAGCTTCTGTCCAGTAATGTCGAACACCAGCAACGTGCCGAGTTCACTGCCGACGGACATCCGCTGGCCGTCCAGGCTGAACCGAGGATTGCGAACCACGTCATCGGCCACGCAACTCCAGCGTAGACCGGCCGCGGTATCATAAAGCCGCAATTCATCGCGCCAGGTGACGGCGGCAAATTGACCGTTCGGAGATAAGGCATAGTCGTCCGCAGGAGTCGCGAGTTCGTTCACGAGCTTGCCATCCCGCAGGACAAAGATCCGTCCCCCTTTGGCCGTAGAACGCAACGTGATGACCTTCCCATCGGCGCTCGCTGCCGCGCCCGTCAGGACGCCGGTTTCCCCCAGCGGGTGTGACCACTGCGGCTTGCCCGTTTGAGCGTTATGGGCGGTCGCCGTGTATCCGTCGTAGGCAATCAACGTCTGAGAATCGGCCGCCAGTAACCGCCGGCGCTGGCGGTCGGTGGACCACCAGTCGGTCGACCACAACTTCTTACCATCAGTGGACCACACGACAAGCCCGAGGTCCCCCGCCGACGCGACCCAGCTTCCGTCAGGGGCCACGGCGAAATTGTTGATCTGTTCGAGCCACTGTCGCCCGACCGCCCAATTGGTGCCACGCTTGGGCAACCCATAGAGCGCAAACCGTCGTTGCTTGGTACCAGCGTCGAGCATATAGAGATGGTAGCCCTCGGCGGAGTTCAGATCGTAGCCTTGAACGGCAAATCCTTGCGGAGTGGCCGTGGGAGCGTAGGCGAAATGATGCCCGATCTTATCCTGCTGTTTAATGGCCCCGGTCTGAGGATCGACCAACATCACGTTGCGGTCCCAGCCCCCAAGGGTGACCAGGGCACTCCCCTGGTCGCCACTGATCACAAGATCTCTAATCCGAGCTCCAAACGGTTCGGCTGCCGGGCGCGTGCCAATGACCGGAACGCGTTCGGCAACCGTTGTTGGTGCCGCTGACTTAGGCAGCGCGACGAAGATGCGGGCCGGTGCCGTCCTCAGATCGGTCACGAGTGGCTGTGAGCCATCGACCTTCTTCCCGGAGAACAACTCATAAACATCTCGATCCTTGGCCGCCGGCCAATCAATGTCTGTGAGCACCGGCATCCGACTGCCAATCGCCAGGCTGACCCGCCATAAGTGGCCCGGCTCTAGAGGCACGGCCGCATCATTCACGGCCCACAAGACGCGGGCGTCGCCCAGCCGACGTTCGGTCAGCAGGACTTCCGGGTTCGTGCACTTCGCGACGGGCAGCACGGTGTCTTTCCACGTATCAGCCAGTTGAGCGGCATTCGCCAGAATATACTCGCGATATCTCCAGAACGCGCTATCGTCGTTCAATAGATGATGTTCCTTCTCGAGGTGCGTGAAGTCACACTCCAAGAGTCTCGGCGAGAATTCCTTCAGCACTTCCGGCCGTGACGATCGGTCTGTGAAGACGGGCACTCCGGACCTCGTCGACACCCTCAACGCCGCGGCCAACTGCGGGTCGAGGTCAACTGTCTGACTGACTACTAAGACTGCGGGGAACTTGCTCAATGTCTCCGGCAGACAATCCTCGGTGAAGACGAACGATGCGGGCCGGTGGGCTCGTAAGCAGGCGTTGTAGGCCTCGAACAGCCGCGTGAAATAGAAGCCGCCGATGCCCTGCCAGTTGAGTTCCATCCGCATCATCCGCGTCGAGACGGGAATGGCAATGCGGTCACTAGCTTCCAGCGACGACAGCCACGGGCCATACGCCGCGAGCCAACTGTTGAGCTGCCGGTGCACGGAAGTGACGCCCGGTCCCATGCCGCGCAGGTCCGTGTCGACGGATGCATAACCCTTCGTCGATCCCGACTGGCCGATGCCGTTGACGCCGCGCATCACCATCTGCAATTCCGCCGACAGGATCTGGCCGCCGGTGCCATCGTCGTTCCACACTTCCGGATGTGCCCAGGCCAGTTTGCCCGGCCGCTTGTAGAAGTCCACGTTATGGGCCGACATCATCGGCCATTGAATCTGCTCGGCCTGGAAGTGCAGATCGACTTCATCGGCATTGGTATACGTCAACGGCGGCAGAATTCCCGGTTGACGATACGGCCCAGTCATCGCACTAATCATTTTGCGGGACGAACCGGCGCCATCCAGCGCCTTGCGAAATTGCTGCTCAGCCTGAATGGCATATCCGACCCAGCGATCCGAGACCGTGTCGAGCACCGGGGCCCAGCGTCCGGTATCCTGCGCGGCTTTGTAGGCCGCTTCATAGGCAGCTTTTTCCTCAGGAGATTTGGCGAGAGTGGAGTCGCGCTTCTCGATCCACCAGTTCGCCGCCCAACTCCAGCCGCGGAAGGCCGGGTAGTCGGCCAGGCTCTTCGTCACGAGCTGAATGTCGCGCGTATACTCAGCGGCCGGGCGCTTGTCGAAACCCGTTCCAACCGGTAAGCCGGCATCCATATAGAGCAAGATCGCCCGCTGCTCAATCCCGTGAGAGCCATAGCCGGCGACGGTCTGCAGGATGCGGCCTTCGAACTCCGCCTTCTCGGGAGCGACGGCAATCGGATCGGCTTGCAGTCGTGCTTGCACATCAGCCTCACGCAGCGTGTTGGGAATCTCGCCCAAGACGCCGCTTCCGGGATGCCCGAGTCGATCCACCAGCAAGTTCTCTCGCAATTTGCGAGTCGCATCCAGATGTTGCGTGACCCGTTCCGGTGCATTGTAGAACGTCACGGAGGCCGGGTACGCTGCGGAGTAGTCACCGTGACGGACACGGTAAAACGGCGTTTTCTCTGCCGGGTCCAGACCGTTGCCGATCGACAGAAACTGGTCTGCGATGGTCCACCCGGGAAGCGTCGTCGTGACTCGATACTCACCGGCTTCCAATGGTGACGTCACCGCGGCCGGGACTTGAACCAAGGTCGGTTTGTCTGCCGGATTATTGATCTTCACATCTTGCTTGTAGTAGACCTTTCCGCTCTCATCGCTGAGCCGTACTTCAATGACGTCCGGTATTGATTCCGGTTTCGCAGAGCGGCAGCGAATCGAGACGGGAATTGGCTCACCCCGATGATAGCTGCGGCGATTCAAGGGCGTGAAGATCGACACGGAGCCGACGGCATTCTTCGGCCGGACTTCGATCACGGCATCGAGCTGAAATTCTGATTGAGCTCCCTCCAGACCAGATCCGATTCGCAACTGATAGAGTCCCGATGCCGTCCCCGGAACGCTAACACCTTCTTTGGTGAGCGGCAGATTCTGGAATTTCACGCGTCCCAACGGACGCAGCCAGACGTTCAGGTTGGGCTGCACGGGGCGGCCGAAGGCCTCAAACTTCAGCGTGAGAGGAACGGTCTCTCCTGCAGTCCAGATCGCCGATGGCCAGGCCACAGCGAGTTGCTCATGGTCGATGGAGACGGCTTGACGCAACGCGCCGGTGTTTCGGTCGTACGCTTGGAAAATCTCGGTGTCCGATTTCTGCCGGACAACGATGTCATCGCCGAAGACCCGCAGGTGGCTGATGCGTCGCTGAGGAGTGGCAACTCGCTCGCCCATATTGAGAGCCAATTCACCGACCGCTTGACCCTGTCGATCGTACTGCCGAATCTTGGCGTCGGTCCCGTCATTCACCAGTAGCCGGCCCGCATCATCCACATCGAAGCCGCCCGTAAAACCACCCCACGGATCACCTGCAACTCGTGCGGGAACCGACCAGCGTTTCATCCCCGCGAAACTCCAGCACTGAATTTCGGAGCCAATCACGAAGTAGAACTGCTCGGAGGCTTCATGCAGGCGAAACGCATAGGTCCACATGCGCTGCGGGGCGAGATCCTTGGCCTTGGGGAGCGGATAGCTCCGCACGATCTCGCCCACCGAGTTCACTCGCACGATGCGACCGACGTGCTGATCGAGCGCGAAAAAGTCGCCACCCGAGCCGACCTCAAGGGTCCCGGGACCATCCCAACCCACGTCGTCGTTGCCGGTGAACCCGCCGACTTTGCCCAGTTCGCGGCCCTCGCGGTTGTAGACGCTGACCGATTTGGCGAAGTGGGCGTTCGAGGTGGCGAACAGTCCGTCAGCTCGCGCGGCCACGCCGGTGATGGCGTAGTTGGTCGTCATGCCGAATTTCTGCCGACCGTCTCGACTGATCCGCAGGACGTAGCCGCCCTGGCTATCGACTCCCGAGACGTAGACATTTCCATCTCGCCCCACAGCCAGACCCTGCCCGGTCCCTTGAATAGCCGGATGCTCGCGGGAAACGACTTGCCGCAGTTCGACGGCGAGTGCGGGATGTGTGAACAACGTGATCAGCAGAATCGAAAGAAACGTGCGTCGCATGAGTTGCTTCTCAATGAGTGTGGCCGAAAGTTGCGCAAAAATTCGTGGTCCTCATCCGTCGAGGAGCCCTGCCCTTGGCCCTCATTCTAACAATCGGGCCGTAGGATGGCCGCCCCGGCCGTCGTGTTTTTCGCGGTTCGTCGTGAGATGTCTCTGGCCGACCTTGAGCGTTCATTCTCTGGATCGCAAACAAGACTGATGATAAGTGGCCCCCGTCGGGCTTGCCCCGGCGGAGCCCTGACTGGCCAGCTACCAGAGAGAAACTTTCTTGAGCCTCAACGCGTGGTCTCCGATGTCCCCTGCCGCCATCCAGTCGCTGATTTGGCAACGGTTCGTTCACGGCGGCAGGGGGCATCGGAGACGTAAAGGTTGAGAATTCCGCAAAACTCACTGTTGGGTAGCTGGCCAGTCAGGGCTCCGCCGGGACAAGCCCGACGGTGGCCGGATCGGCCGAATTTGGTAACGGATATAAAGAAGACGACGGCCGGGGCGGCCATCCTACGGAACGCAATGGAATGCAACGGGGCTCTTGGCTTTATCGATGACAGTGTGGCGGGTTAAACTGAGCACCTCACTGGGATGTTCTATCCGTGCCTGCAGGAACCTATCTATGATCGCGACCCGTCGACTTGCCGCCACTCTGGGACTGCTGCTGACTTCGTTCGCCTCGTTGGCGCTGGCCGCCGACCCGCCGCCAGTAAAGCCGGCGGCCACGGCGAAGGTGGCCCCGTTCCACGGATATACAAAGGCGATTGAGCTCACGCGTGGTACGACTCGGGTCGTGCTCTGTCCGCAGGTCGGTGGGCGAGTGCTCGAGTTCTCCGTGGATGGCCAGGATGCGATGTATCTCGATCCCGCCGAGAAGACCTGGCAGCCCGGCCAGCCAGTCAATGCTACGGCGGGCCGGTTTGACTATGGTCCCGAATTGACCGTCATTCCGCATCCCACGCTGTGGTCCGGCGAATGGACTGGAGCCATCACGGGCCAGAACTCGGCCAAGTTGACCAGTCCACAGGACGCTACGGCGGGAATTGAGTTGGTCCGCACTTTTCAACTGGCGGGCAGCGGGAAACTCGGTTCGACTGCCCCATTTCACTTGGTCTGCCATCAAACGATCCTCAATATTAGTAAAGAGGTCCGCGAGGTCTGTCACTGGGGACGTTCGTTTTCCCCCTCGGGCGGAATTTGCATCATCCCGCTCGGCG
This sequence comes from Planctomycetaceae bacterium, assembly GCA_021732415.1. Taxonomy (GTDB): domain Bacteria; phylum Planctomycetota; class Planctomycetia; order Planctomycetales; family Planctomycetaceae; genus JAKFVC01. Next base: position 14,368 of record JAKFVC010000226.1, read on the forward strand.
ATCGCCCTAGTCGGTTCCCCTCGAAGTATGCGATGTATGAAGAGGGGGCGATCATCAACGTCCGCAACACCGACGACAAGATCCGCGAACGGGACGGTTTTCTAGAAATCCTGTCTCCCCCACGCAAGCCGAAACTGGGATTCGACGCGACTGGCGGCTGGCTTGGCTATCTGATGCCGAACAACATGCTGTTCGTGAAGAAGTTCGCCACCTACCCCGACCGAGTCTACAACGAAGCCGCCGGGCTGACGCTCTCGGTCTGGTACCCGACCGGCCCGCGCATCGAACTCGAGCCGATTGGCCCCCGCGAACGACTGCAGCCCGGAGAGTCGGCGTCATTCACCGAAGACTGGTGGCTGTTCCCCTTCCCCTATCCGAAGGCGGGCCAACAGGTGGACTTGAAGGCCGTCGAGGCCCTCGTCAAGACGCAGTCGCAAGGGGAGTAGAGTTTCCGTCACCGACGTTCAGCCAATCTGCGCGGACACTCCGAAGCGAAAGCGTCGGTGCCGAGCAGGCCCGTAGGATGGCCGCCCCGGCCGTCGCATTTTCGATTCGACGCGCACTCCACCAATCAAGTTGGCCACCTGATGTGTCGATGCATGCCCTGCAGAGGAGAACAAATCAGCCGTCGGCAGAAAACAGCCAAATAATAATACCGAAGAATCCCGCAATCGCGAGACCCACGTGTAGAACACCAACGCTCAGGATACCGGCCAGGCCATTGCCGGCTGCCAACGGCCAGAAGGGGTGCATGTCATAGTGCATGCAACTGTCAAGCAGGATATGGGAGACTCCGCCCAGAAGTCCCGCAACCAGGGATTGAGTCCACATCCGGCGTGCTGAGGTGGCTCGCAAGCCTTTCAGCCAAGTGGAGTCGACCGGCAGCTGAGCCAGGACGATTCTCGCGAAGACGAACATCCACAACGCGGCCACCACGCCCATCGCCACACCTCCGATATAGGTATGCAGGTGGCGATGGAGGGGCAGCTCGCGGCGGTACATGTAGTAAAGCACTTCTAAATCAATCAGAACATTCGCCAGAATAAACGACGTCAGCCAGAACTGGCGCGGCGCACATCCCTTGGCGAGAATTCCTGGCCCAAAATGAAACGGCGTGAAAGGCATATAATCACCGTCGTTGAATGAATTCCCCGAAGGGGATATGCAACATAGCCCAGGGTTGCCCGCTCCTGCGGGCTACCCTGGGTATTCAATCATCATTGAACCCTACCCTGAAAGGGTTGCGTCTTCACATTACGCAACCCTTACAGGGTAGAACACCTCTTGGAATTCACACCCAGGGTAGCGAGCGTCGCTCGCAACCCTGGGCTATGTTGCATAACCCCGTTGGGGTATTCATTCGTAATCGAAATAGATACCCCATCGGCCGGACTTCCAAAACACCGCGACTTTCCGCCGCTTTTTATCCCATTAGTTCGGGCGTGCTCAATTGCCGCCGTTCAATCATCATGCCGCGAGTCTCCAAGCAGCCCCGTGTCCCAGTCGATGTCGCAGTGCCCGCAACGTGACAATATCTTGTAGGTGGTCGAGACGCCAACGACCTCTCGGCAAGTGGTGAGTGGCTGACCACATTCGGGGCATTGCCCGGTCGTGAAGAAATACCAGCCCACGGGTAGAGCCCCGACAAACGGAACAGTCATGAGCCAATTGGCATCCAAAAGCAACGAGATCCAGACCAACAGACCCGTCACTATTGTGAACGCCGCCACGACTGCCACAATCTTTTGCATGGGGATCTTAGGCACGGGGCGTCGGGTCACCATTTGAAATCCGCGTGATTAGAGGCTGACGTCCAATCCTGAATCTGATCCGTCTAATTCATTGGCAGCGGTTCATTCGAACTGCTTGTCGGTCTTGAGTTCAAACACGCTATTCTCGACGAACGTCTCTTGCCAGGCACTAAACACGTTCCCAGACGCAAAAATCAAAGTCATAGGGACAGCCCAAAACGATGTACCTGCCATCAGGCGAAAACGTGGCTGCCGCCCAGTCCCCTGAAAAGTTCTTGAAGTTCGAGGACCACACCACTTCGCGATTCTGGACGATGTAGAGGTACCGTTCCTCGGCGTCCAATTCTAATTGTTCTCCATCTCGACCAATCAACAGGGGCCGGCCAGGTAATAAGCCAATGATAATCCAGTCGTTCCCTTTGTAGGAACAGATCCCCGTATCAGGGTTATAGAGATCGTACTCGGCGTATTCCGGATCGCTTTCGACCGTGACCTCGGGCGCCAGTCGGACAAGGTGCGTCCCTTCATACGAGACAATCAACACCGTGTCATCGCGCGGGATTGAGAATCCCAACATTCGCTCGCAGATGTAGGGAAACGAAAGTGGTCGCCACTTCTCGATCACTGCACTTCACTCCTCATAATGTTGTCCGCGTTCGCCTGACGAGTTGCTTCAGGATACGGGTTTACGACCACCGCGTTCATGTTATCAGACTTCATCTCACCAGTGGCAACGTGTCATGGAAATGAGCCACTGCCGACCCCGGCTTTTGGCTTTTTGAAGTTGTGCAGTCGCTTCTGTCACCGTGTCAAAATGGAACAAGTATTGCATCCTGGAGGGATGCCAGAGGGTAGCCGGTGGTTGAGGAGCGAAGCGACGACACCACCGGACAACTCCACCCCACGCCCTCGATCCTGAAGGGATCGCAGAGGATTTCAATTCGTGACATGGCAAGGTACTTCCCTCTGGCATCCCTCCAGGATGCGAACACGATGACGACCGAACCGGTGGTGTCGTCGCTCTGCTCCTCAACCACCGGCTACTCTCTGCGAACCCTTCAGGTTCGGAAGTCACCCTAATATCAAGCAACCGAGAACGCTGTTGTGTCCGAAATGGCGCAACTTCAAAGCTTTGGTTCCAGGTCCACCACCAGGACGACGGCCGGGGCGGCCATCCTACGGCGTGTTGACACTCGCGCGTCTCATTTCTGTCATTTGGTTCGAGGGCGCACATCGCCAATCCGAGTCGAGCCGGCTGAAACTCTCTCGCTGATGTGCTTGCGAAAACGCGGTTTTGCGGCGGGTTTCGTGATTTGGGAGATTTCACGGGATGTGGGAGAAGGGAGGTTCGTTGTCCGTTGTCCATTGAGCTTTGCGTATGCCGCGAGCGGGGTTGTTCCAGTTGGATCTGTCCCAGTTTCTCGCCCAAGCACCAATGACAACGGACAAATGACATCCCTCTCCAGGAAAGTAATCATCATGGACCCCACTGCCGCAGTATGTCCCCCTGCCGCCCCTGAAAAAGAGCTCGATCTCTCGCAGTTTCAGCGAGAACAGCGGATGGTGTTTTATCTCATGGATCTATTGTATGCGGGGAAACAGGAAGAGGAGATCCGCGCGGCTTTGCAGGAATTTGTTGCGACGCGGAAGTGGACCGGCCTGGAAATGAGAACCTTTGAGGAGCTCGTCGCTGAAGCGAAGCTCCTCAATTGGGCGAGGGAACTCAAGCACGCCCCAGCTCCGCCGCGTGAGCGGTTGCAAACGGTGTCACTCGACATGGTGGAACCGGAACCGGTCCGCTGGCTGTGGCGGGGAAAAATCCCGGTCGGGAAGGTGACGGTGGTGTTTGGCGAGGCCGCAATGGGTAAGACCAACTGGTCGCTCGATCTGGCGGCTCGGGTGTCGGCGGGGATCGATTGGCCGCAATTGCCGTGTACTGAGTCTCCGGGGCCCGCGCCTGGGCCGGGCCGGGTCCTCATCCTGAATGCAGAGGATGACATGGCCGACACCATTCGGCCACGTCTGGCGGCGAGTGGGGCCAACCTGCCGAACATCATTGCGATCAGGGGGCTAAAGCCGACACAGCAAAAGAAGTCGGAGGCTGACGAGCGCGACTTCGATCTGGAACGCGATATTCCCCTGTTACGGCAGCAGATTGCCGCGTTGGGGGATGTGCGTTTAGTGATCATCGATCCTCTGGAAGCCTATTGTAAATCGGGGCCACGTACACAGCGGATGCGGACCCTCATCGCTGCGTTGGGGAAAGTGGCGAAGGACTGTGGCGTTGCGGTGGTGGTGATCTCGGGCCGCAATCGGTGTGATCTGCCGGTGAAGCATGTGTGGCGGGTCGACTCGGATGTCAGGTATCCGGATCTCCGGTGGTGGGTCCCGGTGCGGTGTAGTTGCGGGCGCCTGGCCGAGAGCATGGCGTTTCGGGTGACTGACAAAGGGATCGAGTGGGACCTGCGGGCCTATTCGGTCTCACCGGGGCAGTTGCAGGGCTGCACAGGGAAGCAGGAGCGAAACGATCGGAAACGCGAACTGAACATGCTCCTGTTGGGGGCCTTGGCGCTCGGCGCACGCCCCGCCAAAGAGGTGCAGCGTGAAGGGGCGCGGTATGGGTGGTCCGTGTCACAGATGAAGCGGGCGAAGGAACCGTTGCATATCAAGAGTTATAAAGATCCCAGTCCGCAGGGCCAGTGGATGTGGGAGCTTACCGACCGATCGCTCGTGGGAATCACATTGCCGTCGGAGCCACCAATATCGCTGCCGGGACAGCTCGCTGCGCCGGATTCCCAGCGCGCCGCGGTACAACCGGTTTCACCCGCCACGGCTGATCCGGCCGTTGTACCAGTTCAGGAATGTCGCGAGGACGTCGTTGTCCCTCTGCAGCCGAAGCCAATAGTCCGACCGAGTGTCGCGGGGGCGCCTGCTCCAGGTTGCCACTCGACAAAGCGCTCGCCCGAAGTCCAGAAGGAATGGGATGAAATTATGGCATGGTTAAAGAAAAAGTAGACGCAGATCGAAGGGAGCAAAGAGTTCAAAGAGTTCACATGAAAAATGGAGCTGTAGGATGGCCGCCTCGGCCGTCGAGTTCTTCGTCACACAACGTTGCATGTCATGGGCGATTCCTCGTCGACTCTGAGAAAAAGAAGACGGCCGGGGCGGCCATCCTACGGGCAAGGGAGCAAAGAGTTCAAAGAGCGCAGTTGAATTCGCGTGAGGGTTAGGGAGTTGGCACTCTGGCCTGTTCCTGGGGTTGGAGGCCCAAATGGGCCTGTAGGATGGCCGCCCCGGCCGTCGAGTTCTTCGTCACACGACGTTGCATGTCATGGGCGATTCCTCGTCGGCCCTCCAGAAAAGAAGACGGCCGGGGCGGCCATCCTACGAGCAAGGGGGCAAAGAGCTCAAAGAGCGCAGTTGAATTCGCGTGGGGGTTAGGGGGTTGGCACTCTGGCCCGCTTGTTGGTTTGATGGCCCAAAGCAGACAGGCAGGAGCCTATCCTACGGGTGGGGGTGGAGTGCCCTTGGGGAATGGCCATTCGACTGGGGTATAGGCAATTGCGAGGTGTGGGGTTTCCAACGGGGTTTGCTTGTCGGCCAGGCTGTGTAAGGCCGCGTCGAGGATGCCGGTGGTGAGCAACGTGCGATCTACCGGGTATGCCGGATGGCCGCTGTGCAGCATGTGCTCGACCGCTCGGAGGAGGTATTCGAAATGTCCAAACGGTCTCCCTTCCTGGGGCAGAAATGTGACGGCGAACGGTTTCTCCTGACCGCGGATCGAGACGCCGCACGTCCACTCGTGCGTCCAGCCGGTGTTCATCCCGATTGTGGCCTTCATCCCATCGAGGTATTCCACGAGATAGAAGACGGCGTCACGAGCCTGTTCCTTGGGACGGGCCACCCTGCCTGCGTATGGCAGAGGAGACGCGGCAACCACGGCATCGAACAGAGACTTCGACCAGCGGCCAGCTTGCTCTGCCTGTCCGATCGCGTCTCCACTCAGGGCCTGTACCGACCGGACGCCGGTCTCGCCCCCTTTGCGGCGTTCTACCAGGCATTGCAGTCCTTCCAGAGTATGAAAGCCATGAACCTCCAATCCACCGCAGCCGAGTACGATGGCCTCGGAGATTTCCGTACCGATGGGGATCGTCGCCGACGGGTCGCGCCACATGACCGGGATGGAGGAACCAGCCATGAAGGGGATGTTCATGCTGCGCGCCGTGTCGAACATGTACTTGGCGTCGCTCCAGGCGTACGACAGGTGCTTGTCATTGAAGACGGGGACGACCTGGCCGCAACTTTTGAACGTGGCGACGATCTCATCGAAGAACCGGCGCCGTGGATACATCGTCTGCTGGGTCTCGGGGATGTCGGGATAGTTGCCATGCTCGCCGATGGACAATACGCCCGCGACGGCCAACGAGTCTGTTTCCAGCGTGAGTGCCTCGCGGATCGATTTCGCCAGCCGAAATCCATGCTTTTTGGACAGCGGCGGGCTGAGATCGTGCGCATCCACCTGGTCCACATAGAGCGACGCCAGCTTCAAATCGGGACCGGGGCCGCCGTCTTGCGCCCAGCCTTCGAGGACCTTGCCGACAATGACATCGGCATGTGTATTGCGACCGTAGATCGTGACGACTGCCGCGATGGGGAGCTTTTCTCGCGGCTTGCTGTCGGCGGCCAATGCGCGGGTCAACGGAGCATGCCCCAGTGCCAGGCCTACGGAACCGATCGACGTGCCCAGGAAGTCGCGGCGAGTCAGAGGGTGAGGCATGTGGGGGCTCGACTCCGGTTAAAGGTTTGGGAGGTACAACGCCATCAGAGGAGCGACGCGACTGTCCGTTGTGTTTGGCTACGACTGCTATGCTTAAAGCTGAGAAAAAAAACTGGCTGCCCAGGCCCCCGTCGGGCTTGTCCCGGCGGAGCCTTGACTGGTCGGCTACCAAAGTAAAGCATCCTTGCTACTCAACGCGTAGTCTCCGATGCCCCCTGCCGCCGTGAGTGAACCTTAGGAACCGGGCGACTGGAAGGCGGCAGGGGGCATCGGAGACGTAAAGGTTGAGAATTCAGCAGAGTTCACTATCTGGTAGCTGGCCAGTCAGCGCTCCGTTGGGGCAAGCCCAACGGGGGCGAGTTATCATCGGTTTTGTTCGGCATTCTTAAAACAACTCGTCAATCACCTTGCCGTCCGGCAGGAGCGGGATCGGGCGGCCCAGGAGGTTGACAGCATTTTGATTCGGATCGATACCCAGGTGTTTATATACAGTCGCGAGAACATCGCTGGGGCCGATGGGGCGATCAGTTGGCAGGCCGCCGTCGGAGCTCGACTCGCCGATGATTTGGCCCATCTTCAGGCCACCGCCCGCCAGCAGCACGCTGCCCAGGCGGGGCCAATGGTCGCGGCCGCCTGTGGCATTGACCTTCGGCGAACGGCCGAACTCGCCCCAGACCAGCAGCAACACGTTGCGGCACTGATCGCGTTCACTAAGATCGGTGATGAGTGCCGAGAGGGCTCGGTCGAGTGGCGGGCCGCTCCAGTCCATGCCGGTGTTGGGGCCGCCGGGATCGGGCTGCGGTCGGGTTTCCCTCGAGACGCTGACGTGCCAGTCCCAACGCAGGCAATCGGGGGCCGTGTTCAGCGTCACAAAGGTCACGCCCGATTCCACCAACCGCCGGGCCAGCAGGGCCATCTGTCCCCAGCGGTGAGCTCCGTATCGTTCGCGCGTCGCGGCCGATTCGGCATTGAGGTCAAACGCCTGACGGGCCTTCGCACTCGTGACCAATTCCAGGGCCTGCGATGCGAAGGGATCCAGTTCGCCCCGTGCCGCATCAAGTTGACGCGGCAGGCGGTCGAGTTCCGACAGGAGCAGCTTGCGATCATTGATGCGATCGAGTGTCACATCAGTGGCGAGTTCCAGACTGCTGGTCGCGGCTCGCAGGCGGTCGGTTTGAAATTCAAACGGATACGGATTTTGCAGCACGGCAAACGGGGAATGCGAGACTCCCAGGTAGCCGGGGCCCATCGCGTCGAAGAGATGATGGTGCATGACGGACTCTTCGGCCAGCATCGCATAGGCCGGCATGCCGGATCGCCGAGGTCCGCGAAATTTCGACACAATCGAACCGACCGACGGATAACCGCTGCTCTTGTCGGGCTCCTTACGGCCTTCCAGGCACCAGCGGGTCACGCCGAAGTGATCGTCGTACGGATGCGTGAAGCTGCGAATGATGGTGGTCTTGTCGAGCACCCCGGCCGTGAGCGGCATCATCTCGCAGACACGGGCCCCGGGAATTTTCGACGGGATGTCGCGATAGGGGCCGCGAATTTCAATCGGTGCGAGCGGCTTGGGGGCGAAGGTCTCGAACTGACTCGGTCCACCCCCCAGCCAGATTTGAATCACCGAAGTATCAGGAGGAAGCTGGCCCTGCTCTGCCGCGAGGGACCTCAAACGCAGGAGTTCGCCGAGCGCGAGACCGGCTCCACCGGCGCGCAGACTGCCCATCAGAAATCGCCGGCGCGAGACCTTGCGTGGCGTTGGTTGCGGATGCATAGCGAATCTCCTGCTGGCTTCGAAATCCTTACGAGAAGCACGTGGTCTGATTCATCAACGGATGCTGATGAATGCATTCTAGCAGGAGGGACAAGATATGTGGTAGGTCAGCCTTCGAATCCAGAGAAGGGCCCCGTGGCAGACGCTAGCAGCGTCTGCCACGGGGCCGGAATCACTGTTCAATCAGAATTACGGATTGGTCGTGAGTTTTCCGGCCAGCGTTTGATCTTTGACAATCCACACAGACAGCTCGCCCGTGAAGTCGCCGGCGATGACTCGTTCGCCGTCGTGGCTGAAGACGACGCGCCAGGGGGTGTCGGTGAACCCATCCAGTTTGGCGAGTTGATCGCCGTTCGTCTTCCACAGACGGAGGGTGTTATCTCGGCCGAGAGTGGCGAGCATTCCGTTGCGAGCATACGCGACCGACAACACGCCGGTCGGCTTGCCCTTGGTGGCCGGCGTGCGGATGGCGACTCCCCCCGCGGTCGCATTCAGCGTCCGCGTGGGGAAGCCGTCTTCGGCGTACCACTGGATCACGCGGCCATCTTCGCTGGCGGTGGCGAGCATTTGCGAGTCGGCTCGCCAGCTCATGTCGGTGATCATGTCTTTGTGATCGCCGCACGTGAAGAGGATGCTGCCAGTCTCCGGTTCCCACAGGTAGACCCCACCGTTACGGTCACCGCTGGCGAGCATCTCGCCGTTGGGGCTGAATTCGATGGCCGTCACCCAGTCCGTATGCTTCTTAATCTTGTGTTTGAGCTCGCCGGTCTCGGTGGAAAAGATTTTCACCAATTTTGCCGGCCCGCCGAGTGCCACCCACTTCTGATCGGGACTGATGTCGGCCGCCAGTACCGTATCAGCTTCATCGCCGACCTCGGTGACCCGCTTGCCGGTGACGACGTCGAACAGCACGGCCTTGCCGACACTGGCGCCGCGCCCGCCCGCAGCCAGCAGCAGTTTGCCATTGCGGCTGAACTTCAAGACGTGGGGAATGCGTTCCGGAAACGGTAACACGCCGACCAACTTCAAGTCGTCGGTATTGTAGAGCAGGATTCGCTCATGCCCGGCAACCGCAATGAGAGGAGCCCACGGACTGACGGCGAGGGCGGTGACGGGATGCGGTCGCTTGGTCTGCGGCAATGAGAGTTCAGGCAGATTCTCCGGCATCGGCGGCGGCCCCTCAGGCTTACCGGCCGAGATGGAGGTCAGATCGAGATCGACCTTGCGAGTGGCATTCTTCACGGCGCTGACCGACGTCTCGGGGGCGCCGAGTTCGATCCACTTCTTAATCATCGCGAGATCCGCATCGGGGATCTTCGGAGATTTGGGAGGCATGAAGGGCTCTTCGATGTGAGCGACCGCCTTGTAGAGGAGGCTCTGATCCGGGTTTCCGGCCATGATCGACTCGCCGCTGCTACCACCGGCCATCAGCGCCTGGTACGTCATGACGTTCAGGTCGGAGGTCGCTTTATCGGGATTATGGCAGGTGCCGCAGTGCTTGCGGAGAATCGGCGAGATGTGGTCTTTGAAAGTGACGAGATCCTTGGCTGCAGGTTTTGCAGCGTCGGCCTTGTCCTGGGCCGTCGCGATTGAGGCGAGGGAGAGGATGATTGTCAGGGTGAGGAAGCGAGCGATCACGACAAACTCCAGCGGTATTCTTGTTGAGTCCAGCGCCATTAGGCGATAGACGACAAATGATAAAAGGCTGCTCCCCTCGCCCTGGTACCCCGGGGAGAGGGGAGCAGCCT
>JAKFVC010000281.1 GCA_021732415.1 Planctomycetaceae bacterium
CCCCCGACCCCTCTCCCCGGAGTACCAGGGCGAGGGGAGCGAAATACTATCATATTTCCTGTCTTTTCCTGGGTTTCATCGGTAGTGTTATACCAATGCCCTCACGGGACGGGCTCACAGGACTGACTTCATTTGCATAGCGACATAGCAGTGCCACTCGCGCATCCGCAACGGCCGCGATCGGGACCTTACGGCGTCTTGATCATGCTCGTCAGAACCGAAATCTGCTCTTTCAGGCCAGGCATCGTCGGATGCAGCTTCGCCGTCATCTGAAAGGCATCCAGCGCCTGCGGGAACTCATTCAGCCGCATATGACACTGAGCCAACCCGGACGACGCCCCAAAATGGAGCGGATTCAGTTCGAGCGCCCGATGGCAATCGGGAATCGCATCGCGATACCGTTGCATGTGGTAGTAGGTGAGGGCCCGTTGATTCCAGGCCTCGGCATAGTCGGGCGAGGTTTGAATCAGCAGGCTGACCTGGGCGATGGCATCCTGCAGTTCCTGGGCTCGGATCAGTTCTTGAACGCGGGCCAGACGAGCCTGCTGTTCCGGGGTTCCCAACCGAATCCAGACCTGCCAACTGGCCGCTTCGGCGCGGCGGATGACTTCCGGATCGGGATCGTGCATCGCGTTGGCCACAGCCACCTGGCTGGACGAATCGCCGATCAGACCAATCCCCAGCGCCGCAGCGCGACGCGTTTCGACATCGCCACCCGCCAGCAGGCGTTCCAGGTGCCGGGGCGAATAATGACGCTCCATTTCCTGGCGAATATGCTGAGCCATCGGCTGCAACACGTGCTCGCGGCACAGTCGCACCAGGCGTAATCCGAGCGGATCACTGGTCGGTTGAGGAGTCCGTTCCAAGAGCGGAGCCGGCTGTTCACCAGCGCACACGATCCCCGCCAGGAGCCCCACCGACACACAAATAACCCCAGACAGTCGGCGCATCCTTGCTCCCTTCTTGGGAAGTGGACTTTAACCCGATTAAACTCAACATCGACGGAAAGTCTTCCGTTTACCACGGAAAAACACGTCCAAGCTGCAGTTTTCACGAGTTCAAGTCACATGTGCAGGTCCCGATTGACCTATCCCCATAGGCCAATCGCACTTGCTCTCTATACTCTACGCAAGATCCGTTCGTTCTAGCAAGATCGATTCTGCGGAGAATTTGCGAGAGCAGACCGCCGAATCATTTAGTGACCTCTTGCCAAAGCTTAGCATAGAAACGAACACCCGGGGGGAGATTCGCCGCGAAGCACTTTCATCGGGAATTAACGACGAAGGTCGATGGGAGGGCGAGGCTCCTGCCGAGCCTAACACGACCGCAGGTCGGCGTCCGCCGGAGGCATCCAGAAACACGGCCTCCGGCGGACGCCGACCTGCGGTCGCCTTAGGCTCGGCGGGGTACCCTCTGGGTCCCTCGCCCTCCCATTACGTCGCTACCGCGTGGCAAACGCCAGTTGTCAAACGTGAACTGCCGAGTCATACTGTCTGACGCGGTGCGCAACCCTCTGTTGTTTCCGAATGCAGGCCGGGATTCTCGGTCATTTGCGTGCGCCGCCACGAATCCGAGTGGTTTTGCCGATCGACAAATAGCGACCGACAGTTCGACTGCCGGTGGCATCTCATTTATTCACTATTGGGGCCGATAGTGCGGGGAGTCTGAAATCATGCCCATTGACATCGAATGCGAGGAATGCGGCAACACATACCGGGTGGCTGACGAGAAAGCCGGAGGCAAGGTTCGCTGCAAGGAATGTGGGGCAAAAATCGACGTTCCGGACCCGGATCGCGACGAACTGTTCGAGTCCGATGGTCCGCGGCGATCTGGCGGGGGCCGCAGGCGCAAGGGGAGCTCTGAGGGGCTACCGACCGGCGTGATCGTCGGTGGCATTGTGGCCGTCTGCGTGATCGGTGTCCTGGTGTTCGCCCTCTCCGGCCGAGGCGGCGGGCCGGCACCCGGTCCCCAGGTTGCTCAAGACAATCCAGCCCTCCCAGCACCCCCGCCGTTTGGCGGAGGCAATTCGCTCCCTCGGCCACCGGCCAATGTCGCGCCCACCCCTGCGCCGGCGAGCACCTTGCCCGTGAGCGCTTTGCCCTCTTCGGGGACGGCAGCGAATCCTCCTGCCTCCAACCAACCCGTGGCCGCGCTGCCCGGTTCCAAACCACCTGGGACAACCTCCTTCGATAAAGGCACGGCCGATTCCCGACCCGCCACGCTGCCTAAAAAAGGCGGTACAGGCAAGGGATTCGCTGGGTTTGCCGCTGGCAATGGAGGCAACAACGGTATCGCTGCGACCGGGGTTGATGGGCCCGCGCCCGAGAATTGGAACGTCAAAGTCGATCCCAGCAAAACGGAAATCAAGATCGACCCTGCCAAACCGATCAACATCAAGTTTCCGAAGGATGCGTCGCACGACGACGTCATCTATCCCGTGACGCCCAGCGTCTACGTGGCACTGGGTTCAAACTCGTTCGGCAGCCCAGTCCGCGAAATCTGGAATCTGGCAACCCGCAACAAGACCGGCACCATCACCAACAAAATCATTCGGGGCCGCAGTGTCGAGGCCCTCAGCCCTGACGGACAGTACATCGCCGCCAACATCGACAAGTTCTTCGAAAAGAAGAGCGGGGTCCGCGTGTGGACTGCAAAAGGGAACAAGGGCCTGGGCGAGCTCACGACAACCGCTGAAGTCAAAGCCGTCCTGTTCCCCAGTCCGCAGCGGCTGATCGCCCTGTGTGCCGGCGGGATGGCCTATGTCTGGAAGCTCCCCTCGGGAGATCTCGAACACGAACTCAATCTGAACAAAGCGGAACTCGCGAATGCAGTGGCCGTCAGTCCGGGCGGTAACTACCTGGCCGCGGTCGTGGATGATTCCAATCTGAAGATTTTCGACTTGAACACGGGGGAAGTCGCCGGGGAACAAAGCCTGCCCGTCAAAAACGGATTTGCGCACAACAAACCGGATGCCGTGTCGTTTTCGCCAGACGGGTTGGAATTGGCGATGGTGATTCCCTCGGGGACTTGGGATCAGGCCCTGGCCATTTACAACGTCGCTGACGGCAAGCTCATCTCCACCGCCGAACTGAATACCAAGAACGTCTCGCATTCGACGGAACGGGTCGCGGGCAATCGGCTGGAATGGTTCCCCGATCGCAGCAAGCTGCTGTGGCGCGGGCATTATGTGCTCGACGCCAAGATCGGCGGACCGGTCTGGTCGGCCCCGGATGAAGACGGCAGTAGCGACGCCCCGCGCAAGCTGCTGGACAGCACAAAAATCGTGGTCGTCACCGGAGGCCGCAATAGTCCGAGCTTAATCACGGCCCCCGTGCCGGTCGATGAAATCGACGCCGCAGCCGAAGCCGTTGCCAACGGTGGTGATGCCGTCGAAGCGGGCATGCCCGCACTCGGGAAGGCCGATTACTCGAAGGTCGTTCCCGTCGCCGCCACCGCCACGGCAGCCTGGTCAATGAAGCCTGATCCCGCGCCGGCCGGGCCGGTTGTGAAATCGTCCATTGGCGTGCCGCCTCAACGCCCCACCATCTGTGGCGTGTTCCTGTCGCGCCCCGATGTCGGGCGCGCCGTCCTCTGGTACACCAATAACGGCCAGGCCCATTCCCCGGCCCGGGGATTCATGCGCATGCGCAATATCGATCCCCCCGCCGGGCGGGACACCGTCATCATCGACGTGGTCGACCTGACCACGGGCAAGCTCAAAGGCCCGATCGCCATTCGCTATCCCTCGCTGGTCCTGGATGTCAGCCCCGACGGTGACTATGCCGCAATCAAGTCGACGAAACGGAATGACGACCGGCTCGATATCTACGATATTCGCGAAGACAAACAGGTCGCTGGCTGGAGACCGTATCAGGACAAAGAGAACTCCGGCAAGGAAGTCACGAAAGCCATCCTGATTGATCAGGAATATTGCCTGACGGTGAATCGCCAGAACATCGTCTATATGTGGAAACTGCCCGAATGCCAGGCGGTGTGGCGCATGGAGGGAGGCTCCAACTGGTGCCTCAGTCCGGGGGCCAAGTACCTGGGCTTCCAGTCGGGCGGGCGCTATGCGTTTCTCGACCCGAAGACCGGCGAGATCGTCGGTGACGTGCAGGCCAACATGGGAGAGCTCTTCTGCGCCTTTCATCCCATCGGCACCCATTTCGCTCTGCTGGGATTTGATGGTCTCAACCACAAGCTATTCGTGGTTGATGTGGCCACGGGTAAGACGACAGCCGATTTTTACGTGCCTTTCGGTAATGCGTCCCTCCAGTGGTGTGGTGATGAGCATATTCTGGTGGACGGCAACTACCTGATTAATTTGCCGCAGCAGAAAGCGGCCTGGACCTATCTCCTGCCGTATGGCTTCGCGGCGTCGAATCAACCCGGCGACAAGGCCTGGTATGTCACCTCAGGTGGCGCGCTGGATCAGAATGCGTTTCTGTCGAACGCCACTCTCCCCGATAAACCGGCCCTCGCGCAGATTGAAGCGGGACCGTTGCCCGATGACGCTCTGCTACAACCCGGCATGAAAATCAATCTGCAGGTCAGTCTGGTCGCAGCCTCGCCGGTCCATCCCAACCTGGCGGCAGAAGTTGCCACCAGCTACCGCGCGGCCATGGAGAAAGCGGGATTTGTCTTGGGGACTGGGACCGATTCCCCTTACACGTTTGTGATTTCGACGGCGATGAACAACCCGGGTCGTAACATGGAGCTGGAGATGGATCCCCGGAACGGGGTCGGCCCCCGGACCAAGATCTCGCTTCCCATCACCCAGGTCAATGGCGAAGTCAATCTGATGTTGAATGGCCAGTCCATCTGGAAGCACTCTCTCATTGCCTCCAATCGACTGTTTGGCTTCGCACTCATCAAAGCGGGCGAAGACCCGGCGACCCACCTGACCAATCAAATGTGGAACAGCCTGGCCATTCAATTGAAAAATCAGCCCGTGCCGCGCCAGATATTCAAATCCAACGCCGGCACAACATTGGGGAAATCCAACCTCGTCCCCGGGGGGACACAGCAGGTTCCCAATTAGAGCGGTTTCATCGGCTTTTAACATTCGCCCCCGTTGGGCTTGTCCCAACGGAGCGCTGACTGTCCAGCTACCGGGAAGCGATCCACACAGTATGGCTCTCCGTGGGGCTCGTCCCCACGGGAGCAACGATTCGGACTCAGTCTGGATTTGGATTTTTGAATGACATGTATTTCTCAGGAAATGTCGCCGTCCAGTCGTGGCTTCCGTGGGGACAAGCCCCACGGAGAGCAGTTTCTCGTTGTCGGATAAGTAGCTGACCAGTCAGCGCTCCGTTGGGGGCAAGCCCAACGGGGGCGGTTTCGAAACTCCGCACCAAATAGCGGCCGCCCCCGTTTCACCACTCCGCCCAGTCGCAGTGGATAATACGGGAACTCTTCGGCACAATAGAGCGCAGTTACGGAGGACTGGGCAAGCTGGCAGGCGGAATTGTGGCCTGTGGAATCCAGCGGCTGGTCTCGTGTGACTTCGCGCCCTGGGCCACGGTCGTTGGCCGGCAGTTCTGATCGTCCCATCTCGATGTCGTCGCTGCGGATCTGCAGCGGCACGTCACGTTGTTCATCCTGATTTTCTGAAGAGGATCACCATGTCATCCGCACCCCCACCCGCTGCGCCAGCCAAACCCCCGCGCTCACCCGTCGAACGGGCCATCGTCTGGGGCGTCATCGGCATCGGCTTGCTCGTGATTGCCGTCGAGGCCAACTCGCATCTGGCCCACGCCGCGGCCCTCGAAAAACTGCGGTCCAAGCTCGACGAGACCACGAGTCTCGACGCCGGCGTGACCAAGAAGCATGTTGATTTGATCGTCGGTAAAAAGCCTTATGAAACACAAAAGCTAAACTTCCTCGATACGTCAATCGCCGCCTCGCGGGTCGATATCTACACCTACCCGGCCTTGTTGCGCAGCCGGAAGTTGTACATCTACTACGGAATCGACGGGAAGATCGCCACGCAAGAAGCAGAAGTCATGGAAGTGATGACCGTGGTCGCCCCGACCGCCGCCGAAGCTCACGCGGCTCTGCCCCCCATGGATCCCAACGCCAAGCATGCCGGTCCCGGCGAGGGCGTAGCCGGACCCGGCGGCCCGGGGGGCCCAGGCAGCGGTACCGGAGGCGGCACAGGGGGCGGCCAGCGCAAGAAGCAACGTAAAGCTGAGGGCGGAGACAGCGGACGCCCCAAGGCTGAAGAAGCCGCCACCGAACCAGCCGGCGACAAACCCAAAGCCGACGACGCCAAGCCCGCGGAAGACGCGAAGCCTGCAGCTGACGCCAAGCCGGAAGAGACCAAGCCCGAGGCCGCCAAGCCAGAAGCCGACAAACCCGCAGAGACGAAGCCAGACGAAGCCAAGCCGGCGGAAACCGAACCAAAAAAGGAATAGCCGACACGTTTCCAGCACTCCTCTGGACCTAGCAGCACTTCGGTCCAGAAAGTCTTGGTCCAAATAGACAAAACTGACATAGGACAGGTATCTCTACTTCGGAGATACCTGTCCTATTCTGTTTTATGTCCCGTCATCTGCAGCCGTTCGCTACGGCTCGTGCAATTCCATCGGCCACTCTTCAATTCTCGATTCCGCCTATCATGAACTGGATCCAGGGACTTAGGACCCGATTGAGCCACGTGGGTCAGGCCTGCCTCACTCCGGCTGGCTTTTCGATGTGCTGTCAGGGCGTTCTCGGCTTGATGGCAGCGATCTTCGTTGCGACCTTGGTTCGCGACGTCATTCGCACGAAAAATGCGTACGAGCGACTGGAAGCAGCCGGTGTCCTCATGCGAATGGACCGCCAGAACTATCCCAGTATTTTAGCCGGACCAAGGGTCTGGGCCATATCGTTCGACGCTTCAAATTTGTCCGTGGAACTCCTCAAATCGGCTTCGTGTCTACCCAATGTTACCGAAGTGATGGTCGAGAACACTTACGTATCTGATCAAATTGGATCACAACTTCTGGCCTCATTTCCCCGATTGCAACGGCTGTTTTTCAAGGCATCAAAACTCGACGATGCTGCATTAGATTCGTTGCCACGCTGCCGTCATCTGTCCTTGATTGGAATCTCATGGGGACGTCTCACCCAGCGACAGTCGATCGCGATTTCCCGATCTGCTTCAATAACATGGGTGAATCTGCACCGCACCCGGTTGACCAATGGCGCCCTGTCCGAATTGTGGAAGACAATCGAACTCACCACCCTCAGTCTGCACACAGCCACCTTTAGCCTGAGCGAGTTCGCAGGAATTCACCATGCCACTAAGCTGGAATCGCTAAACATCACGAACACGGGAATCAGCAATGAGCACCTACCCCAGCTCGCTAGCTGCCATTCTTTAAAGAAGATCCAATTGGAAAGACATCAGTTTTCGGATCAGACCGTAGAGGAATTAGGATCGACGTTTAAGGTGTACGTGCATGATTCGCGTGAATAGAACGAGGATGAAAACAGACACAGGACAGGCACCTCAATCAGAGAGATGCCTGTCCTGTGTTATTTGATTGATCCAGCTATTTCGTTCCAGTGGGATAGCCGATTTCGACAACATCCGCGTCGACACTTTCCAACGTCTGATCCGGATTCAGTTCAGCAATGATTTCCTCGGTCAACGGTCGAAGTTGATAGATGTGTTCGATCGCAGTCAACGGAATCTCAACCTCGTAATTTTCGCTGGCAAATGTTTGATAGGTTTCAGGATCACCACCAAGAATTGCGAGCATCTCTTCCGATCCATCGGGATCAAAGTCATCCGGAAAATCGGTCACGCCGCAGTGCCATTCGGAGTCACCAGACTTTCGCCAGATACAAAATGTGGCGTCATCCATCGAGAACGCGGCTTCATTCAGGAACGAGTTAAATTCGTCCGGAAGACCGTCGTACATTCCAGGCCACAGCTCACCATTGCTCGCCATCTCCTTTTCATGGCTAAACCCCTTCATCGCCGCCCCGTGTTGGCTGAAGAGGATGAAGTATTCATCTCCAGAACCATTGCGCATTGAGGCCATGAGTTGGTCGGCGGACCACTTGGAGTTAAACGAGTAACGTCGATACTCCCAGTCCGGCGAGAGAATCGCGTCGAGCATCGCAATCGCCTTGGACAAGCGAATGAGCTCGTCAATCTCGGGAAGGTCCTCGAGGGACTGCGTCGATGGTTGTCCAGGCATGGAGTTTGTTCCCCTCTCATTTCAAACTGCGATTAGAACCGGCGAAGTCGGCGTCGCAATTCTAACAAACTCTCGTCATAAAATGACGGTTGACCAATAATCCCATGATCCAAAACAATCGCTGTCACGTTCTCTCCCGCAATCCTTGATCGCCAGACCCCATCGTGGTGACCGCTCTGGTCATTTCCCGATGTCGATCAACGTCCGCGCGGAGCCCACCTCATGTTCGATATCCTCCTCGACGATCCCCGGGACACTCCCTGGAACAAATGGGCCTGTGGCGTCGCATTCCCTCTACTCATCATCGGCTGGGGACTGCGAGTCATGTACTTGCCGAGCGTCACTCTGGGATTCAGATTCCTCCGCCGAACCAGCCGCCGGCACCTTGAACTAACCGGCTCCGAACCCGGGTGGTTCGGCCTGGCACTCCTCGGCGCCGCGGGACTCGCCCATTGCCACTTCTATTGGACGAACCACCCCAAACTCGCCCCCTACGCCGAACTTGGAAAGATCCTCTCGCTGATCATACTGATCGTGTGCTTTGGAGTGGTCCTCGTCAGCCAGAGCCGAATCATATAAGTCCCGCCGAAGATCAAGACAACGCGGGGATCGGGGCGACATCCACAGATTTCGCAGATGACGCAGAAAGAAATCTCTTTCCCCCATCTGCGTCATCTGCGAAATCTGTGGATCAATTCCTCGCCCGTGGTCGACCTGCACTTCCCACTCGGATCACAACTCCGTCACACCATCCCCTGATGTCGAGTGCAGTCCAATCCCCAATGAAAAGTTCACCAACTTTATCATGGATACTCTCCGGCAATCATGCAACAATTGCAAACGCGTCGGCGCCATCACCCGAAAGACCCCGCATTGGGAGAATGACATGCAGCGATTCTTGTTGTTGACGGTATTGCTCAGTGGACTCTGCACACATCCCCTCCTGGCCCAAACGCGGGAAGAAAAGGTTCGCAACGACAAGCAGAAGGTCGAGGCCGCCGGCTATTGGATCTACGGCGACCTGCCCAAGGCCTTCGCCGAGGCCAAGCAAACTGGCAAGCCCATCGTCGCTGTCTTGCGTTGCCTCCCCTGCGAGGAATGCGTCAAGCTGGACGACGACCTGATCGATGCCGACGCCCGCGTCAAACCACTGCTCGAGCAATTCGTCCGAGTCCGCATTGTGTCCACCAACGGCCTCGATCTGTCGCTGTTCCAATTCGACACTGACCAGTCTTTCACCGTCTTCCTGCTCAATGCCGACGGCACCATCTACGGCCGTTTCGGCACTCGGTCGAGCCGCAAGGAATGGATCGGCGACGTCTCGGTCGATGGTCTCGCCAAAGCCCTGCAAGGTGCCCTGGCCCTGCACAAGGCCTATCCTGGCAACAAATCGGAACTGGCCGGCAAACGTGGACCGGCCCCCGAATTTGCGACGCCCGAAAAATTTCCGTCACTGGCCTCGCGATACAAGTCGACGCTCGACTACGAAGGCAAGGTCGCGCAAAGCTGCATCCACTGCCACCAGATCGGCGATGCCACACGTCAATTGATCTTCAGCCGCAAGGAACCGCTCCCCGAGTCCATCCTGTTTCCGTATCCGCACCCGAAATCGATCGGCCTGATTCTGGACCCCAAAGAGATGGCCACCGTCACCAGTGTTGATCCCCAAAGCCCCGCGGAACAAGCCGGCTTCAAAGCGGGCGACAGCATTCGAAAACTGAACGGTCAGCCGTTGCTGTCGATGGCCGATGTCCAATGGGTTCTACAACAGGCCTCACCCGACGGAGCCGAAGTCCAGGCCAAGGTTCTCAGAGACGGCAAGCCGGTCGACCTGACCTTAAAGCTGGAAAAGGGCTGGCGTCAGCGAGACGACATCGCCTGGCGCGCCAGCAGTTGGGAACTGCGACGAATGGGCCTGGGCGGCATCTTCAGCGAAGCATTGCCCGACGAGGACCGTCAGAAATGGAAACTACCGGTGGATTCCACTGCCCTATTGGTGAAGCACGTCGGCCAATACGCACCGCATGACCTCGCCCACAAGGCCGGCGTCCAGAAGGGGGACATCATCGTGGCGATCAATTCGCGGACCGACCTGCTGCGCGAAACAGACGTCCTCGCCGATCGCATCCGCAATCGCAAACCTGGCGAAAAACTGGAGTTGTCCATCTTGCGAGACGGCAAAAAACAATCGGTGACGATTGTGTTCCCGTAAGAGCCGACGGGCCTCACCGTCTGCCACGAGGGGAATTCAACGCCTTCTCCACGTGAATCATCGCGTACCCACCACCAACCGCCAGCACTTCCAGCACCGCGAACAGAATCGGCAGCCAAATCTGATTGCTGAATGAGTAGCCACAGACCGCGAAGAAGTTGGGGATTTGTTTGACGGCATTGAACACAAAATCAACCCAGGCGCGTCGCCCTGCGCGAGCGATTTGCGGCGGAGCATCACCACCGGCCACGCCTTCGCTCCGCCAGCCTTCGGCAGCATGAGCATAGCCAGCCGCCATAAACGCCCAGCCAAACGCCGCGATGACCAGCATCACCATCGCGACTACCCACATGACGGACTGTTCTTTTTCGGGCATCTTTGATTCCAGGTTCAATGGAGAAGAATCTCTCGACAGAAATGTGCGAGCGCTACGCCGTGCCACTCAACTCCTAGACTAACGAACCGGTGAACACATCACAATCCAAGGGTCGCGTCTGCGATTTTTCGAACTTGGCCGCCATCGAGCTGATCAGCGTTTCGACGAACACCGGCCAATTTCCAAAAAGCGCGGCCCCGACCCCGACCTCTTATGGCATCCCCACCGTCAACTTGACAAACTGAATACGGAGTCTGCCCCCAGAAATCTCCACCCGCAACTCGGCTCAATCGGCTCACTGTTTATGATTCTGCATGTCGATATGGATGCCTTCTACGCCTCCGTCGAGGAACGGGACCGGCCTGAACTTGTTGGGAAACCACTCATCGTTGGTGGGACCGCGGAAGGGCGCGGAGTCGTCGCGGCGGCCAACTATGTCGTGCGGAAGTTTGGCGTCCATAGTGCCATGCCCACGGCGACCGCCATGCGACTCTGCCCGCATGCCATCATCGTGCGACCGCGAATGGCGCATTACGCCGAGATCTCCGGTCAGATCCGCGAGATCTTCGAACGCTATACGCCGCTGGTCGAACCATTGTCGCTCGATGAAGCATTCCTGGATGTCACCGGCAGCCAGGAGCTGTTCGGTCCGTCAGTCCAGATCGCCCGGCGCATCAAAGACGATATCTACCGCGAATTGAAACTGGTCGCTTCCGTAGGAGTTGCTCCCAACAAATTTCTCGCCAAGATTGCCAGTGACCTCGAAAAGCCCAACGCCCTGGTCGTCGTGCAGCCCGATCAAATCCAGGCGTTCCTCGACCCTTTACCCGTGAGCAGGCTATGGGGCGTGGGACGAGTAACCGGCCAATTGTTCGATCGTCTGGGCATTCAGACAATCGGCCAGGTCAGGCAGATGTCGCCCGAGGTCCTGCAGCGCGAATTCGGCAAACAGGGCGAACACTTTGGCAAGCTGTCGCACGGCCTTGACGAACGTCGCGTCATCCCCGACCGCGAGGCCAAGTCGATCTCGCACGAAACCACATTTGCCACCGACATCAGCGATCACGAAGTCCTGCGAGCCTGGCTGCAGGAATTGACCGAACAAGTCGCCTACCGACTGCGACGGCATCAACTCCGCGGCCGCACGGTGGACCTTAAACTACGGTTCAGCGACTTCAAAACCATCACCCGTTCCCACACGCTGCCGCAACCGACCAACATCACCCACGAAATCTGGCAGACGGTCGCGACCTTGCTGGAGGCCGCACTCCCCACTCGACGCCTGGCCGTCCGCCTGTTGGGAGTTGGCGTCAGCGGGTTTGAAACTACTAAACAGAAGCAACTAACCCTCTTCCCTGACGAATCACGCGAACGAGACACCCGGCTCGATGAAGTCCGCGACCAAATCAACAACAAGTTCGGCAAAGGAGCCCTCAACCGAGCCAGCGGATTAAAACATCAGACCGAATTGAAGCCAGCGCCACGACCCGAGGATATTCCCCCAAAACCGTAGCCCGACTCTCCGAGTCGGGAAAGTATCCTTCACGCTCCGCGTGAAGAAAGCCGAGCGCGCAGTGCACGTGAGAGATCTTAAAAGCCCAACCCAAAAAGGTTGCAGGCGAGCCCCGTGCCGTGAGGCCGGGGGTAGGGTGGCGAGCTGGAATTCAATTGCAATAATTGATGTTCTCCAGGCTAATTTAAAATGCTGGTTTGGCAGCGTGAGTCGTTTCCCTACCCCCGGCCTCACGGCACGGGGCTCGCCAGTCTCCGTATTTTTGACGTCCCACCTCATCGATTTGTAACAACTCGCGATATAAGGAAAACTGATATGCAATACGCAATAGGCGGTCTAAGTTGTCTGCTACTAGTGTGCGTCCTGGGATCACAGCACCAGTCCCCTCCACCCAGCCCCGAGCGTTGGCTGAGCTCCTACGTGAATGATGACGGAAGCCGTCCCGATGGCAGCGCCTCAACACGCGATGATTCGTCGGCGATGAAGAAAGCTCTCACCGCGGGGCCGGGTATTGTCCGCATCGGCCCGGGCAACTATCGGATCAGTGAGGTACTGATTCCGTCCGGCGTGACCGTGATCGGCACAGGAACCTGCACCATCCTGCAAGCCACTGGTTCGAAGCCCGTCTTCAAGCAGACCGCTGTCAGCGACTGGCGGCTGCGCGATGTCACGATCCAGGGTGAAGCCACCGGGCCGTGGCAGCAACGGACCGATACGGGGGCTCATGGCATTATCATTGAAGGGTGCTGGAACTACGAGGTCTCTGGCACGCAGATCAAGGATTTTGCCGGCGTGGGACTGCAGATCACCCGCACCAACCTGCCCAAGAGCGGTTTCGCGAATGGGGGTGTCCTCAGCGCGGTCGCGACGTCGGGCAACTTTATCGGCGTGCGATTTGACACGCGCGGCGAGTACGTGACCGCCTCACAACTGATGTGCCATCACAACGTGACGG
The DNA here is from genome assembly GCA_021732415.1 of Planctomycetaceae bacterium. GTDB lineage: Bacteria > Planctomycetota > Planctomycetia > Planctomycetales > Planctomycetaceae > JAKFVC01. The sequence goes on from JAKFVC010000281.1 coordinate 13,249, forward strand.
GGGTGACCATCCATGCCGGTAACACGAACATCTCCAACTCCAATATCGGCACGAACACCAACGGCGTGATCATCGAAGACCACGAGAACGGATCACACGGCAGCCTGACGGGTTGCCTGATCAATCACAACGAACGCTATGCGCTGCTGTGCCGGAACTCGCTGAATGCGATGGCGATCTCGAATTGCTGTTTCTTCTACGGCGCGATTCACCTGGAAAATTGCGAGGGATTCAACATCACCTCCAGCCTGCTGGGCTGCAACGTCAAAACGGTGGGTGACTTGCCGAACCGCTTTGCGGGCAATCACGTATCCGGCGAAGGCCAGCAATTCGAATTCGCCCCCGCCACATTGCTCGAGGGCAATTTCACGAAAACAGGTCCATGGAAGAATTAAGGCGGGAGGGCGAGGGCCCCAGAGGGTAGGCTGGCGAAAATTGGGTATCGACTGGGTTTAATGTTGTTCCGATTTTTGTTGCACCACGATCGGTGGTTTTCAGCCCCAAAGGGGCGAACTAGGCCAGCCCAGGGCATCGCCCTGGGTAAACTCGCAAGAGAGGATTCAAAGCCCTGAAGGGGCGTACTAGCATAGGCCTAGTACGCCCCTTCAGGGCTCTTGTTCAATAATTTGACCTGTATCCCAGGGCGATGCCCTGGGCTGGCCTAGTTTGCCCCTTTGGGGCTTAGGAGGTCGACGCTAGCAGCGTCGGCCACGGGGTAATCACTATTTCGCATCAGCTGGCGGCACACCCTCGCCATTTTGAGGCCGAATCAGCTCAAAATACTTGCGGATCATCTGGCGATGCCCCAGCGGAATCTCCTCACTGTCGAGGACTGATTCAGACAGCTTGCGGTACTTCTGGTACACGTCGCGATAGGCGCGGGTCGCTTCTTGTTTGCCCTCAACCTCATGAGTTGTCTCCATCTCCGATTCACCGTCACCCTGCTGGCCGGTGATCTTTTCTTCGTTCCGCTTGGCATTCAACGCGGTCTTCTCGCCGTCAATGTTGCCGCTGCTTCCCATCCCGAATGTTGATTTAGGACTGGTTGATTTCTGGCGTTTTTCACCCTTGGCAAAACTGTTCTTCTGACCCTGGCAGTTCCCTTTACATTCACCCAGGCAACTCTGGCACTGACGCAGCAAATCGCTGATCTTCTTGCGGCCCTCGCATTTCTTGCATTCGCCAGCCAGCTTCTTCGCCCCACCTTTACAGGATCCGTCGCACTTCGCGAGACCTTCGCAGAATTGCGACGTCGCCTTGCTGAGGCTCTCCTGGCCGGCTTCCGCCATCTTCTCCGCCGCCTTCTTCAGCTTGTCGGTGACCGCTTTCATTTCTTTTCGATCCAACTTCGGATCATCGAGTTTTTCCAGTTCCTCAGCGGCCTTCCCCAACTTGCCTTCCATCAGCGCCTTCGCCGCTGCGTTAAGACTCTCTGCGGCACTCAGCGCCTCGCCGACTGACTTCAGTTGCTCTTCGGTCATGGCCGAATTGAATTGCACCTGTTGCTGCTGAATGCTCGCCTGCATCTCAGACAACTTGGCCAGAGCCTCCTTCACATCGACACCCGGCTGCTTCATCTCTTCCGCCTTCTCACGCAGCTCCTTCACGAGTTGCTCGAGTTCCGGAGTGAGCTCTTCCTTGGCGATCTTTTCCAACTCCTTGATTTGTTCTTCGACGACATCCGCTTCCGCAACAATCGTCGGATCGGGTTCGGCAGGCGCGGCCTGCACAGGCTGATTCCCAAACGACAGCAGCGACAACACGGCCGCCAGCACAGTCGCAGCGAGGGCATACGGCAACGGCCGCGGCATTCTCAACGGGACAACCTGCTGCGGCTCAACCTGCGACAGATGCTCCAGAGCATCCTGCATTTGCAGCTCGCCATAAGCAGCGGGCGCCGGCTTATCGAGAAACGCCAGCGCGGTGGTCGTACGATCCTTCAAGTGATAGTGCTGGTCGACCGCCACAGCCGCTCCATGCCAGCTTCGCTTCCAGACCAAACCTACAGTCAAACCCAAAACAGGGCCGAGAGCTAGCACGGCGGGCACAGCCCAACCAGCAAGAGGGGCACCGATCCAGCGAGCCACGCAGAGTCCAATCGCGACAACAGCCCCCGCCAGCAAACCCCAGACAGCAGTTCGCAGGGCAAACATTCCGCGCTGCCGACGTCGTACGGGGGACAAGCGCTGAAAAACTTGCTCGGTCATGATCGACTCCTGAACGTAACAAACTCGATCGAATTTATTGGAGGGAATTAGCCACAGAATGACACAGAAGAAACACAGAATTAGGACAAATCCATTACCGTATTTTTCTGTGTTTCTTCTGTGTCATTCTGTGGCTAGATTTAAATCTTCAAAACACGAGTCGCTTGAACTCGGCTTTTTGTTTGCCAAAGTTGATCAGCAGGCCAACTTTTATGCCGGTGGCTTTCAATTCATTAAGTAGCTGCGCCTCATCTCGACTGTCGATGGCGGATGCGATTTTCAACTCTACTAAAACGCAACCATTTACCAAGATGTCAGCTCGATATTCTCCAACAACCCGCCCTTTGTATCGCACGACTACATCCGACTCGATAGCTACGCTGAGACCTCGCAATTCCAACTCAACCTGCATCGCTCGTTGATAAACTTTTTCGAGAAAGCCGTAACCTAACTCACGAAAGACTTCAAACGAAGCACCAATGATTTGTTCGGTGATCTCCTTGTGTTCGAAGTCCATCGCATCGATCTCAAGTTACCTAATCAGATTGGCCACAGAATGACACAGAAGAAACACAGAAAAGGAAGACCCAATTCCGACTTTCCCCCGCCACCGAGTTGGAGATAGTGTACCAAATCAAATCACTATGACCAAGAAGTTTCGGCAATATCACAATTCTTCAATTCTTCTCTTTTCCGTGTGTCTTCTTTCTGTGTTTCTTCCGTGTCCTTCTGTGGCTAAAAATCCTATCTTTTCCCCACAAACCTATCACCGCACCTGAAACACCGCACTCTGCTTCTGTGGCACGCTGGCCCGCTGATAGGAACCCCAACCAAACAACGAGAAGTCAATCCGGCGGAGTGCGACATCCAGCAGAAACAGCAATGCCGCGATCGTGATTAAATAGGGCCACAATGGGGTCGGACGCATCGCCGTCCGATCAGATTTGGGGAATAAGTCTGCCGCAGCGGGATTGAACTGGCCGCCAGAAACTCGAGCCAGCTCCTGCAACAGCGTCTCGTTGGTCGGCCGCAGACGAAGTTCGTCCGGATAGCCGACATGCAGACCGCGGGCTTGATGGTAGAGCAACTTGCCCCCCTGCTTCTGCGACAGGTCGAGGTGATAGGCTCCCGTTTTCGGGGTCTCGAATTCGGCGGTATAGCGCCCGGGCGCCGTCTGCCGGACGGGCAGTTTTGTGAGCCCCAGTTGCGGATCGATCAGCGTGAGTTCGGTCTCAGCCTGGTTCAGAAATCGGCCGGACGGATCAATCGCATCCAGCGTGACCGTGGCCTTGCGGTCCTGTTGAGTCACCTGGACGATCACCCCCTTGGCATCACTCTTGCGCATCGCATGCCGCACCACTTGCGACCAGAATTTGCCGTACCCCGGCCACGTCAGCCATTCGGCGCCCCAGCGACTCTTCGCGTCCGAGGTAAATGCCACCGTGGTCCCCAACCCATAGCGCCACCAGGCCAGCAGCGGATCACCGGCTTCAGACGACAGAATGAATTCGCTAGTCGCTTTGGGACGAGTCACCACATAACCCAGCAAAAACGGAGCCTGCTCGAAATCAATGTCGGCCAGCGTCTGCGTCGGACGCACGACTTGCGGAATGAACGGTTGCTCATTAATGGCGGCCTTACTGGCGGTCATCGTCTCCTTGGCGAAGATCTGCGGCAGCGATCCCGGATCGGTGGCCACATACGACCGACCCTGCCCCACACGAGCAATCTCTTCCAGCACGCCGTTGTCGGCCCCTTCACCCACCGCGACCGTCGTCACCGTCATCCGCGCCGAGGCCATCGTCGACGCCATTCCCGTAAAATCTCCCGGTGACGAAATCCCGTCGGTCAACATAATGACATGCTTCAACTTCGCACTCGCCGAGTTCAACGCGTTGTAAGCTTCTTCCATAGCGGGATACATCGTCGTACCACCACCCGCTTCGATGCGGCTGATGTCATCGATGATACGCCCCTTGTTCCCCGCCGATTGCAGTTCGCTGACCCAATAAAAATTGCCGTCAAACGCAATCACCCCCAGCTTGTCACTCGGCCCGAGCAGTTCCGCGGCACTCTTGGCCGCTTCCTTGGCCATCTCCATCTTATCGCCGCCCATCGAGCCCGACTTGTCGATGACGAGGACCATCCCCAGGCTCGGCTTTTCCTTCTCTTTTTCGAAGTCGCTACGCACCGGCAGGATTTCCTCCAGAACCGTTTTATAGTAGCCCCCCAATCCAAACGATTGCTCACCCCCCAGCATCATGAACCCACCGCCAAGGTCCTGCACATAGGTCCGAGCAATCTCCATCTGCTTCTGCGTCAGGTCGGTCGCCGGGACATTCGACACGATCAGCAACTCATAATTCTGCAGATCGGCCAGCGAGTCAGGCATCCCCTGAGTCGGCCGCACATCGACTTGAATTTCTTCCTGCTCAAGCGCTCGCGCGAGATGCTGCCCCAAGGCCGGATCACTCTCCACTAGCAAAACGCGCGGCTTGCCGGTCGTGAACACTAATCCCGACTCCGTGTTATTATCGAGCAACGCATCCTGCTTCAAACCGCTGACTTTCACCGTATATTCAGCGAGACGTTCGTGGGTAATCTGCTGCTGAAACCGGAAGCGATTTTCTCCCGTCTTAAACGTCTTCCTTTCAGCCGCGACACGATGCGCCCCGCGGAAAACCTGCACCTCGCCAGCATCGTCGTGATTGGAGTCGATCACGACTTCCACATAGAACGGTTCGCCCTCACGCACCTGAGCCGGCACGACAACCGCCGACACCTGGACCTCGGGATCGGGCCGCGTCTTCATCGGAATCGTCGTGATGGGAATCTGAGCTCGCAGAGCCGCCTTCAGCGCATCGCCGGTCGTTTGATTGCCATCACTCAGCACCACAATCCTCGGCACGTACGCCGGTGGCATGGCCCCCGCGGCCGCTTCAATCGCGGCAGCGAGGTTCGTGGCCTGCTGATCGACCTCAGACTTCACTGCGGGATCGACCGGCGTCATTGCGGTCGTGGGCTTTTCGGCGGTCGCAGGTTTCGGCCGCTCGTTGGAGACCTGCCCCGGTTCAGCCGCAAATGACATCCAGGCGAGCCGCCGATTTCCAGCCTGAGGTAGAGCACTGTCGAGATATTTTTCGACGGCCGCTTGAGATTCATCCCCGACGCTCAAACTGCGATCAACGGCGAATAGGACGAACTCTTGTTTCGTCGGCTGTAACAAAGTCAAACCAGCCAATGACAGAACGAGCAACGTCACAATCAGCGCTCGCACAATCAGCGATGTGATTCGCTGCCACCGCGTGAAATCGACCAGGCTATAAACAAAGTAGTACCCCAGCACCGGCACGACGCCCAGGCCCAGCAACCACATTGCTCGTGTGAATTCGAGTTGAAAAGGCATGGGGAAGATTTGGTCCGAGGAACGTGGAAAACAAAAACCGCGCTGCTGGGGGTCGGGTGTTCAAACTTCAAAATTGGCCGTATTTACAGGCACACTGACTCATTACGGCCACCAGGCCAATTTTGAAATTTGAACGCCCGACCCCAATTTCTGAGACTTACGAATTCTTGAAAACCCTCTGGTCGTAATGACAACCCTGCGAAACAAACGAAGAAAATCCTCGCGGCAATGTGTTGAATTTCTTCGGCAGTCAATTCCTATAATCGGTCGGTGCACAGTTTGGGGTCGGGCGTTCAAATTTCACAATTGGCCAGTCAACTCGTGTGATTAATTGCCATCGAGGCATCGGCCAATTCTGAAATTTGAACACCCGGCCCCTCAACCGATCCACCGGCGTTGATAGAGGCACCATTCTAATGCCGCCAACAACCAGGCGAGCACCAACAGGTAATACCACAAGGGACGCATCCCCGCTCCACGCAGAGCCGGGCTTTCACTTGCTTTGTCGATCAAGATCTGGGCCGGTCTAATATCCGATTCTTGTCGGTTCGCCAGATTACAGGCGACTTGCACAAGCGGAGCAACCGCCTGCTCCTTGGCGGCGGGTTCCTTCGGCGCCGGTTTGATGCTCCACAGCCCACATTGATCCAGCGGTCCGAGCGTCACCTTATCCGACTTCTCTGGAAGGGACCGCTGCCGGTCTTGAGGATCGACCAGAACCAGCGGTTGCAAGACGGCCTCTGGCGGGACGCCCGCCTGCGATAACTTCAGATCGACCACGGCTCCGGCGGCCAGCGATTCTCGTAACTCACCCCGTTGACCGGCGAACCATGACAAAACATTGGACGTCATGATAGGGAAGACCGTACGGAGGGGCAGGTCCCCTTCATCGAGGTTCACCGTTAAAACGGTCACCTTGCCTCCCGGGTGTTCGATCGCCGCGAACAGTGGGTCTCCCGAGAGGGCCGACACCAGGACCTGAACTTGCTCTGGGTTAGTGAACGTCAGCTTGTGGGCCTCGGGCATCAGCACATTATCCAGCCGCACATGCGCCATCAGCGGCGAATCTTTGTCTTGCTTCGTCACAATCGGATTCGGTAGTTTCTCCCCCAGCGTCCAGAACTCGGAACTGCCATGCGGATCAATGACCAGCACCGGACCCGCTGGAAGTTTTGCCGGGACAGTACGATGGAAGACGACAACGGAACCGGGGGTCGTCGGTTGGGGCTCCGTCGGTTTTTTGACCGTCAACTGGACCAACGGATTGGCTTCGAGAACTTTCTCCAAAAAGAGATTGCCTTCCGTGACCAACGTCAGCGGTTGCATCTCGCGTTTCGGCAAGAGAGCCCAAGCCTGATTGTCAGTCTCCAGGGCATCCGGCCGATTCAACTTGGCGATGAGTGTGCCGCCGTCGGCAGTGGCTTTCTCGAACGTGTGACTCCACTCGGCGCCGGCCGCCAGTTGCAACGGCACGACGTCCAGCACCTCTCCGTTCAATTCCATTTCCAGACGGCATTCGACAGGCTCATCGGACGCATTAACCACTTCCGCCAGGATCTCATAACCGATCGGATCGAGCAAACTGCGGCGAGCCTGAAAACGGGTAATGCCGACATTCGACGTCCGCTTGCCGATTACGGCTAATTGCACCGACACCCCGTGGCCGACGCTGCTAGCGTCGGTGTTGGTCTTATTGTTTATAGCGGGAGAACCGACGCTAGCAGCGTCGGCCACGGGGGCTGAAAGATATCCTTCACTCCCCACAAAGCAACCGTCCGTTAAGACGATAACCTGTCCATTGCGCGACGATCCAATCAACCGCTTGGCCAGCGCGACGCCGTCAGCCACGCGTGTCGGGCCGTCGGTCGGGGTGATGCTGTTGAGAGCGTTATACAGAGTTCGCGGATGTCCCGTCAGACCACACACCACCTGCGGCTGAGTCCCCGCGACGATCGCCATTTCATCCTGGAACCGCAGACTCGTGATCAAGCTGCCGGCGAGATCCAGTGCCTTATGAAGTCTCGAGGGCTTCTCATCCGTGGCCCGCATGCTGGCCGAGTTGTCCACTACGAGGACTAACTTGCGAGCTTGCAGCGGCTGCCATGAAAAGTACGGTTCCGTCAACGAGATGACCAACAGACTAAGCATCAACAGTTGAACCAGCAACGACAACAAATGTCTTAAGTGTTGCCAGATGGAACGGGGCGGTTTCTCTTCATAGATCTGCCGCCAGAAGAGAATTGTCGAGACGGGTACGCGCCTTAATCTGATCTTCAAGATGTAGAAGACGATGACCGGCCCGGCCAGCAGCAACCACCAGAATGCGGCAGGAGTGACAAAGTTCATTGGACTGCCCCTGCTGTCCGCATCATGCGCAGGATCAGTTCATCAAACGGGACCGCGGTCGGAGACTGAATGCACGACAGGCCGTACTTGCGACCATACTGCCGCACCGCCTGCTGATGGTCTTGAAAGATTTGTTTATAACGCCGCAAGGCTCGTTCGGTAATCGTCACCTTCTGACCGGCACTGGTTTCAATGTCGATCAGTTCCAACTCACCCAGCAAGTGCGGATCGGCCTCAGCCGGATCGTGGACCTGGACGATGTTCGGTTCATACCGGCGATGTCGCAGGATATCCAATCCCTGGGAAAAACCTTGCGGATCGAACAGATCGCTGACGACCACGGCTAGACCGCGACGTTGCGTGCGCTGCGTGAAGACTGTAGCCACACGAGCCAGATCGGTCGCGGTCCCTTGCGGTTCCAAGTTCTCGAGAAATCGCAGCAGCGACAGGATGCGATCCTTACCGCGGGTCAGAGGGAAGTCGGCAACCACTTGATCGGAGTAAGCAATCACCGCGATCCGATCGAGGTCAGCTAAAGCAATGTACGCGAGCGCCGCGGTGATCTGACGGGCGTAATCAAACTTGGCGGGAGTCCCGAAACCCATGCTGAGCGAGCAGTCCAGGAAGAGGTAGACGTGCAGGTCTTCCTCTTCCTGGAACCGCTTGAGGAGCAACTCCCCATGCCGCGCATAAACATTCCAGTCGAGATAGCGGAAATCATCCCCGGCGGTGTATTCACGATGATCGGCGAACTCGATGCCGCCCCCAAGCTGCATCGTCCGGCGCTGGGCGAGCAACGATCCACGGAAGACCCGTTTGGAGATCAGCGAGAGATACTCCAACTGCTTCAAGAATCGGGAATCGAATAACGCCATGAGGAGTTAGCCACAGAATGACACAGAAGAAACACAGAAATTTAGGATATCAAATTTAGGATTTGTCTCACGCAAAGGCGCCAAGGCGCAAAGGGGAGACTGCGTAGCCACTTCTTCTTTGCGCCTTGGCGCCTTTGCGTGAGATATTTCTTTTTAAGAACGCCTACCAAAACCTGGGACTCGTCGCGTGTCGTCCATTGAGCGGGCAAGGGAATTATTTTTACCACGAATAACTCGAATAACACGAATTTGGACTTCGGATCGCTGTTCGTTTACAGGCAAATTCAAGAATTTCGATTCGTGTCATTTGTGTGATTCGTGGTTCAAAAACTTCATGATCATACTGGATGTTCTGTTAGTCGTTCTAAGCCTAGGAAACCGCTACTGAACTTTTATGCCCTTTGTCGTGAGAATAACGCCCAGATTTCAAATCCTTCCATTTCTGTGTTTTTCTGTGTCCTTCTGTGGCTAAAAATCCGACCTTAAGCCACCGTTTTCAAGATGCTGTCGATCACCGCATCGGTCAGCACGCCTTCGGCCTGGCCTTCGAAGTTTAATATCATGCGATGCCGCAACACGGCCGGGGCCACGGCGTGGATGTCTTCTTTGGCGACGTGGTAGCGATGATCCAGGATCGCCCGGATCTTTGCTGCCAGGATCAACGCCTGGGCTCCACGGGGACTCGAGCCGTAGCGAATGAATTGCTTGGTCGATTCGTGAGCGATCTCGTTTTCGGGATGGGTCGCCAGGATGATGTTGATGCCGTGGCGGCGGATCTCGTCGGCGATCGGGATCTGGCGGGCCTGGCGGGCCATTTCGAGGATTCGTTCACCGGCCAGCACCGGTTCGGCACGCGGTGTGCTTGATTCGGTCGTGCGGTCGAGGATCGTTTCGATCTCGGAGGCACTTGGAAATTTCACTAACAGCTTGATCATAAAGCGATCTAGCTGTGCTTCCGGCAGTGGATAAGTCCCTTCCATCTCCAGCGGGTTCTGCGTCGCCATGACAAAAAACGGTTCCGGCAGTTTGTAAGTTTGTCCGGCGACCGTGACCGTGTGCTCCTGCATCGCTTCGAGCAACGCGGATTGGGTCTTCGGGGTGGCTCGGTTGATTTCGTCGGCCAGGACGATGTTGGCGAAGACCGGGCCCTGTTGAAATTCAAACTTCTTCCGGCCGTCGGGAGTTTCCAAAACCACGTTCGTGCCAATCAGGTCCGCCGGCATCAAATCAGGAGTGAACTGAATGCGTTGGAACTTGAGATGCAGCGCATCGGCCAGGGTCCGCACGAGCATGGTTTTCCCCAGCCCGGGGACCCCTTCGAGCAACACATGCCCGCCGGCAATCAAGGCGGTCAGCGTCCCTTCGACGATCTCATTCTGGCCGACAATGACCTTGCCGACTTCGGATCGCAGCTTGAGGAAATCCTCACGGAACCTTTCGAGTTGCTCACGGATGGCGTCTGTTTCACTCATCGGAAACCTCGATTCCTCGCCGGTGCTGGCCGAACGGCCGCGGGAGCGAGCTGGGTGATGATGGGCCGCAAAACGGTGTTGAGTCGCTTAGTAACTCAGTAGAAGAATTCGTAAGAATTCTTTCCCAGTAGGTAGCATCCAAGAAGTCTTACGACTTCTTCTACTTGAACACTGGCAAAGCACAAGTTGTGCCAGATGGAAATGCAATCGGAAAGAATCGAATCTGGTTCTGGTGTTCACCGACTCATTGTCTTATAATCGGCGGCGACTCTCGATTCAATCGCCAGCCGTATTCACGTGCTGATGCAGGAGGCTTGTCATGCCATCATCTCCTCGGCGTTGTTGGTCGTTGTGCGGTTGTTTGCTGCTCTGCGGAGTATGCCTGACGACCCCCGTGGCGGACGCTGCCAGCGTCCGTTTCACAAGACCTGAATCTCCCCTCGCCCTGGTACTCCGGGGAGAGGGGCTGGGGGCT
>JAKFVC010000240.1 GCA_021732415.1 Planctomycetaceae bacterium
CCCCTCTCCCCGCCCGGTTCGTTTTTCCGGCCAGGGCGAGGGGGGCAGTTTCCTTGATTTGTCCAGCATGTTTTGAAGAAATACGCTGTGTAGATACCAATCCCCTAAGGGCTCACCAGGATCAGTTGTTGTGCATGTCGAATTGGCGTTATCAAATCGCGCCATGAGCGATCAATGTGGCCCCCGAAAGCGCACTGCTTGCTATACTGGTTGCACCCGCGTGACAATAGGCGTCACGCCACGAAGCCCGCAATAAGTCAGAGGATGAAATTCGAATGGAGGCTGTCGAACAACAGATACGGGAATGGGTCGAGCGCGTCGTCATCGGGCTCAATCTTTGCCCGTTCGCCGGAACACCCTATAAAAATGGGCAAGTCCGGATCACACTCTCACCGGCCGAGACCGAAGAGGCACTCCTGGACGATCTGCGGCGCGAGTTGCAGTTGTTGAAGGACTCACCTGTCGAGACCCTTGAAACGACGATGATTGCCGTCACCGGCATGTTGGCCAACTTTGATGACTACAATCAGTTTCTGGATGTTGCGGACGATCTGCTGCGGGACGAGGGTTGGGCCGATGACTATCAGATCGCCAGCTTCCATCCACAGTACATGTTCGGCGGGACGCGCGCGAACGATCCGGGAAATCTGACCAATCGCTCGCCGTGCCCGATTTTGCACATCATCCGCGAAGCCAGTATCGACCAGGCGCTGGCAGACTATCCCGATCCAGACTCGATTCCCCGGCGGAATGTGCGACTGATGAAGTCACTCAGCCGACAGGAACGTCGCGGGTACTTTCCGTGGCTGGAGTAACCCGCGGAAGCCTGCTGGCGACCGCGGAACTCTGAGAGTTTCAACTACACCCATCGGTGAAATCTACTAGACCTCGTGCCGCTTGGCGTTGCGTTGGACCACAATATCCTGCAGCCAATGAAACAACGCCGGGGCGATTCGTTTGGCACGCCACATAATTCGCGCCCACGGGCCCATGACATGGTGCAGTCGCTTGCGAAAGGTCGCCCGCAAGGCCTCTTTCGCGACGCGCGTCGCATTCAACGGGCTGGTTGACATCAACTGGTCTCCGGCAGCCTTCGAACTTTGTTGAGTGAATCGTCCCGATTCCAGCAACTGGGTCTTGAAGAACCACGGGCAAACTACCGTGACGCCAATGTTCGTCCCCCGCAATTCGCTGGCCAGCGTCTCTGAAATCGCAATGATCGCCGCCTTGGAAGCGTTGTACGCCGCTAATCCCGGAGGAGCCAGGAAGCCGCAGATGGAGGCCACATTCAAAATGTAGGAGGCCCCAGAATTTCCGGAGTTCTCTCCCAGCCAGGGAATCATCGTCTGGCAGCCAATGATGACGCCACGCGTATTAATGCTGTAGGCCCAATCAAAATCGGCCAGGGGCAATGCGTCGATCCGCCCTGAGGCCACCACGCCCGCATTGTTGATCAACAGGTTGAGTGCCGGATGCTCCGATTTCAACTTGGTGCGCAGTTGCTCCCAAGCCTCGGGGTGACGCACATCCAGCATCTCGACCTGACCGCTACCGCCGGCGGCAATCACCAACTGCAGAGTCTCTTCGGCCGAGGCCTGGTTGATATCGGCAATGACGACGTGCCACCCCCCCAGCCGCGTGAGCTCCAGCGCGAACGCTCGCCCCAGACCGCTGCCGGCCCCTGTGACTAGTGCCAGTCGCGGTGTCGATGCATGAGGCATTAGAGTCCTGATTCTTTGTAAGCGTCCGAGGAAACAGTATTGCCGGAATGTCGGCGTCCACCATGGCTATGTTGCTGCTCCATGGGGGCGGGATGAACTGTGGGCTTGGCAGCAGCGGGCCGTGATGGTTTCGACGTCAGGCTCTGGTCTAAGGCTTGCTGGAATGATTCGCGAGTCGAGTACCGAAACTGGAATCCCAGTTCCTCAGTCAAGCGTCTCGGCGATCCCACCCAGGGGTGGCGAATGAAATTCAATAAACCCGGTGGAGAAGCCATTCCAGGTATCGCGTTTGCGGGCAGACGCAAGAAACGATAAGTGTTGATCGCCATCCGCGAGAGCCACAAGGGGGCCTTGATCGTCATCCGCCTTCTGAGCTGGGCGATTTCCGACCATTTCATCCAGTCTTCGGGGCAGACATTAAAGGCCCCTCGGCCGTTTTGATTCAACACTTCCCAGGTGGCCCGCGCCACGTCTTCTTCATGCACGAATTGAGCGAGAGAATCAACGCCGTCGGGCAACAAGACGACCAGGCTTTTCAGGACATAATTGCTGATGTAATTCTTCACTCCCTGTCCCAGGATGATCGATGGCCGGATCCAGGAGACGTTGATCTCCGGATGTTCGGCAGCGAATCGCTGGATGTCTGCTTCGAGTTCCGTTTTATCGGCCGCATAGCGAAAATCGAGCCGCGGGCGGAGCTGCCAGTCTTCCTGGATGGGAACGGGATTATCCGGCCAGGCACCATACGCGACCATGCTGGAATAATACAGAAATCTCTGCGGCCGCAACTGTTTGACGGCAGCCATGACATTGTGCGAGCCGTTCACATTCACATCGCGCATGAACTCTTGAGTTTTGGTCTCGTTCACAACGAACGCCATGTGAACGACCGTGTCGGGAGCGAAGTCACGCAAGACTGCAGTCAACTTGGGATCACGCGTATCGACGCACTGGAATTCGTCGGGGGCATCTGTCTGGGCGGGAGCCATGTCCAGCCCGAGGATGCGGACTCCGGGAGCCCGCTGACGCACCTGCGATATGAAGTATCGCCCGCAATATCCCGAACTCCCGGTGATTGCAATCCGTTGAATCGACGACATTTTCCACCTATCTGCAACCTAAGAAAACAGTCCCGACATATTGGCCGGTGGCCGACTATCTGCTTGAGCGATCAGGTTCAATCGGACGTGGGTCTCCCTTGCAACCGCGTTTGGATATTCAATCGACCAAGTCGGCCCGTAAAGTGCGAGAATCATACAGTACCGTGTGACCGCGTGGAACAACAACTTGGTGCCGGTGAAGACGTTGTGTCGTTGTGCGGTGGGAGGGCCTTGAAAAGGCGAGCGTCCGGCGTGAGCCGGATGGTTTTTGGCGACGCTCTGCCACCTTACGAGTTGATCTAAACAGATAGACTCCCATACGCGACGATTTTGTCAGAGTTGCGAGAAAAGGATCCGTGCATCAAGAGTTTAGATCAACTCGCACGTTCACAGAGCGTCGGTCAAAACCATCCGGCTTACGCCGGACGCTCGCCTTGCGTCGACGGTCGTGGCCCGGTGAAATAGAAGACCGCACCGACTGCCGCAATCACCATCAAAATCAGGCGATATGCGATCCCCGCAAAAAATCCCGCTTGGCGGGCGGTTTCCGCAGAAACCTGGGATCCCGCGACTGCCACATAACCCTCCTGAATACCGTATTCCTGAGGCCCAATCCCCGACGGAACCGGAATCAAACCCACAATTTCTGCCGCCGGCGTGAGATAAAGATGTGCCGGCAGACTCGGCGCCCAGCCTCCCAAACCCAACGCACAGCAATACAGCCCCGTGATCATCAGGCAGTGCCCGAAGAACGCCATTCCAGTCGCCCCTAGCAGGACACCGGGTTGCCTCTGGTACAGCGTGATTCCGTCGAGCAATTGATGAAACACCTTGCCCACCAGTGGGAGATGAGCGATCCAGCCAATCCAGCGCGAATGGGTCACAGCTGGAATCAGCAACAACACCAACCCGATGGAGCCGACGGCGCTCGTCAACCAGAAGAAACTACGCACCGTGGTATGAAACTCGGACACGAACAGATGCGATGTCAACCACGATCCGCACGCTCCGACCCACAAGAGTGCCAACAGACCGAGGATTCGGTCCAGCAATACGGTCGCGACGACCACAATGCGGCGTGAAGCCTGGCCGCGGGCCACGACGATCGCCTTGAACGAATCTCCCCCCAATGTCCCCGCTCCCAGATAGCTCACCGCGGAACCCATCAGCCCCAACCGGCAGGCGTCCAGCAGACGAAATTCGAATCCCAGAGCCCGCACCAGCCAATACCAGCGGACAAACGTCAATCCGATGCCACCTGCGACCAGTAAAGACGCCAGTCCTAGCAGCGGCCAATGCTTCTCCTGCTGAGACAGTGCATGGAAACCCTGCCGATTCTGCCACATCAAGAGTGCCAGAATTCCGAGCGCGAGCGGCCATTTCAGCCAGGTCCAGATGATTCGCAAACCGTTCAATCGAGGGTCCTCGGGCACGTATTCGTGGGACGGGTCTCCAGGCCCGTCCGTCGGTTCTAAAATATCAGCAGCTCACGTGGCGGACGCTGCCAGCGTCCGTGTTCCACACTGGTTGAGCGTCCGCGAATCCTGCTAGTTTGCAAAATCGATTCGTCTTAGAACATATGCAAGTCGCCGACGCTGGCAGCGTCGGCCACGGGGGACTGACGGGCCTGGAGACCCGTCCCACTACGATTCCTATTCGACATCCGCAACCCCGGCCAGCTTATGAACCGCCTGCCATTCTGCGGCAGTTACTGGCTGGATCGACAATCGCATCCCCCGTTTTAGAACCAGCATCCCCTCCGTGCTCGGGGATTCCTGAAGTTGTTGCCGGGTGACCGACTGGGGAAAAATCTGCAGCAACTTGATATCGACCATGTACCACGTCGGCTTGTCAGGATCGCTCTTCGGATCGTAGTGATGATCCTGGGGATCAAACGCCGTGTGATCGGGGTAGCCTGTCTTGACCACCTCCGCCGTGCCGGCAATTTCCAGGGGATCGGAGTTGCTGTGGTAGTACAGGACTCGGTCGCCGAGTTTCACCGTATCACGTAACGAATTTCTCGCCTGATAATTCCGGACGCCATCCCAAAAGGTGGTCTTTTTGGGCGATTTGGCCAGATCCTGAATCGAAAATGCGGTGGGCTCGGATTTAAACAGCCAATATTGTCGACTGGCAGGCGCCGCAGATGCTCGTTTCGCCATGGGGCGGAAACCTCGGTTAAAATGAGTTTAAGATCCAGGATCGATTTTCGAGAAAGATCCGAAGTCTACGACGTCAGGGGCAATTTGGCTATTGATTGACTGACTATGAAAGAGATAATCCGCCGTAAGACACTATCGAGTCATCAGCCGGCACGCGTTAGCGTCCGGTTCGCACCAGAATCGATTCGAATATCACTCCGAACCGTGGGCTAGCGCCCAGCGGCTGATTTTGTCTTACCAAACCCTCTTCAATTGGAAGTTGAAAGCCGGTACATTCCCTTCATAAGGGAGGAAACTCAATGCCAGGGACGGCACACACCGATACACCGCGACTCAATCAGGCCGGCGACAGGCTCCGAGTGGCTCCGTGGATTCTCGATCTGTTCGGGATCCTGCTGATCACCGCGCTGATTCGTGCCTATGTGGTTTCCCAGACGCCCATCATTGCCAAAGATGGCATGTTGTACGTCGGCATCGCCCGCGTCATCAATCATGGGATGTGGCTGGATCTGGTCGGCGACTGGTTCCTGTTCAATCCCTACCCGGCGCTGATTGCCTGGCTGGAACGCTGTGGCTTTAGTTTTGATTTCTCCGGCCAATTGATCAGCGGAGTCGCCAGTTCTCTGGGAGTGATCCCCCTGTACCTGTGGTGCCGCCGCGCCTTTGACGCCCGGGTGGCTCAGCTGGCGGCACTGACCTATGCCCTGCACCCGGTCATGCTGCGTTACAGCGGCCAGGTTTTGCGGGAAGGTCTGTATTGGTGCCTGATGTTGTGGGCCGTCTATGCCTTCTGGCTGGCGGCTCAGCATCGACAGGTGTGGCGTTACGCCCTGGCTGGACTTGTCGCGACCGCGGCCACGTTGACGCGCATGGAAGGTGCCGTCTTATTCATCCTGGGAGCCATGTGGTCTGTCTCGATGCATTCCGCGGCGGCCCCTGACCTGGCGACTCGCGGGGGATTACTAGCTGCCTGGCGGACCTATCGCGCAAGTCTGGCTCTGAGTGCCATCGCCTGTGCGGCGTTTCCGTTGACGATTATTGCCTTGAATCTGGCATTGATTCCCCAGGGCCATGGCTGGCATGGCTGCGGACGTTGGATTCATTTCGCCACACGAATTACTCAGGGACAAGAAGCCGCCCCGGCCGCGACCAAGGTGCCGGAGCGCATGCAGGAAATTGTTTCGAACGAGCGGTTCCGGGCCGCTCAGCAGCGTCCGCACATTGCTGAAGTGCGTGACCTGGCCAAATCCTTACCGGTTTGGAATCCACTCGGTGAGGCCGATCTGGAGCAACTGCGGCTGCAGCGTTTTTTGGTTCTGGCGGATGATCAGCGATTGTTTCTGTTTGCCGGTCGCTTTCTGAATGAATGCTGGGACGGGTTGCTGTTTCCGTGCCTGCTCTGTTGCGGCTATGGACTGGTAGTCGGACGTCAGACTCAATGGGTGACTCGCCGCGATGGGCCGCTGGCGATCCTCTCGGTCATTCTGTCAGGCATGCTGCTTTACCATTTGTCGACCGAATATATCCTGGAACCGCGCTACATGTTCTGCCTGATGCCGTTCGTATTTCCATGGTCGGGAATCGGGGCGCGCGAAATGTACCGAACATTCACAACGTGGCTGGCTCGCCGTCCGGCATGGGCGGCTTGGCAGCCGAGCGCACGAACCTTGTGCGCCGTGCTGATGGTGATGGCCGTGGCCAAGCTGTATCTGGGAATGGAAGACAATTCGAAGGTGGTCCAACGCCAGTTGGGGACGCGCTTGCGACACACCGCAACCGGACGCCTGAAAATTGCGGGTCCGGAAAGTCTCCGCCGGGTGGCCCACTATGCGGAAGCGGACTATTTCATCATTCCGCGGGGCGATGAGGCCGCGGCTCGACGGTGGCTGGATGAGCAGCATCTCGACTTTGTGATCATCACCGCGGATGAACGGCCCATCGTGAATCACGAACCAGCGACGGGTCCGGCGCGATACCGTCCGTGGGAATCTGATCACGTGAAACTGGGGCCGATCCAGGTCTATTGGGTCAATCCCGCAATTCGCATGCTGGGTTCGTGAGGCCTTAAAAGGCGAGCGTCCGGCGTAAGCCGGATGGTTTTTAGCGACCTCCCTCGACCGAGCAAGTTGATCTAAACTCTCGATGCACCGATCCTCGGCGCTTGGCGCCAACAAACTCATCTCATTTCGGAGTCTGATTGTTGAGATCAAGTCGCCCGGTGCCAGAGAGTCGGTTAAAACCATCCGGCTCACGCCGGACGCTCGCCTGGGCTGACGCCTCACGAATTGCCCCGGAAATCGGGTTCACGCTTGGAAGTCAAGGGTTTGCGCGTTATTTTGTGAGTTCGTCACCACCTGTGGATGGGTGGTCTGTCGGTGTTCGATCGAGAATCGAACCGGTTCCCCGATTCAGGAAGTGGATTTCATGCGTTTTTGTTCGAGCCTGGTGTTGTTGTCGTTGCTGTGCGGATGTGTCGATAGCCCGGCCAAGCAATCCGAAGCTCCCGTTCCGAAGGCGCCTGCTTTGGCTCCCGCTGCCGGCGGTGTGGATCATACCAAGCCGGGTCCGACCGACCCTGATGCTCCCAAGGATTTCACCGAAACCGCCTCCGGTCTCAAGTACCGCGTGTTGCGTAAGACCGAAGGCAAGAAGCCGCAAGCTTCCGATACGGTCTTCGCCAGTTATCGTGGGACCCTGGATGACGGCACCGAGTTCGACAGCTCGTACAAGCGCGGTGCACCGATTCCGTTTCCTCTTTCGGGTGTGATCCCCGGTTGGACGGAAGGCCTGCAGTACTGTCCCGTCGGCGGCATGATTGAGCTCGAGATTCCATCGGATCTGGGATACGGTCCAGGCGGCACCCAGGGCATCCCCGGCGGAGCCACCTTGCACTTCATCGTCGAATTGCACGAAATTCGCTAATTGACTGGGCGCGACCTTGCCGGTCGCGCCCTCTGATTCGTCGCACATCGCCCGGACTCCACGGATTCCGGGCGATGTCGTCCGTGGGCCCAACGCGTACTGTAAGTGCGAAATCGCTGAATGTTGGCGCGATCGAAAAGGTGTGAGAGTCTGAGTGTGTGAGAGTCACGGAGTGAAGAACAATTTGATGGTGAGTGGGCCTTGGTCTTTACCCTCATACTCTCACACTCTGGTACCCTCACACAATCACGTCTTGCAAACCTTCGATTGATGCCACCAGCCGTCCCGCAACAGCAGTAGCTCTTTTCTCCAGTGGCCTCAGGATCTGCTCATGCGCGAATCAATTCTGGTGACGGGCGGTGCCGGTTACATCGGCTCACACATGGTGCTGATGCTGGCCGAACACGGCTTCGACGTCGTGACCATCGACAACCTGAGCCGTGGATTTCAAGATGCGGTCCTCGCCGGCGAATTTGTCGCTGGCGACCTGACCGATGCCGCCGTGCTGAACGAGGTCCTGGGCAGCCGCCAATTCGCGGCGGTCCTCCATTTTGCCGCACTGGCGTACGTCGGCGAATCGATCGCCCATCCCGACCTGTACTACCGCAACAACCTGCTGGGTTCGATCAATCTGCTGGATGCCATGCGTCGGCACGGAGTGGAGAATTGCATCTTCTCGTCGACGTGTTCGACGTTTGGCGAACCGCTCTATGTGCCCATCGACGAGGCTCACCCGCAACACCCGATTACTCCGTACGGGCGTTCGAAATGGATGGTGGAGCAAGTTCTGGCCGACTACGGCTCGGCGTTGGGATTGAAATCGATCATCCTGCGCTACTTCAACGCGGCGGGGGCTGACCCGGCCGGACGAATTGGCAATCGCAGCGTGCCGCAATCGCGGCTGATCCCGCTAGTGATCCAGGCCGCGAGTGGTCGGAATCCGCATGTATCAGTATTCGGTCGCGACTACGCCACACCCGACGGCACCTGCATTCGAGACTACATTCACGTCACCGATCTGTGCCACGCGCATTTGCTGGCCCTGCTGCGTTTGCTGGAACGGGCCCCCAGCACGACCTATAACCTCAGCAGCGGTCAGGGTGTTTCTGTGCAAGAAGTGATTTCAGTTGCCGAGGAAATCACGGGCCGGCCGATTCCTGTCGTCGATGGTCCGCGCCGCCTCGGCGATCCAGCAGCACTCGTCGGAGACAGCCGCCGGGCTGTGAGTGAGCTGGGCTGGGAACCGAAGTATTGCGACCTGCGGACTATCATCGCGCACGAATGGACGTGGGAGCAGCATCTCTGCAGGTCGTTAGAGCTGTAGCGAGAATTACGTAGAAGAATTCGTAAGAATTCTTGGCATTGCTTCTCAGTACTCGCGCTCATCGCATTAGAAAGAGCAAGTCGAAGATAGCTCGGCGGAAGTCTCACGACGTTCCGCTACGTGGCTACGTCAGACCAACCCGGGAATTGGCTCTGCCTCGTTCACCAGCCGGATGATCTCGCTCGGAACGCTGGGCGACAACCGCATCTCCCCAATATCAAACATCGAATGCAAGATGGTGGAGACCAGATTGCGAATCGTGACACGTTCGGTCAGTGGACTGCCGGCATCGCGCGTCGATTGGCCAATCACGCGTCCCATTCCCAGCTTGCCGCCCGCCAGCAGCAACGGAGCCAGTCCGCCCCAGTGATCGCGGCCACCGCTACGATTGATCCGCGGCGTGCGTCCCATCTCGCCCGTCACGACCAACAGAATGCGGTCGCTCAGGCCACGCTCGGCCACGTCTTCCAGGAATGTGGAGACGGCATGATCCAGGGCCAGGCTGCAATACTGCATCCCCTCCGCGACACCCGTATTGTTGGAGTCGGCGTGATTGTCCCAGACGAAGTTGGTGGTCACGGTGACGAAGCCACAGCCGGCTTCGACCAGTCGCCGCGACAGCAGCATCAGCTTGCCGAGTGTCTGGTTGTGGTCGACATAGTGTTTGTAGTTGTTCCACTTCTTGTCGATCATGTCGGGCCGCATTAGCGGTGCCGTGTCATACTTGGCCACCAACCGCGGATCTTCTTTGGAGAGATCAAACGCCTGGGCGACTCCCCCCAGGATCGTATCGAACGCCTGATCGCGAAACGCATCCAGTCCGCGGCCTAACCCAATCGAGTCAAAGCTGCGACGGATCTGATCGAGCCCCTGCAGCAACTGCCGGCGATCGTCGATACGGTTTCTCGCGAGTTGCAGGGTCATATCCTTCTGCATCTGGCCGCCGCTGCCCGGGACGAATGGCGTATATCCCTGTCCGATGCTCCCGGTCGACGTGAATTTTCCAAACCCGTCCTGAGCCGGCCCCGCTTTGGGATCGACTGATTGCGGAAAGATCGCGACGTTCGACGGGATGCCCGTGATGGGATTGTTGTTGCCAGCCACGCGTGCGTAGAGCGACCCCATGTTCGCTTTGAGGGTCTCGTTACACACGATCGGTTTGATGTCGTGATTGCCGTCGCCGGTCGTAAAGGATCGGACGATGGAGACCTGCTTGGCCAACGCCGCCAGTTTGGGCAGAGTCCCGCCAAACGTGACGCCGGGGATGGCGGTGGCCACTTCGCCCGTCGCGCTGCGAATCTCACTGGGAGCCGTCATCTTCGGATCGAAGGTCTCGATCTGGCTGGGGCCACCATGGCAAAACAGGAAAACGACCGCGCGGTCCTTCAAAAAGGGATGAGTCGACGCCCCTTGAGCCTGCGCCTGAAAGAGCTGGGCCAGAGTCAGGCCGCCCAGTCCCAGCCCGCCGATCTTGAGAAACTCACGACGACGCCCAGACGTTGTCTCGTAAAGACTCAGCATGGCAGGGGGCTCCTCAAGTCACCGACGGCAGACAAATCGGGAGGCGCCGCGAAGACTCCGTAATCGCAGTGATCGCCTCCGCAACGAACGCATCAGCACCTTAACATGTTTTGTACCCTATTCCAAGAGGGAACCGCTGCGGATGCGTCGCGGCGTGTCGTGGGACGGGTCTCCAGGCACGTCCGTCGGTTTTGTATTCAGTAGCGGAATGTCGTAAGAAAGACTTCCGCCGCATGAGGACGGAGGCAAGAATTCTTGCGAATTCTTCTACAGTAGATGGACGGACGGGCCTGGAGACCCGTCCCACGACGCATCAACCGCACTCGCGCATGGGCAACGATCGCGCCGTGTGATAGTGACACAGCGCAACGGCAAACGCGTCCGCGACGTCGTTGGGCTCGAGAAGTTTTTCTAGCCTTAGCTCATTCTTGACCGCGTGCTGAACCTGTTCCTTCGACGCCTTACCGCTGCCTGTCAGCATGCGCTTGATCTGCCGCGGAGCGTAATCGACGACCGACACATTGTGCTCGGCGGCGGTCATTAAGATGACTCCCCGAGCGTGCGCCATCAGGATCGCGGTCTTGGGAAATTGCACCGTCGAAAAGACTTGCTCAATCGCCATGACCTGCGGCTGATATTCGCGCATGACCTCGCGCAAACCCTCGGCCAGTTCGAGAACCCGCTCGGCAAGAGAAAGTTTGGAGTTAGACCGGATCACGCCCCCTTCGCGGAGAATCGGACCGTCGGGACCTCGCTGGAGCAGCGCGTACCCCGTGCGACACAGCCCGGGATCGATTCCCAGGCAGCAGTCGGGCGGCACACGCGGCAGCAGGTTTGTGTCTAACATCCGTGTTGGTCTCGTCGAGGGCTTTCGGCCCCCGTGGCGGACGCTGCCAGCGTCCGTGTTGAAAGCAACTTAGTACGGACGCTGGCAGCGTCCGCCACGGGGGCCGAACCCACATCTACCTTTAGCCGCGCTTCCAACGCGCCCCGTCAGGACGATCTTCGACCACAACCTTGAGGGCTGTCAGACGATCACGAATCATGTCACTGAGCGGCCAGTTCTTCGACTTGCGGGCTTCGGCTCGCAGGTCCAGGACGAGCTGCATCAACTCATTGCTGAAACCATCATCAGCCGCGGCAGCCTTGGCGATTGGATCGCGGAAGACACCCAGCAGCAACGACAGTTCTCTCAAGAGTGTCAGGCCAGTTGTCAGAGCGGCGACGGCCGCTGTGTTGCTGGCGCCCGCTCCTTCCAATTTCTGATCGTTGATGAAGGCGTTCAGCGTCTTGCGCAATTCAAACAGCGTGCCGACCGCTCCACCCGTGTTGAAATCGTCGTCCATCGAATCGAGGAATCGAGTTCGATAGTCGGCCAATTCCTGGAAGTAGGCTGCGGGCTCACCCTTCAATTCGACTGATCCAGCACGCGTTGTCGACGCCTTCAGCGCGTAGAAACTCTGCTTGGTGATGTGCTCGTAGGTTTCGAAGAGACGATAAAAGCCTTCCAGACTCTTACCCGTCTGCAACAGATTATCGTCGCTGAAATCGATTGGGCTGCGGTAGTGAGTCGCCAGCAGGAAGAACCGAACGGTCTCGGGGTGATGAACCTTAAACAGTTCTTTGACCGATGCGGCACCCTTGGAACCGGCGATCTTGCCCGCTTCCTGTTCCTGCTGACTCTCAGCCAGATCACCTTCGCGGCTGTGACCACCGCCCACCTTGCCCGACGTCTTGCCGGCCTGCATCAGACCGTTGTGCAGCCAGTAGCGCGAGAACGTCTTCCCCGTGCAGCATTCCGACTGGGCGAGTTCGTTTTCGTGATGCGGGAACATCAGATCGAGTCCCCCGCCGTGGATGTCGATCGTGTCACCCAGATGCTTGCGGCTCATCGCTGAGCATTCAATATGCCATCCCGGCCGACCTGGACCCCACGGGCTCTCCCAGCTCGGTTCACCGGGCTTGGCCGCTTTCCATAGGGCAAAGTCGGCGGGATTCCGCTTGCGGTCGGTCGCTTCGACGCGCGTGCCGGCCATCATTTCTTCAATGTTGCGATGGCTGAGCTTCCCGTAATCCTTGTCCTTGGGCACGTTGAAATAGACGTCGCCATCCAGCGGATAGGCGAAATCCTTCTTGATCAAGGTGGCGATAATGTCCTGCATTTCCTGGATGTGTTCGGTCGCATACGGGAAGATGTCGACCGAATCCACGCCCATCGTCTTCAGGTTGTCGAAGTAATCCTGCGTCATTTCCTTGGCGAGGGCATCGACGGTCGTCCCCTTTTCCGCCGCTTTGACGATCAGCTTGTCATCCACGTCGGTGATGTTGATGACGAACTTCACCTTGTAGGCACTGTAAGCCAGGAACCGCTTGATCGTGTCGAAGATGACCGGACCGACCATGTGTCCGATGTGCGAGGGTTTATAAACGGTCGGCCCGCACAGGTACATGGCCACCTGGCCCGGGACGACAGTCTTGAACTCTTCCTTTTGACGGGTCAGCGTGTTGTAAACTCGCAGCGACATTTCTTCGTAATTCCTTGGTAACAACTGAGTGAGAAAAGTCCGTAATTCTTTCAGCCGAGTAATGAATTCGTGTTCGCGCCGAACTGAACCTTGTATTTCTTCGTGTCCTTTGTGCCCTTCTGTTCCAATCCTATTTTTTTGAACAGAAGGTCGCAAAGGTCACAAAGGTTTGGATCCAGAATCTCTCGGTCGACTGTTCGTCACCCTGGGCTAAAGGATTGGTATTCGATGTATTAAAACGACCGCGTCCGCACACATGGCCTCTTCGCGACCCACCGGTCCCACGCGTTCTCCTGTCTTGGCTTTGACATTCACCGCGTCGGCGGGAATCTGCAGCAGGTCCGCCAGGTGTTGTTTAATCTGTGATTTGTATGCCGATAGTTTCGGTCGTTGAGCGTGAATCGTGCAGTCCAAATTGACCGGTTGCCAGCCGGCTTGTTTGACGCGGGCCAGGGCCTCGTGGAGAAATCTCGCGGAATCGGCTCCCTGGTACTGAGGATCGGTATCCGGAAAAAGTTCGCCGATATCACCCAAACCTGCGGCACCCAGCAAGGCATCCGTCACGGCATGCAATAGGACATCAGCATCGCTGTGGCCATCCAGGCCCAGCGGAT
Source organism: Planctomycetaceae bacterium (assembly GCA_021732415.1). Taxonomy (GTDB): domain Bacteria; phylum Planctomycetota; class Planctomycetia; order Planctomycetales; family Planctomycetaceae; genus JAKFVC01. The sequence goes on from JAKFVC010000240.1 coordinate 13,890, forward strand.
ACTCGATGCGAACACCACCCAGCAGCAACGGTTTGCCAGCCACCAGGCGGTGGGTGTCGTGTCCGAGTCCGACTCGGAAGGCAAACGCATCACTCATGAAGCACCCGCAAGTTTGTCCGTAAACGTCGCGTATCAGCCGCTGAGCACTAGCCCACGGTTCGGAATCATTGTCAGCTGGATTTGGCCTTAGAACCGGACGCTAACGCGTTCCGGCTGATCGCAAATCGCAGCAATTCAGGGTTGATTGTCAGTGTGGTCGAACGCTGTTGCGCGGATCATAGCGGTTGTCGCCGAGTGTGACAACGTGAATGCCAGCCATGATTTGGGATGTTTTTCAATGGCCCGGAATCGGAGATTTCTGTCGCTTATGTCCCTTCTGTCCTTTAAGTCCCTTCCTTAGAAGGCCGAAAGGAGCACAGGGACACGGTCCCGTGGCAGACGCTGCTAGCGTCTGCGAACCGACGCTGGCAGCGTCGGTCACGGGGCGGCGCCCTGAAGTTAAACCGCATATAACGATCCCTACAGGTCGACTACTCTTGATGCGTCTTGGCCCAGATTTTGCGATTTCTGATTGCAGGCATGCAACCATCAAGCGCAAAGGCGCCACTTAATCAAGTAACAACCTGTTTGATGCGAACAGCGAATCATCAACATCGGCCGGCGCGATGGCGACTTGGTCACGAAGATGCCGCGTCTGCATCGCAAACTGTCGGTTTTGTCACCTGATAGCTCGTGAATGGCTTCACGTTGGCTCAGGGTTGGACACCTATAATTCTGAAACAATCCTGGCTGGCGGAGTTGCCGGTAACGGGAAAGGTCAGCAACGGATGTGGATCATGGAAAGGCCTCAAATGCGCTCGCTCATGTTGTCATTGTTGTTCGGATATGCCGTCCTGGCTGCCGGGCAGGGAAACCTGTTTGCAGAAGATGGTGCGGAGAAGGGTGACGGGAAATCCGATCAGAAGGTAGAAAAAAAGGCTGCCGCGGATGCGAAAGCTCCCGACGCCAAGCCAGCCGATAAACCGGCTGACAAGCCCGACGCGAAGGCCGATTCCAAGCCCGAGTCGAAAGATCGCCCACGCGGTGATGGCCCCCGTCACCGGGATGGAGATCGCGATGGCGATCATCGCGGCCCCGGCCGCGGCGACGATCATCGTGGTCCCGGCCGTGACGGCGAGCACCGTGGCCGTGGTCCGTCAGACCAAGGCCCGGGCCATCATGGCGCAGGCCGTGAGTCAGGTCGTGGCGGCTGGGGCGGGCACGAAGGCCATCCTGGGCACCATACTGGTGGTGATCATGCCCGTGGTGATCATGGCGGCTGGCAACACGACGGGCATCACGGTGATGGGCACCGCGGACATGAGTTCGCCCATCGCGGAGGGCGCGGAGGATTCGACCGCGGCCATCATCCCGGCTGGCAGCATCACGGACATCATGGTCACGAGTTCGCTAATCGGGGTGGACGTGGCCATGGCCGTCGCGGTGGATACGAACATGGTCACCACTTTGGCGGTCGTCATCACGGTCATCGGGGCCACGAATTTGCCCATCATGGCGGACGCGGACCGCACCACGGTCATTATGCCCACGGACATCATCGCGGTCATGAGTTCGCTCACCGCGGTGGTCGAGGCTACGAAGGTCACGGCAGGTACGGTCACCATGCGGGCGGACGGCATCACGGTCATCGTGGCCACGAATTCGCACACCGTGGCGGACACGGACGTCATCACGGTGATTACGCCCACGGCCGGCATCACGGCCATCGTGGGCACGAGTTCGCTCATCGGGGCGGACGAGGGCACTACGGACATGGACACGGCGGTTACGAACACGGTCACCATGCCGGCGGCCGACATCACGGCCACCGTGGTCATGAGTTTGCTCATCGCGGCCACGGAGAACACCACGGACATCATGGTCACGAATTCGCCCACCGCGGCGGTCACGGCAGCTTCGGACATGGTCCGCATCACTTCGGCCACTACGGCCACGGGTTTGCTCATCACGGCGGATGGGGTCGCGGCGGACGTGGCGTCGGTCATATGACCGGTTGGGGTCACAAGGGACCGGGCGACGGTCAACACCATGCTCGTCCGTCAGAAGATAAAGCCGGGGAAAAGCCAGGCGACAAGGGTGGTCCCGGTGCAGGCCCTCGCGGTTTGGGTGGCCCTCCTTCACCCGCTCGATTGTTCGAACACGCTGACAAGAACAAAGACGGCAAGTTGACCAAGGACGAAGTTCCTGAGTTCATGTGGACCCGCCTCTCGAACGCCGATGCGGATAAAGATGGCTCGGTATCGAAGTCGGAACTCGAAGAACACCACAAGAAGATGTCGGCTGCGGGAGATCACGGTCCCGGGGGCCATGCCTTCGGCGGCCCCGGCTTTGGTGGCCGCGGACCGGGTGCTGGCCGGCCTGGTTTCGGTCGACCGGGATTTGGCGGCCCGCGTTTCGGTGGACATCCTTCGGCAGATTTTCTGCTGGAACACGCCGACAAGAATAAGGACGGCAAGCTGACGAAGGACGAACTCCCGGAACGAGCCTGGGAGCACTTGTCGACGGCCGATACCGATAAAGATGGTGCCGTCTCGAAAGCTGAACTCGAAGCCCACATCAAAAAGCAGCACGACGGTGCCAAGCCGGGGGCGGACAAGCCCGCTGAAAAGGCCACCGACAAGCCTGACGACAAACCGGCTGAGAAGCCTGCAGACAAGCCCGCCGAAAAGCCGGCGGAAACCAAGACCGAAGGGTCTGCAAGCTGATTCGACAGGACAAGTTGAGATATGCGAAAACACTGCCGATTCCAATGGCGACTCGACAGTGTTTTTTGCTCTCTACAGATAATTCTCACGCAAAGGCGCCAAGGCGCAAAGCAGAATTCGACTACCGTGGCGTATCTCCCCTTTGCGTCTTGGCGCCTTTGCGTGAGAATTCAGTATTGATCCCTAAGCAAATTTCGGTGGCGGTCATTGTGCGTGTGCCGTTACCAATGCAATAGATGGCACGCGCGATCAATCTTCAATCAGAGATAAACGGATTCTGAAAATGATCTCCACGCAAATCTTCGGAACACGGCGACGATTCCTCACGGGACTGGCTACAGGCGCGGCCCTGTTGTCGGTGCCCGGGGCGTTTGCCGAGGAACTCACGCGTACGGCACGTCAGACGGAAGGTCCCTTTTATCCGGACAAGTTGCCGCTCGACACCGACAATGATTTGCTGATCCTGAATGATTCGCTCGATTCCGCCGTCGGTGAAGTGACGTACCTCAGCGGGCGGATCCTGGATGCTCGCGGCGAGCCCATCCGCAACGCGGTTGTCGAAATCTGGCAGGTCGATCACCACGGAGCCTATCTGCATACGAAGTCGGGCAACCGCGAAAAACGCGATGCTCACTTCCAGGGATTTGGCCGCTTCCTCACGAGCAAGACCGGTGAATACGTCTTCCGAACTATCAAACCGGTGCCGTACCCCGGCCGTACCCCGCACATTCATTTTGCGGTGAAGGTCCCCAAGCAAGAGCGATTCACAACACAATGCTACATCAAGGACCATCCGGGCAATGCGAAGGACGGGGTGTTGAGAGGCATCCGTGACCCGAAGGCACTGGCATCGCTTATGGTCGATTTCGCGCCGCTCAAGGAATCCAAAATCGGTGAGCTGGCCGCCAACTTCGACATCGTACTGGGATTCACACCGGAAGCGTGAGGCGTCAGCCGAACCGTAGCCCGACTCTCTGAGTCGGGTAGTCTTCGTCTTCATGCTCCCGACTCAGAGAGTCGGGCTACGGTGCTGGTGATCAATCACCGCGGTGACTACACTGACCGGCTGTTTTCGTATATCCGGCCCGTGCCCACAATCACCACGTATTGATCAAGATGACGACAAGCTACGTCCTGGAACATCTGGCCGTCATCTTTTTCGCCGCGACGGGGGTCTGGGCGGCGCGCGGCAAGAGTGTCGACCTGTTCGGCGTGATTGTGCTGGGCCTGGTGACCTCGATGGGGGGCGGCACGATCCGGGATCTGTTGCTGGATGTTCCGGTCTTTTGGATCACCGATTCTCGTTTTCTGATCTCGAGCATCATTGCGGCGTGCCTCTCGTTCTTCATCGCACGGTTTTACCACCCACCGCAGCGCTGGGTGCAGATCCCCGATGCGTTCGGATTGGCATTTGTCACGATGCTGGGGACATCCAAGACCCATCTGCTGGGGCATGCCGGATCGGTCTGCGTGGTCCTAGGCGTGACCAGTGGCGTTGCCGGCGGAATTCTGCGGGACGTCCTCAGTGGCGAAATCCCGCTGGTGTTCCGGCCGCACATCTTCCTCTACGCGACGGCTGCCGCAATCGGTGCGGTAATTTATCTGCTGGTGGACTCAGTCTGGCCGAATCGTCCCGGGAGTATGCTGGTTGGAGTCGCGGCGATCCTGATTCTGCGTCTCGCTGCCATCCGCTGGCAGATTGTGTTGCCGGTCTTTCGCACGTCTGATCCGTGAGGCGTCAGCCGAACCTGTAGCCTGACTCTCTGAGTCGGGCAGTCTTCGTGATGCCTTGAAAAGGCGAGCGTCCGGCGTGAGCCGGATGGTTTTTGCCGACTCTCTGGCACCGTGTGACATGATCCAAACAATCAGATTCCCATACGAGACATTTTTGTCGGAGCTATGTGATGGGAGTCGCAACATCAAGTGTTTGGATCGAGTTTTACGGTCACAGAACGTCGCAAAAAACCATCCGGCTCACGCCGGACGCTCGCCTTGGCAGAGCTAAAACGAATGCCGCCAACCGGTCGCTAGCAGCGGTGTGCTGCATCCGTCGGCTTCGATCAGCTCCGCTGTTTTTCCCGCAACAATCTCGCCGATGTGGGCGAGGTGCGTGCTGAAGATGGGATTCGCCAACAGTGATTGCGCGTCAGCGGGGGACAAGGTCATCAGCAATTCAAAATCCTCGCCATCGCCTAACGCATGCGCCAGCGGTGAGCGTCCATCGGTCGCAGCTTGAGCGGCCGACGAGATCGGTACCTGGGCGGCGAAGATTCTCGCACCGACGTGGCTCTCGTCCAGAATATGATGCAGATCGGCAGCCAGGCCGTCGCTGATGTCGATCATTGCGTGCAGTGCGACATGCTCCTGCAACAGACGAGCCTCCTCGAGTCGCGGGATGAAATTGAGATGTTTGCCCGCGATGCTGCCTCCCAGGTTGCCCGTCACCAGGATCCAATCGCCGGGCTGGGCTCCGCCGCGACGAATCGGGCCGTTGCCGAGCGGTTCCCCCAGTGCGGTGATGCTGATCACCAGCGGACCATTCCAGGTGTTGGTATCTCCCCCCGCAATGCAGACATCGAACTGGCGAGCCAGCGCATCGATCCCCTCCTGGATCCCCTGTGCGAGCTCCCACGCCCGGCCACGGGGCAGGGCGATACTGACGACCGCAGCGACCGCTCGTCCGCCCATCGCGGCGATATCGCTGAGGTTCACGCCGAGCGATTTCCAACCGATTTGAAACGGAGTCGCCGTGTCCAGCGTGAAATGGACTCCTTCCAGCAGCATGTCGACCGTGACCAGCGATTCTCCGTTGCGATTGAACTTGAGCAGGGCCGCGTCATCGCCGATTCCGATCGGCACTTGAGCATGCGCGGGGGTCCGCTGCTGGATCCAATCAATCAGTTCGAATTCGCCTTGTGTATCGGTCATGAGAATTTCCGAAGTATCTTAGTCGCAAATGGCCTCTCAGTGTTTAGAGAAAATACTATAGCGATTGGAGCGACGTGTTGCGTGGTGTGAAGTTCTGAGTGACAGATGGTAAGTGTCCCGGGAATTCACCCGGTGACACTTGGACCGCGTTGAGCCTCAACTGATGACGCTGCACACCAGCCTTTTCCCACTTCAACGGACAAGCCACGCACTCATAGAGATTTGGGACGAAGCAAATGTGAGCCAGCGAGCAGTCTCCCGCCTATAATTCCGGTCGCTGGGCCGACTTTCACGGGGATGAAGAAGATGTCAAACGACCGGTTGCAGGCCATCAGCCAGGGATGGCGCCCTGAGGAATTCAGTTATGCCGACCTCCAGGCAGCCTGTGATGGCTGGCGTCAGGCTGGTGAGAGCATCGTGTTCACGAATGGCTGCTTCGACGTCTTGCACCCCGGGCATCTCGAGTTGCTGCGGGAAGCGCGCAATCGAGGACAGCGGTTGATCATTGGCGTCAATCCCGACGACTGGATCGTGAAGCACAAGGGGCACGGTCGACCGTTGCAGCCCGCCTCGATACGTTGCGCGGTGGCCCATCGCATGGCGGATGCGGATCTGTCGCTGATCTTCGAGGACGAAACTGTCGAGCGGCTGCTCGCGATCATCAAGCCGTCGGTGTACCTCATCGGTTCCGACTATCGTGACAAAAACATCCTGGGCGCTGAACACTGCGGCGAAGTCGCGATCATGGACCGCCTGCCAGGGATCAGCACCACCGCCACGATCCGACAAGCGAAACAGGCCGTTCTGTAGCCCGACTCTCTGAGTCGGGTACCCTTCATCTGAAACACTCCCGACTCAGAGAGTCAGGCGACAGGTTCGGCCAGAGCCTCATCTGCATCCATCAAGCACACGCTTCTGATCATCAGAGGGAGTGCATTGTAAATGCCTCTGAACGGCGTTAGAACTTTCACAGGATACGAAGCATCAATGTTTCTGTATCTGTGAGTGACAGGCGCTCACACGTCGATAGTGGTCGAGTCGCCAGCCTCCTGAAAGTGGCATGCTGGGCTCTCGAGGGATCAGCGACCAACGGTACAAGATCGGAAGGATCTCACGACCGTGAGCATACCTCTGGCGGGCGAGCAACTGGCACCAACGGTTCTGCGCAAGGTCATCTGGCGCTTGATCCCGTTCATGTTTCTGCTGTTTGTGCTCAACATTCTCGACCGCGTGAACGTGAACTTCGCGCGCCTGCAGATGCTCGATCAACTGGGCCTCAGCGAACAAATGTTCGGGCTGGGGTCGAGCATCTTCTTCATCGGCTATTTCGTGTTCCAGGTGCCCAGCAATCTGATCATGAACCGGATTGGGGCTCGGCAGTGGATCTCGGGAATCGTCGTCGCCTGGGGGCTGATTTCGTGCTCGATGATGTTCATTCGGGATGAACGGAGCTTTTACATCCTGCGGTTCCTGTTGGGGGTGGCAGAGTCGGGCTTCTTTCCGGGCATGATTCTCTATCTGACCTATTGGATTCCCGCCGGTGAGCGGGCTCGCGCAACGGCGTGCTTCATGTCGGCAGCGGCCACTGCCGGGTTGGTTGGTGGCCCCTTGTCGGGGGCGTTGATGTATTACCTGGATGGTGTTGCCGGAATGGCAGGCTGGCAATGGTTGTTCCTGATGGAGGGCTTGCCCACCGTCATCATGGGGTTCGTGGTGCTGGTCTGGATGACAGACCGGCCCGAGGTGGCAGGCTGGCTGACTGCGGACGAACGGGGCTGGTTGAGCGAGCAGATGAATCGCGAGGCGAAAGAGCGTGAACAGCAGCACGGTTTCACATTGAAGACGACTCTGGCCAATGGCCGCGTCTGGTTGCTCACGCTGCTCTACTTCATGCTGGCGGCGGCCGTCACAGGTTTCGTGTTTTATCTGCCGCAATTCATGAAAGAGAAGTTTCCGGACCAGAGTCTGCCAGTGATTGGACTACTGACTGCGATCCCGTATCTCCTGTCGATCGTCTGCATGGTCCTGAGCGGTGCGCATTCCGATCGTACCGGTGAGCGACGTTTGCACGTGGCCATCCCCTCCTTCATTGCTGCGATCGGCTGGGCCGTGGGTGCCTGTTTCGACGATCGATGGCTGGTGGTGGCAGCTTTGTCTGTGGCCGCGGCCGGGATGTATAGCTCGTTTGGTCCGTTCTGGTCTCTTCCCAACGCATTCTTGACCGGGACGGCTGCCGCGGGGGGAATCGGGCTGATCAATTCGTTCGGCAACCTGGGCGGATTTGTGGCTCCCATCATTCTCAGCGAAGTGAAGACGGCCACCAAGAGTTTTAGCGGTGGGATGCTGGCGATGTCACTGACGATGCTCATTGCCTGCGGATTGGCCTTGAGTTGCCAGCATGATCGGACGGCTGATGAGGTGGCTACGAAACCTTAGAAGACTATGCGACCGCGAGCTGCGGGAAAGGATCGAGCATGACCACGCCTGCCACCGAACGACGCGGTCTCCTGGCCGGAGTTTCACGCGTTTCGATCACGCCGCCGGTGGGCATTCGGATGCTGGGCTACACCGTTCAAGCCGGATGCTCAGAGTCGATCGAGCGTGAGCTGACTGCCACGGCGTTGGTCCTCTCTGACGGGCAATCGAAAGTCGTGCTGATTGCCTGCGACATCGTCTTTATTCAAAGCCCGCATGTGGATCGCATGCGAGAACGCATTGGCCAGAAGCTCGGTATCCCGAGTACGAGTGTGATGATCAATTGCAGCCACACACATCTGGGGGCGATGTTGCCCGGCTGGAAGGTGGAATCGGGTGAGCAGCAGCAGATTCAAGAGCGTTACGTCGCCGTGCTGGAAGAATCGCTGACCGGCCTCGCCGCGATGGCCAATGCCAATTTGCAACCAGCGCGGATCGGGGCCGGACGAGGGTCCGTCGCCATCGGCATCAATCGACGTGAAAAACTCCCCGCCGGCGGCATTATGATCGGCGAAAATCCGGAGGGGGCTGTCGATCGCGAGGTGAGCGTGATTCGTGTCGACGACCTGCAGGGGCAGACGCTGGCTACCGTTTACGCAGTGGGATGTCATACGGTCGTTCTCGGGCCCAAAACGACAGCCTTGTCACCCGACTTCGTCGGACCGGCACGAGAAATCATCGAATCGGCCACGAACGCGCCGAGCCTCTTTCTGCAGGGCGCGGCGGGCAATGTGAATCCGATCTGCGGTATCGGTACGGGCGGTTCCGAACAATTTGACGACTCCGAGCGACTCGGGGCGATGCTCGCCGGTGAGACTTTGAAAACATGGGCGGCAATCCGGACGCACAACCGCAGCGGTCCGCGGCGGGTCGTGCAATCTGTCGCCGCGATCTCCGTCTGGGATTACGAGCCCCTACCGTCTGACTGCGTGGAGTTTCTGGGAGTCGCCAGCCGCCGGATCACGCTGCCAATGGCTCCTCTACCGGATCGAGATGCCGCCGAGAAACAGTTGGCCGAACGACGTCAGGCCCGCGATGCCGCCGTCGCCCGTGGAGATTCGCAAGGGGCGCTGAATGTCGTACAACGGTTGTATGAATGGGCGGCACTGGTGGCGAAGACGGTCGCTGCCGGGGAGCCGGTGACGCGCGAACTCGACGTCTGGGCGATGCGTATTAATGACATCGGAATCGTGGCCGTCAATGGCGAGGCATTTGCCGAACTCAGCCTGCAAGTGAAGCAGAAATCTCCCTTGGCGAACACGATCTTCCTGGGCTATTCAAACGGGTGCCTGGGCTATTTTCCCACTCCCGAGGCGTTCCCTGAAGGGGGAATGGAAGTGATCGATTCCGTTCGCAATTATATGTTGCCGTCAGGCTTCACTCCCGAATGGGGACCCACAATTGTCAATACGGCACTAGAGTTACTGGAAGAGTTATCGCAAGGGCGATCTGAATAAACGCGGGCGACATCATTGAGCCTGGGTGAAAGTGCATATTAAAATGAGTAGGTGAGCCGGGCGGCGTGAGCCCCCGGATTCTTTTTTAATACAGATTTGGAAACACAGAGGCACAGAGAACACAGAGGAATAGTCGGATCTCTGTGTTCTCTGTGCCTCTGTATCACAAACATTGAACTTCTTTGTGTGGCTCAAAGATTCTATACAGCCAATTGCGTAAGTTGCAGTGTGGTCGCTTGTTGCGCGGCCAGGATGGCGGTGATCTGAATTCGTCCGGTGGCGGAGACCTGATAGCGGTGACTCTGCCTGACTTTGCGGATCAGTCCGTGTGCCC
>JAKFVC010000249.1 GCA_021732415.1 Planctomycetaceae bacterium
CCGGAGTACCAAGGCGAGGGGAGCGAAATTCTATCATATTTCCAGTGATTTTCGCGATTTCGTCACTTGTGTAGATACCAATGCCCTTACGGAACGGGGCTCACCTGTCGAATCTCATTCCCAATTAGAAGCGACTGCCGAGTGACGGCATATCTTCTAGCGTCAGGCGGCGCATGTACTCGCGGAATTGAATCGCACAACGATCAAGATTTTCGAGACTGCCGCCGCCCCGCAGCATCGAACACATCTCGTAGGCCACGTATCCGGTGTAGCCCGTCGAGCGGAGTGCTTTGAAGAAGGCCGCGTAGTCGATAAAGCCCTCGCCCATGGGGACTGCTCGGATGGAATCGGGTTCCGCGGCGTAGTTGACCAGTTGCGGCAGATACTTGAATCGCGGTCGTCGCACGTAGTCGGCCACCGTCGTGTGGACGATGTGCGGTGCCAGTGTCCGCACGCCGACAGTCGGATCGCAGCCGTGCAAGGCGGGGGCCCAGGCATCGAACATCACCTGGCATTGCGGGTGATCGATCTCGCGAATCAGGTCGAGCAGCGCCTCGTGATGGACGGCGTTGTCGTGATGATTCTGCACGCCAATCGTCACACCGAAGTCGGCCGCCTGCCGGGCACAGTCTCGCAGACTTTCCACGCACCAGCTCCATTGCTGATCGTAGCTGACATTCGCTGTCGAGTAGCCGGTGAAGACGCGAATCAGGGGGCATTGCAGTTCAGAGGCCAGCCTGGCGAGTTCTCTGACATAGAGAATCTGCATCTCCCGCGTGGGGATGTCAGGACGTTCTGAACCCAGCGTGAAGTCGGTATACCCAGCGAGGCACGCCAACTTCAAACCATGATCCTGCAGCCGCTGTTTGATTTCCGTCTGCTGCGTGCGGGATGTGTCCAGCACAGACAGGTGCGGACGCTTGGCCATCAGCATGACCGCATCGAACCCCAGTTCGCCGGCTTTGTCGATGAACTCGAACAGCGACAGCTTCGCCTGTCCGGCCCAGACCCCAGCGTAACTGACGGAGTGCAGGGCGAGACGGAACATGGCTGGCTTTCCATTGACCGGAGGCAGGTATCGTGGGACGGGTCTCCAGGCCCGTCAGTCAATCTTCAGTAGCTCAGTCTACTGGATGATCACGAAATATCAAAATCTCCGCACCGTGCAGAGTGTCGCTAATCGGGTCCGCGATCAAACGCGAATGATTGCAGGGGAATCAACGACACTGCTTGAATCGAGTGATTCACGTTTTTTGAAAGTCAGCGTGGCACCTTATGCAGTGGACGGACGGGCCTGGAGACCCGTCCCACGGATGCTGCCATCCATACTATTTTGCCGCCGGTGCAGCAACAGCGGCTGGGGCCGCCGCCGGCGCCGCCGCGGGGGGAGCCGGCACGGCCAGGACTCGTCCCTTTTCGGAGTTCAGCGTATCGACCAACAGCTTGGCAGCAGTGGACTTGGCAGTCGCAGCAGCAGCAGCGGCTTCGGAGTCGGCCAGCATCTTGCTGTACTCGGGAGTGACCTTGGCCACTTCCACCGCCTTGTCGGAAACCACCTTCAACGCGGCTGCTTGATCGGCTGTGGCCTTCACCTTGACCACCAAATCGGCCACCAGCTTGTCGCCAGCGGCTTTGTCGGTAGTAGCGGTGTCACGCGCGGTCGTGGCGGTCGTCAATGCTGTTTGAGCCGCCAGTAATTCAGCGGCCTTGGCGACGACGACTTTCTCGGCTTCGGCCTTCTTGGCGGCATCGGCACCCGCGTCGACAACGGCTTTGTCCGCAGCAGCCTTTTCGGCAGTGACGGCATCCACCTTGGTCTTCGCGGCAGTCAGTGCCGTCTCGGCCGCGGCCAGCGTGGCAACCTTGGTCACAAGGGCCTGATCGGCAGCAGTCTTTTCCGTCACGGCGGCAGCGGCAGCGGTTTGTGCAGCAGTCGTCGCAGCGGTAGCCGTTACGGCCGCCGCTTCCCGATCGGCTTGAGCTTTCTTGACTCCAGCCACCACGGCAACAGCCTGAGCGGTCGCCGCATCCAAGGCCTGCCCATCTTTCACGGCCAATTCAATGCGTGCGGCCAGCGGCAATGGATTCGTGCGGAGAGCGGTCAGCTCAGCTCCATCCTTGGCGTTCCACGAGCGAATGGTGCCACTCCAGTCACCTGCAAATGCTCGATCATCTTCTGACGAGAACGCGACTTCCAAACCCAAATCGGCCAAGGCCGGGAAGGCTCGTTGCTGAGCTCCATTCTGATCCCACAGCTTGGAGACCAGGTCACGGCCTGTCGAGAACAACCGGCCATCACGAGTGAACTGCACGGCCGCAGCTCCGCCACCATGAGCACCCCAAGTCTTCACCATTCCACCATTGCCCATTTCCCACAGCTTGATGGTGGTGTCTTCGCTGGCACTCGCCAGGATGTTCGCGTCTGATCGCCAACTGACGCTGGAGATCGCAGCTTGATGTCCGGCCAGATTATAGAATTCGCGGCCTGTGAAGGCTTCCCACACGAACAAACCGTTGCTGCGATCACCCGTGGCGAGCAAAACTCCATCGGGGCTGAACTCGAGAGCCGTCACCCAGTCGGTGTGCTTCTTGATTTCGTACATCAACTCGCCGTCCTTCGTCGAGTAGACGCGGACGATCTTGCGGGGACCACCCAGAGCAATCTGGCTGTTGTCGGCGCTGATGTCGGCAGCCATCACGGCGTCGTATTCATTGCCCACTTCGAACACGCGGGCACCGGTCTTGACGTCCCAGACGATCACGCGACCCGATTGTCCACCGCGACCACCACCCGCCAGCAGCAGGCTGCTGTTGCGGCTGAACTTCAGGACGTAGGGTTGACCTTCAGGGAACGGCAGGATGCCGACCAGGCGGAGTTCCTGGGTGTTGTAGAGCAAAACTTGCTTGTGGCCGGAAACGGCAATCAGGGGTGCCCAGGGACTGGCGGCCATGGCCGTCACAGCGTTTCCGCGGGTCGAAACGATGGCGGGGTCAGTCGGCAGTTTTTCGGGCATCGGCGGCGGGCCTTCCGGCTTGCCGGTCGAAATCACCGCGGTTCCCAACGTAAAAGCTGGCTTCTTGATCTTGGCTTTGCTGTCGAGAGTCTCGAGAGCGCCCCCTTCGATCCACTTCTTGAAGATTGCCAGTTGGTCGTCGGGCATCTTGGGTTCTTTGGGGGGCATCTTGGGTTCGGCCTTATGACTGATCAAGTCATACAGCCGGCTGCCATCGACGTCCCCGCCGGTGACGACTTCACCCGATGCACCACCCGCCATCAGGCCCGTATAGCTGTCGACAATCAGGCCACCCTTGGCCTGATCGGCACTGTGACACGCGGCACACTTGGCACGCAGGATCGGCAGGATGTGATCCGTGTACGTGATCTTTTCCATCTTGTCGGCGGGCTTTGTTTCGGCGGGCTTGGCTTCTTGAGCTCCCGCAACACTGGGTGATCCGACCAGGGCCGAACCGACCAGGACTCCGCACAACAGCGTGTAAGTCAACAACTGACGCATAGTAGAAATTTCCATTTGTGCATGTAGAGTGGGCCGACACGGTGTCGAAGTCCCACTGAAACATCTGACAAACGAGGGGTAGCGATGTAGGTCAGGCTGTGCCTGACGTTTTTCTCGGTAACTGATATCGCAATTGTCAGGCACAGCCTGACCTACGCCGAATGCCGACGCTAGCAGCGTCGGCCACGAACAAAACAGACTAATGGTTAAACAGGAACTCGCGGCTGTTCAAGAGGGCCCAGAAGGTATCTTCCAGAGCCTGTTGAACATTGCTTCCCTGGGTAAACAGCGGCTTCAAGTTAGTGAGCTCGGCCTCGTTGGGCTTACGGCCCAGGCAGGCGATGTAAAGTCGTTCGACGATTTGCAGTGGTTCGACCTTCTCCGCGAGCCACTTGGTGATCACCCCGCCCTGTTGAATCTTGGCGTTGACGGTATCGCCATTCAACAAGTGCAAGGCTTGCGACAACGACGGTTCCATCCGCACTTCGCACGAGCAAACCGTTTCACGTTTCGCCCGGCCGAAGGTTTCCAGGAAGTAGGTCGAAGTCGATCCGTCCGCAATCTGCGTGGCCCGTGCACCGATCGGCAGGCCGCGGAACTTTTCCTTCGTATTGGTCACTTCGCTGATGCAATCGAGCATCGATTCGGCCTTGATACGACGCAGGTTCGCATGGGCAAAATTGAGTTCGTCCGTCGTATTGGTCTCGTTACGATGGGTCGCTCGCTGGTAGGTCTGCGAACGGCAAATGTCTCGGACCAGTTGTTTGAAGTCATAGTTGTAGCCGGTGAACTTGTTGGCCAGTTCCAGGAGCAGTTCCGGGTTACTGGCAGGATTCGAGATGCGCACGTCGTCGATCGGCTCGATGATTCCAAGCCCGAAGAAGTGGTGCCACACCCGATTCGCAAAGTTCGATGCGAAGTAGGGGTTCTTCGGTGACGCGAGCCACTTGGCGAGAATCTCGCGTCGATCCTTGCCGGCGGTGTCAGCGGGGCCGCCTCCGAGGAACGTCGGCACCATCACGCGACCATCGATCGGATGACGCACGTCGCCGCCACCGGCGTTGAAGATGATCGTTTCGCGGTAGTCTTCGCCACCCTTACGGCCAATCTGCGAGAAGAACGACGCAAACCCGTAGTAGTCGTCCTGAGTCCAGCGATCGAACGGATGGTTATGGCACTGGGCACATTGAATCCGCATGCCCATGAAGACTTGAGCGACGTTCTCAGAAACCTTCAGCGTGTCGGTCTCGTTCTGGAAATAGTTGGTCGCGGGGACCTTGAAGGTACCGCCGTTGGCACCGAGTAATCCCTGGACCATCTTGTCGAGCGGCACATTGCTGGCAACCTGCTGGCTCAGCCAGTTGTAGTAGAGCAACATGGCCTTGTAGCTGATGACGTTGTTCGAACGCATCATCAACCATTCCGCCCACTTCGACACCCAGATCTCGGTGAATTCCTTGCGGTTCAGCAGCTCGTCGATCAGCTTGTCTCGCTTGTCAGGAGACCCATCAGCCATAAAGCGATTGTATTCTTCGATGGTCGGCAGCAACCCGATCAGGTCGAGATACAGGCGGCGAACGAAGACTTCATCGGTACAAACTTCCGACGGCAGCATGCGCAGCTTGTTGAGCTTCGCATTAACCAGCGTGTCGATGTAGTTCGTTTCCTTGGACTGGAACGGTGTGAAGTTCAGCCCCTTCGGCAACACGATGTATTGCGATCCAACCGTGTGCGTTGCGAAACGAGCCATCACGTAGGCTTCGCCGCGAGCTCCGCCGGTGACAAGCCCCTTGTCATTGATCGAAGCCGAGTTGTCGTTGTTCGTCAGGAATAGGGCGAGGTTGGTGACATCACGGTCGGTACCGTCCGAATACGTGGCTCGGACAGTGACTTGTTGAGTCGCACCAGGACCGTCCAACACCGCTTGCTTCGGATAGAGTTCCAGGCCCGTGCAAGTCGGGATGGCGGCCGCGTCAATCGGGCAGCTATCGGAGATCCAGCGAACCAGATCCTGAGCATACTCGGTATTCAATTCAAATCGCTTGCCGCCCGTGTGGGGCACGGCACCGATCGATTTCTCAATCGTCAAGCTGGCCTCGGGAACGGCCAGGTCGATGCGTCGACCGCTCATTTCGCGAGTCAGGCGAAAATGGTCACCGTTAGGATCGAAGCCGAACAGCGACAGACGGAAACCATCTTTACCGCGAGCGGCACCGTGGCAGCTACCGCTGTTACAGCCGGCCTTCATGAAGATCGGCATGATGTCCAGCTTGAAGCTGATCGGGCGTGGCTCGACAGCCTTTTCGACTTTGACCGGAACGGTCATCATCTTGCCGCCGAATTCCACCTTCAGTTCGGTGGCTCCATCAGCAGCACCCCAGAACGTGTTGCCATCGCGACGGCACAGGGCGGGATTCGCCAGGGTCATCGTCGCTTGTGAGGTCACATCCTGTGTGAGACCGCTGGCATAAACCGCCTGCACCACCAGCAACTGGCGGTCTTTGGCGGTCAACAGGTTGATGTCGGCCGGGAAGACCCGCAGTTCGGCCACGGGGTTGTCTTGAGCCCCAACCGAACCGACACACAAACCGCTGATCAGCACACTCGCGAGTAGTAGGCGACTCACGTTCATAGAGATATCCTTAAACCGGCAAATTCGTGTTGTGATATTTTGGCGTCTTAACTTGGCGTGTCTATTGCGGCCGATGGGAGGGTGAGGCTCCCGCCGAACCGCAAGCATTATTCGACTGTCGCTAGACTATCCGGCTCGGCGGGGTACCCTCTGGGGCCCTCGCCCTCCCATCAACCGCAATGTACTACTTCCCGCCAGCTTTCAAAGCCTTTTCACGTTCGGCCTGCTCCACCCGCAATTGCTCCAGGCGAGTCAACCGCTTCATCGGCGGAGCAGCGACTGGTGCCACCACTGCGGGAGTCGGCGCGGCTGCGACGACTGGCATGGGCGGAGGGGCATCCTTCTTCGGGGGCAGCGGCACGTCGATCCGCAGTACGCCGCCGCTGAGGTTGTGCAAAATCGGTTCGCCGTTTTCCATCACGATGACCTGGCAGAACAGATTCTTGTGATTGCCAGCGGGCGATTCCTTGTCGGTCTTAATCTTGAAGATCAGCTCGGCCAGGTCCTTATTCACTTCCATTGGATCGGTGGTCACCTTGTTGGGCAAGCCGACCAGCGTCACCTTGGCGGGCCCCGTATAGTCCTTGACCTTGGTGACCTTGATGACCATTTCGGTGTCTTTGCCTTGCTCGACAGCCGATTGATCGTAGGCGAACGTCAGGTAACGTTCAGCGACCTTCAAGGTGGCGAACGGCGAACAGATGAAGACCGGACCGTTGCCGACTGTGGCCGAGGCCGTGATCGCAATCTTCCAGTCAGCAACTTGGGCGTTACCAGCGGCATTCATCGGGATGATAGCTTCAGTCGCCTTCTCCGGAATGGAAACTTCGCGGCTGGCGTTGATGCCGGGGGGCATCCACAACATGTCGATCTTGATCGGAGCCGTGAAGCCTTCCTTACGCTTGGCGATGACTTTCAAACCCATTTGACCATCGTGCACGATGGGTACCTTCGGTTCGACGATCTCGATCGAGAACGGAGCTTCCTCGGTCACGGCGGTAGCGAGACGAGG
Source organism: Planctomycetaceae bacterium (assembly GCA_021732415.1). Lineage (GTDB taxonomy): Bacteria > Planctomycetota > Planctomycetia > Planctomycetales > Planctomycetaceae > JAKFVC01. The sequence goes on from JAKFVC010000249.1 coordinate 7,160, forward strand.
CACGCTTTCGGTCCAGAACGGATTGTTGTTCTGACCGCGAATCAGGACGACGTCCTGCTGCAGATGACCTTCCAGAACCGGCTTCTTCTCGGCATCTTCGAGGACGCCGACGAGATCGACCATGCGACCGCTGAGTGCGGCATCGGGAGCCGCCACGAAGACGACCGGAACACTGCTGAGATTGGCCGGCATGAGCGGAGTCTCGATCGTGACGCCGGGGGGCAAATCCAGTCCCTTGATCGTAATGGCTCCACCACAATCGATACGGGAAGCGTTGATCATCACCGCGGTCCGATTGCCCTTCGGAATCGAGACGGTCGGCTGGACGTACTGCACGAACTCACCGACCGACAATTTCACGGCTGGCTTCACCGGCGTCAGTTCGACTCGGTAAGCATAGGTCGGGCCACCGTTCTTCAAGTGATCCGAGACGTTGATGACGAAATCTGCATCGGCCGGAGCCGTAAACCGCAAGAAGCTGTCAGGTCCGCCGCTGTCGTCGTTCCCGGCGAGGGCTCCACCACCCGCGTTGAAAATGTAGAGCACCGGATCGAGCGGTGAGCGGATGCTGCGAGCATGCACGCGAACGTCGAAGACCTGACCCTTCTTGGCGGTGAAGCGGAAGTTGTCGGTGTCTCCGGGTTGCGAGAGAACGCCGTTCAAGGCCATCGGGGCTTCGAACTTCGTGGCATTGTCGTGTGTTTCGTTGGGCTCGGCTTCGAGGACGTTGCCGAATTCGGAGACTCGCAGCCAGTTCGGCGAGGGGGCCACGCCCTTATCGTCTTGAGCGAAGATGGCGAACTTATCCAAACCGTTGGCAGTCAGTGTGAAAGGCTGCTCTTTGTCACCAGCGACGTCGCCGAGGAACTTGACGGTGACCGGTTCACCGAGCTTGCCGCCAGCCGGAATCGTGGCGAGCGGGCGGGGGAAGTTACCAACATGGACGCGATACAGGCAACCGCCATTTCCGCCATAGGAAGTTTCGCGAACCTGAATGATGTACTTGCCATCTTCGGGAGCGATGATGGAGGCAACGCCGTCTTGCCAGATCAACGCGTTGTCGTCGCTGGCGGAGAGTTCAAAGCGGGCTGAGTTCAGGATCGCGACATAGACGTCGAACATACTGATGCCAAGGCGGATCGCTTCGACTTCGGCCGAGATGCGGTCGCCCTTCTTGGCATCGACCACAAAGTAATCAACGTCTTCATTGTCGGAGACGCCCATCACCGTGACGTTCATCGGGATCACTTGCGGCGTGGCGAAATCGCTGTTCGGTTCGACTTCCGCAACGGCGGGCAGATTGCCGACCATCACGTGTCGCAGGTCGCTGATGCCGCTCGCGGTACGGAGTCGCAGGCGGTGGGCACCCAACTGACAATCGGGGGCGATCTTCAACATCACCTTCACCGAATTGGTGTTGACCGCTTCCAGTTTGACGACCGAGATGCCCGGTTCGTAGAAGAGAACCTCTTGAGCATCTTCCAGCCGGGCACCACTGAAGATGACTTCAGCATCGGTACCACGTTGCACACCACGCGGGGTCAGGCCACCCAACTGCGGAGCAGCGGCAAACGACCAGGCCGGGGCACAAACAGCGAACACAGCTGCCACGAACAACGCACGAATCATAGGACGCCTCACGAAACACGTCGCTGCGCCTCAAGCGGGCGAAGGGACTGATGAATCTGGACTGACCGCATCCATGCGTCGTGGGCGAGCATCCTGCTAGCCGCTGTTCAATATACTTCAATTTCCGACAGACAAATCAGCCGCTGGGCGTTAGCCCACGGTTCGAGCCACCAGTGACTCGCAATTGCAACTGAACCGGACGCTAACGCGTTCCGGCTGATTTGGTCGTTGGACGACTTCCACCTATAAAAACCGCCGAGGCAGGAAGTCCTCCCACCTCGGCGTTCATCGATAGTCAAGACGAACTAGGCGAGGAGTTCCTTGCGAACAGTTCCGCCGTCGCAGATTTCGATAGGACGGTCGCCCGGGGCCATCAGTTCCTGATCAGCCACGATTCCCATGCAATGATAGACCGTCGTGAACAGGTCTTCGACACCGATCGCGTTTTCTTCGGGTTCCGAAGCGATCGAGTTCGACGAGCCGTAAATCACGCCCGGCTTGATCCCGCCACCGGCGAGCACCACGCTGAACACCTTGGGCCAGTGGTCGCGACCGGCGGTCTGGTTGATCTTCGGAGTCCGTCCGAATTCAGACGAGATCATGACCATCGTGTCCTTCAACAGGCCGGTCCGCTCCAAGTCACGAATCAAGGTCGCATAGGCCTTGTCGAACTCGGGCATCTGACCCTTGAAGCCACCGACGATCCCGCTGTGCATGTCCCAGCCACCGTAGGTCAGGTTGACCAGGCGGACGCCAGCACCGACCAGGCGGCGAGCGAGCAACATACGGGCACCGGCAGTCCCGCGACCGTATTCGTCACGCACAGCGGCCGGTTCGGCGTCGATGTTGAAAGCTTCGCGAGCTTCCGGTGAGCTGATCAGGCTGTAAGCGCGATCGTAGAACGTGTCCATTGCGGCCAGTTCGTCTGACTTTTCCTTCTTCTGGAAGTAGTCATTGACGGCAGCCAGCACGTTGCGGCGTGTGGTGAACCTGGAATCGTCGATTCCGCCCGGCAGGTTCAGGTCACGGACCTTGAAGCCACCCTGAGCCGGGTCGGAACCCAGGCTGAACGGAGCGAACGACGAGCTGAGGTAACCGGTACCGGCGAATTCGTTCGGCTGGCCGGGAACACAGACGTACGGCGGCAGGTTGTTGCGGGGGCCGTACTCGTGGCTGATGACCGAACCGATGCTCGGGAACTGCAGGGCCGGGCTGGGACGATAGCCCGTGAACATGTTGTGCGTACCACGTTCGTGTGCTGCTTCACCGTGCGTCATCGATCGGATCACGCACAACTTGTCAGCAACCTGCGCGGTCTGCTGCAGCGTTTCGCCGAACAGAGCACCGGGGATCTTGGTCTGGACGGTGCCCATTTCACCACGATATTCAATCGGGGCGAACGGATGCGGATCGAACGACTCTTGATGAGCCATACCACCGGGCAGATAGATGTGAATCAGCGACTTGGCAGTCGCCGGCATCTTTTCGTACTTCTTCAGCTCGGCCCGAGCTTCCTGCATCCGGAACATATCGGACAGCGTCAATGCAGAAGCACCACCGACGGCGCCAACGGTCAAGAATCCACGTCGATTCATCCGCCGAAAGTGTGCGGGGTCGCAACAACCCCAACTGCTCGCTTGATCTGCCATCGTGAAAGACTCCAAAAGGGATTCTGGCTGTGTGAGGGAATTTTCAACTATCCAACTAACTAACTCAAATCGTCAACTTGTAGTGTTTGCACAACTCAGCGAAGTTGGGTCACGGTAGGGTATCCCCAAACCAATGACTCAGCAAGGCAGTTGTTTATGTGAGTTGTCTGATTGTCTGCAACGGTTATCACTCTACCGGGGCATGGGTCGGTTTTAGTGGTTGGACTTTTTCCGGCGGGTCAACCGTGGGGTCAACTGGCAGTTAGTGTAACGCTTGCCGGTTTGGGGCGCTGTGGGCAGGCGTTATCGGCTGGATTGCGTTGTCAGCAGACTCTCGCGGTAAACTCAGTGCGAGCAGTCGCAATTCTCGGACCAATACTTCTCATGAATCTCGAACTGGCGTTTAGAGTACCACTGGCCAAATTTGATCGTCAAGGAGAAAAAACCGATTTCAGCTCGGAATTCCTAAAGTGTCAGCCCTCAAAAATAAAGACGTAAAATCTACAGTCGGGGTGAAACAGGCGGCAATTGGGAGGCAAACTCTGCAGGCAGGTCAGGTCTTCCATACGGATCGGATATTGCCGATCACTTCTTGAACAGTGAAGTGCATCCTCACCAGTCACGGTGATCGATTCCGTCGCAGGCGGGCGGTGTAGCGGAATCTCGTAAGAGTTCCGCGGGAATCTCCAGACGGCTCGGCGGAACTCTTACGAGATTCCGCTACGGAGATTCGACCGGCTCACCTTTGGCCGGTCCCTTCGAGCAATTGATGCAACATACCGGTCGTGAGATTCTGCCAGCGTTCAATCTGCCCATTCGGCCAGAAGATGCGGACCTCCTTGACTGACTTCGAGGCACCCGTTGCGACGATGACGGTGTCGTCGGATGAGGCTTGAAAGCTCCCGCCGGCGGGCACGGTCGCCACGTAAGGGCGTCCTTCCCCAATATCAACCACCACGCGGCAACCCAGTGGCTGCCGGGCTGATTGGACTCCGATAAACTTCAATCGAATGCTTCCGCCGCGCGGCAGAGTGTCATTCCGCAGAAGAGAAGGCGACTGCTGCAAGTTGCCCACGACAATGTCGGTATCGCCATCGTTGTCGAGGTCCCCGGTGGCGACTGAACGGCCGAGCCATTTCTGCTGGAAATAGCCGTCTTCCGGAAACTGGCGCACAAAACGTTCGCCGTGGCGATTGGCGAACAATTGCGACGCCATCTGGTACTCATATTGCAGTCCCAGCGACGTCAGATCCCAGATGTGCCCGTTAGCGATAAAGAGATCGGGCCACCCATCGAGGTCGAAGTCCGACAGCACGATGCCAAACCCGAGGTTCGCCCGTGAACTGGTATCGAGTCCCAGTGGGCCGTTGATCGGGCGAAATCCTGCTTCGCCGAGGTTCTCAAACGCATCGTTGACTTGATTGAGAAAATTCGTGACAAACAGATCGAGCCACCCGTCGCGATTGTAATCCCCGCACGCGATTCCCATGCTGGCTCCCGCGATCCCGTCTTCCGAAAAGGCGACGCCGCGGAAGACTCCCTCTTCATGAAACTGCATCGATCCCTGATTGCGAAACAGAAAGTTGCGGGTTGTGTCATTGGCGACGTACACATCCAGCAGACCATCGATATCGAGGTCCGCAATCACCACGGCCAATCCCTTGCCATCCGGTCCGATGGCAACTCGCGCCTGTTTCGCCACATCTTCAAACCGGCCATCACCGAGATTCTGATACAGCGCATCGGCTTGGCCGGGTCGGCCGACGGGGCTACAAGAAATCTTGATCGGCCGCCCCTGATGTTCCGAAAAACACGGGGGATCGTCAGGGGTCCAGTCGACATAATTGACGACGTACAGATCCAGCAACCCGTCGCCATTCAGATCAGCAAATGCGGCGCTCGTCCCCCAGGTCTTGGATGTCGGCAACCGAGGCAACGCGGCCTCTTCGAACGTGCCATCCCCGCAGTTGTGCCAGAGGCGGTTCTGTCCATAACCAGCCACGAAGAGATCGACGAAACCGTCATTGTCAAAGTCGGCGGCAGCGGCTCCCATCCCGAATCCATAGGCCGTCAACCGGGATAAGGCAGTTACGTCCTGATAGCGAAACTCGCCTTGCGCGCGAAAAATCTGCTGCGAGGCTCCCACTTCCTCGGCCGGCTTCAGGAAGTGAGATCCGTTACTGAAAAACAGGTCGAGTATTCCGTCTCCATCATAGTCCAATAGAGCTGTCCCGCCGCCATTTTGTTCGGTCATGTAACATTCGGCACTTGGCCCACCGTAGTAGACACACGACACACCCGATTCAGGCGTCATGGATTTAAATCGAAAAGTGACGGGCAGCGGCACGCCTTCCGCTCTGGCGATTGGCTTCTCTACTAAAGAGACATCGGATGAGGTGTTAGCTGATTTCGCAGGAGTGGAGATCACAGGCGCGTGCGGAACGGGCGCAGCGTCGCAACCCGCCAGAACTAGCATCACGCAGATCAGCTGGCCGCATCTTCGAATCGCGAAACTCAGTCGCCAGATCATCGCTTGGTTTTCCTGTTGGCAGGCAAGGTCTCACTGATCAACCGCCAATACTTCGCCTGTACCGTTTTCCCAAGTTGTTCGCACAGTGCGGCGATGCGGGCGGCGACGGCCTTCGTCGGCCGATAGTGGGCTCGGACCTCCACGACATCGGCCAGTTCGCGATCCGCTTTCAAGAGCTCGTGGGCGAGTTTTGCCGCTTCGGGAGCGCCTTGGTCCCGTCCCAACTCACGCAGCAGAGTGACCCGCCGGAATGCATAAACTTGGTCCATGCCATGCAATTGGATGGCTCGGTCGAGATGTTTCAGAGCCAGACTGGCATCCTTGGCTTGTTCTGCCAACTGACTCTGGAGAGCCCAATAGCGGTCGTCGTGGTCAGGAACCGGAATGCGAGTCAGGACGGATGTCGCCTCTGCGAACTGCCCCTGTTCGATTAAGAAGGTACAAATCGTGAAGCGGACTTGTGGATGGTCTGGATGAGCGGCGAGAGCGGTTTGAAAATGACTGCGTGCCGCCGATTCCTCCCCCATCCGCCAGTCCGCATATCCCAATGCCAGATTTACCAGTCCCTGCCCAGGTTTGCGTTGTTCGATTCCCGCGAGATACTGTTTCCCTTCAAACGGCACCTGCTGGCGGTATTCGCTATCCAGCAAATCTGCCAGGGTGGGGAGGGATGTGGGACCTGGTTCAGTGAGCTGCAATTTCTCTTCGAGTAAGCCAAGGAGCTCACGGGTCCGAAATTGATTGAAGTACAGCCAGCGCAGTTCGTCTCGAACGGTATCCTCAGTGGGAATGCGGTCAAGATAACGCCGCATCGCAATCTCAGCGAGTTCAAGCTCTCCTCGCTTGAGATAGGCCGTGGCCAGCGCCTGCCCCCCCTTTTCGTAGCCAGGCGAGTCTTCAGGAATGGATGACAGCACCTGAGTCGCCAGGTCGACGGAGTCTTCGCCGAGCAGGCAACGTCCCTGAATCGAGAGGGCCTCAGACTGTCGCGGTTGCCACCAGAGCACCTGCTGGACCTTGTTGCGGGCGTCGACAAACTTGCCCGCGTTCAACAGTCTTTCGGCAGCCATGATCTGCGACGGAATCGCGCGCAGGGCGGAGGCCCGATAGAGGTACCAGCCACCAGCCGCGACGCACGCCAGCACGATCAGGATGCCCGCCAGCACCAGTCCGTACCGCGAGCGTTGAGACCGCCCTTGATCCGGAATCGTGGTGGGCCTGATCGGCTCGTGTGGGGTCCCGGAGGACGCGGAAGTCGCTGACGTCATGACGCTCGTGGGCCTGACTGAGTAAGCCGTGGGAACCGACCGGATCGCGCCTCTGCAGTCTACTGGGCTGCGACGTATCAGGCAAAGCGTGGAACAAGTTGTTCCTGCCGCCCGAACTGCAATTGTTGAAGACATCTACCGCTTGACATATGTCAGACTTTGCGTCGACAATACCCAGTTCCTCGGATCGAGCCCACCGGATATTCATCCCATTGTGAGTCGAGCCATTCTGCCTCGTTTGTCGATTTGTAGTCTGTTTAATCGTTTTTGTATTCCAGTTGACCCACGGAGATTTTGGATGCGCTCGAAGTCCTGTCACAAGGGGTTCACCCTGATTGAGTTACTGGTGGTGATTGCCATCATCGCCGTCCTGATTGCTCTGCTGCTGCCGGCGGTACAGCAAGCCCGCGAAGCCGCCCGGCGTTCGCAATGCAAGAACAATCTGAAGCAACTTGGTCTCGCCCTGCACAACTACCACGACACGTTCACGGTCATGCCTCCTGGTCAATTTCAGTTGATTGCCCAGGACATCAGTGGCAAAGGGACCAATCGTTCCAGTTGGATGCAGCGAATTCTGCCGTATATCGATCAAGCTCCGCTCTACAACTTGCTGACCCCCGGGATGGCCGGATCGTCCGACTGCACGACTTGGGGACCGGCAATCTCGACCGTTGTTCCGAACCTGGTTTGTCCTTCTGATCCCTCCGGCCCCAAGAACGCCACCTATACCAGCCTGCCGCAACAAGGATTCAGCGGGAACTATGCGCTGTGTTCGGGGTCGACGATCTTCGGTACGACAGGGGGCGGCGGTGCTTCCAACGGAATGTTTTACGGGCTGTCCTCGACGCGGATTCGCGATGTTACGGATGGCACTTCAAACACCGTGATGGCAGGAGAAATCCTGATCGTGAAAGATGTGTCGAAGCACGACATTCGAGGCCGCTATTACAACACTTATGACGGTAATACCCTCGTGACGACAAATCTGCCCCCCAATCCTTCGGTTGGTGATCGCACAGAGACTGGCAATTGCGATGGCACGGTTAACGTGCGTGCTCCCTGTGCCACGAGCGGCCAGAATGTCATGTACGTACGCAGCATGCACGTGGGTGGAGCTCATGTGTTGATGGGCGACGGTGCCGTCCGGTTCGTATCGGACAATATCAGCTCGGTGACCTTCCAATCTCTGGGAACTCGAGCCTTGGGCGAAATCATCGGCGAGTTCTAATCGGGGATAGCCAGCCTGTTCGATCAATCTGACTTAAGGTGTTCGCCCCCGTGGCAGACGCTGCCAGCGTCGGATCGCAGACGCTGGCAGCGTCTGCCACGGGATCGCCGCCCGCCATTTCTTGTTGGTTGAGATCCCCTCTTTTTCCGTGAGTCGAGTCTTCCTATGCGCTCTGTTCTATGTCGAGTTGTGATTCTCGCCGTGTCGATTTTTGCCAGCGGATGTGGCGGAGACGACCCGTTGCAACGTTACCGCGTTACCGGAACTGCCAGCTTTGATGGGCAGCCGATTCCCGAAGGGGACATTCTCTTTCAGCCTGCGGACGGGAAAGGCCGCCCGGAAGGGGGGCCGATCAAGAACGGGGCCTTTTCTGTCGAAATGATCCCCGGCAAAAAACGGGTCGAGATCCGCGCCAGCCGGGAAAATCCTGGCAAAATGATCGATTCCATGCTGGAACCCGGCAAGAAAGTTCCGGCACGCGAAGACTACATCCCGCAGAAATACAACGACAAATCCGAACTAACCGCCGAGACAACCAAGTCCACTGCGCCGTTGAAGTTCGAACTGAAATCGAACTAGAGTTCAGGTCCAGGCTGATGGGAGGGCGAGGCTCCCGCCGAGCCTAATACGAGCTTTAGCTCGGCGACCGCCGGAGGCATGGCATGGGGCCTCCGGCGGACGCCGACCTGCGGTCGTATTAGGCTCGGCGGGAGCCTCGCCCTCCCATTAGACAAATCGCCGTTGAGCGCTATTCCCCGCGGACGGCAATCCTTAGCTTCGCCGACGACGATCGTGGGTTGGCGTGTTGCTCTTCGCGCGAGGTCCGGATGACGTCTTTCGTCACGGATGCATACAGGCCATTTTGCAGTCCCATTTTGAAAGACTCTTTGACGCGGCGGTCTTCGCCGGAATGAAACGTCAAAATGGCGATGCGGCCCCCCGGACGCAGGCAATACGGCAGATTGCGGAGGAACGTGTCGAGCGCCCCGAACTCGTCATTCACGGCGATCCGCAGCGTTTGAAAGACGCCTCGGACGATATCGTCGGGCGATCGATCTCCGTCGGCTGGCAAACGCAGACATGCCTGTCGAACCACAGCTGCGAGGGCCTGCGTGGTCTCGAGCGGGGCCCGGTCATGAGCCCGCAAGATGTCCAGGGCAAGTGGTTCCGCATTGGCCAGATCGGCGTTCTTCACAAGCAATTCCGCGAGATCATCCTCGTCGAGTTTGCTCAACAGGGCCGAGGCCGGCTGGCCATGTTCGGAGTTCATCCGCATATCGAGCGGCCCATCCGACTTGAACGTGAAGCCCCGCGCCGGATTATCGATCTGCATGGAAGACAGCCCCAGATCGGCCAGCAGCACGTCAGCGCCGGCGGGGGCCTCGCTGTAGATGAACTGCAGCACACCAGCAAAATTCATCCGCCGAACGACGAGTGATTCCTCAGGATACCCCAACGCCCGCAGCCGCGCTTCGGTTTTGGGGAGTTCAATCGGATCGGCATCAATCGCCAGAAGCCGTCCCCCCGGTTGCACCGCGGCCAGCAGCTCTTTGGCGTGTCCGCCATATCCCAGGGTGCAGTCGACCGCGATTTCTCCGGGGCGAGGGGCAAGGTTTGCGAGAATCTCCTGCACCATGATCGGCCGATGCATACCCGCCGGCGTCTTGCCGCCGGCGAGCACTTTCGCAACATCCTCGGCATAGCGATCGGGCTGATGCTCTTTATATTTTTCATGGAAACTCCGCGGATTCTTTCCGGCATAGCGGATGCGTCGCGGTGGTTTCTCGGGGGCGGGGTCGGTCATGGTGTCTCGGCGATTAATGCGAATTCGGGGTCGGGCGTTCAAACTTCAAAATTGGCCATCTTGTCATGCGAGCCTACCAACACAAACGACTGGCCAATTTTGAAATTTGAAGGCTCGACCCCAAACTGCACGGCTGCGAAAGCTCAAGAATTCTCACGAATTCTTCTACGGCTATCGTTCTGTCAGTATAACGGAAGGCGGGGTCGGGGCCGCGATTTTTGGAAATTGGCGGATTTGAGCGTGTCTGCTTGCCAAATTCGCAGACCGCCAATTTCGAAAAATCGCAGACCCGACCCATTTGCCTGGTGAAGAACACTTCTGTTGAGTCACCCGGATTGTTTACAATCGGTGAGGCGCGTCCTGCCAATTTCCTGCCAGCGAGACCCCCTGTGATGGACTTCCCTCCGATTTCCCGCCGCGACATGTTGACTCGGGCGGGCACTGGTTTTGGGGCTCTCGCGCTGGCCAGCATGCTGGCCGAAGAGTCTCCTTCCTGGGCGGCTCCACGTGATAACACGCCGCTGGCACCGAAGCAGCCGCCTCTGCCCGGTAAGGCCAAGCGGGTCGTGCATCTCTTTATGAATGGTGGGGCGTCGCAGGTCGATACCTTCGATCCTAAGCCGGCCCTGGAACAATATCACGGAAAGCCGCTGCCCAGTTTGACCTTGCGGACCGAGCGCAAGACCAGCGGTGCGTTCAAGTCCCCGTTCAAGTTTCAGAAATACGGCCAGAGCGGTATCGAAGTCAGCGAGATGTTTTCCAAGACGGCGTCTGCCTGTATCGACGACATGTGCGTCATCCGGTCGATGCACGCGGATGTGCCCAATCACGAGCCGTCACTCTGGCTGATGAATTGCGGCGACGGCCGGTTTCCCCGACCGAGCTTTGGTTCGTGGGTCAACTACGGCCTGGGTTCGGAGAATCAGAACCTGCCGGGCTTCATCGCCATGTGCCCGGGCGGTTTGCCGATCACCGGCGCCCAGAACTGGCGATCGGCATTTTTGCCGGGGGCCTACCAGGGAACGTACATCGATTCGCAACATACCGATGTCACCAAGCTGGTAGAAAATATCCGTAACGGACGCTGGAAACTGGAAGATCAGCGGCGGCAGTTGGATCTCGTCGGGAAGCTCAACAAACAGCATCAGGAGCAACGCCAGAACGATCCGCAGTTGGAATCGCGGATTCAATCGTTCGAACTCGCATATCGGATGCAGACCGAAGCGGGCGAGGCATTTGATATCTCGAAAGAAACTAAGGAGACCCAGGAGCAATATGGTTCAGGTGTCATCGGCCGCCAGTTGCTGATGACTCGCCGGTTGCTGGAACGAGGCGTCCGCTTCGTGCAGCTCTACAGCGGTGCCGGACAGCCGTGGGACAACCACGATGCGATCGAAGCCAACCATCGCAAGCTGGGGCTGGAATGGGATCAGCCCATTGCGGCCTTTCTGACCGACCTGAAGCAACGCGGGTTACTCGACAGCACGCTGGTAATGTGGGGCGGCGAGTTCGGTCGGACGCCGGTGGCCGAACTGCCGGCCCTGAGTGGGCGCGATCACAATCACTATGGGTTTACCATGTGGCTGGCCGGCGGTGGAGCGAAAGGGGGCTACGTTCACGGAGCCACTGACGAGTTCGGATTCGCGGCAGTCGAGAAGAAGGTCCACGTCCACGACCTGCATGCGACATTGCTGCATCTGCTGGGCTTTGACCACGAGCAGTTGACCTACCGCTATGCCGGCCGAGATTTCCGGCTGACCGACGTGCATGGACACGTAGTCCGCGAGTTGTTGGCGTAAGGCGAGCGTTGGGCGTAAGCCCAATGGTTGTTAGCGACATACAAGCAACAACACACCGTCCATCTTCACGAGATGATCAGGCGAGCCCGGTGGCGTAAGCCCCGGGATTCCTGACGCGTGGAAAGTACGAGCAATCCCGGGGCTTATCGGCTAGTTGATTTAATCAAGTCCCAATCGCGTATTTTCGTTTTCGCGGCAGTTGCTACCCGTTGAACATAGGTTTGAACGCTTAAACCGGATCACCGTTCACATTAAGTATACTGACATTATGTTTACATTCTGATTAAATCAACAGCCCGTTATGCCGCCGGGCTCGCCTGAGTCGATTATTAAAATGGTCAGTTCGCAATTACTCGGACGCGTCTAAAAACCATCCGGCTTACGCCGGACGCTCGCCTTCATTCAAACGAAGTTCGCGGTCGTTTTACGACCCGAGCTGCCGCACCCCAGATGTCGCGAGCGTCAGGATCGGCATCAACTCGACCAGTTCATCCGCGTTGAAGAGCCCTGAAAACTTCGCCTGGGTCTCTGGAGCAAACTGCCAGCGGCCGAGGACCTCGAACATTGGCTCGAGATAATCGTCGCTCATGCGGAATTGCTTTTTGTAGTTCGCGGCTTCGACCGGATCCAAGTCCTGGAACTGGCTGATCAGCAGAAAATCACCTTCGTTCGACAGTTCCAGATGCAGGGTTCGCAGATCGCGGACCAGCAGCTTGTCGGGTTGATTGATGAATTTGACGGGGCCGGTCTCAGTAAACGAGGCGAATAACTCGGGGATCTGTTCCATGATCCGCGCGGCCGTTTCGCACACGGCGTACACCACGCTTTCATCCAGCAGCGTGGCATGTTCTTCATGCGGCGATTGGAGCTTGGCCCAAGTTTCTGCCAATAAAGACAATTGAACCTGGGGAGCAACTCCGCGGAGAAACGGGACCTCGGTGAGGTACCCGAATGGATCGCGGAACTCTTGCCCGGTTTGTTGAGCAAACTCAAGCAGCTTGAAAGTCTCGAACGCCGCCAGGCGGAATGCGAGGTAGCTAAGCTTGTTTTGCGGCACGGTGTCAGCACAGATGAGGAGCATGCAGAACATCCTGCCATCCGGCGGAACCCCTCACAAGTCAAACTTGAGAAATTGTGGGAAATCCTAACCTTTTTCAAAAACCGCGATCGTCAGACCCCTGTTTTGCGTAGAGTTTACGCCACCCGAAGAGTCTGCCAGTCAACGCTTCGTTACAGCCTGCAAAATCGATCGCGGTTGCCAGCGAAGGAACGTCTTTCATAAGTCCCATCCGGCCCATGAGTCCCATTGGTCCCATGCTTAATTCATGGGACTTATGGGACGGATGGGACTTATAGGACTTATGGGATCATGTCATCCTGAACCATCCCAGCATCCGCCAATCCTTGTCGCCAGTGCCTTGATCAGGTTACGATGGCAGCGCGTCGTAACTGCTTCAGCTTGACAACGAATTGGCTCTGGTGAGGAACATTCTATGGTGAAGGTGGAAAAGAAAGTCAGATTGATGGGTCTGGCAGCCCTGGGTTTGGTGACCGGACTGATGATTTCTCAGTTGATCAACGCTCAGGCGGCAGAAGACGGTTGGGTCTCGCTGTTCAACGGCAAGGACCTGACCGGTTGGACCGCGAGCGAGAAGGGCGACTTCAAGGCCGAAGAGGGCATGATCGTCGTCCGCGGCAAACGCGCGCACCTCTTCACTGATAAGGAATTCAAGAACTTTGAATTCAAATGCGAAATCATGACCGAACCGGGCAGCAACTCGGGCTTCTTCATTCACACCAAGCCCGAAGAAACCTGGCCGTCCAATGGCTATGAAGTGCAAGTGAATTGCTCGCACCGCGATCCGGTCCGCAATGGCAGCATCTACAACGTCGTCAAGAACTACGACCCCATCGCCAAAGACAACGAATGGTACAAGTTCGAAGTGATCGTCAAGGGCAAGAACGTTGTCACCAAGATCAATGACAAGGTGGTTGTCGACTTCACCGAGCCCGAAGGTGTCACCGGCACCCGCAAGCTCGGCAAGGGTGCCTTTGCGATTCAGGCCCATGATGACAAGAGCATCGTCAAGTACCGCAATCTCATGGTGAAAGAACTGCCGGAATAACTTTGACAGTTTGATCGATATCAATAAAGAGGACTGCGGCCACTTCTGGTTGCAGTCCTCTTGCTTTTGGCCAGGGCGTGTCTGATGAATCCAAAACTCCTTAAATCAGGGAGGCAGATTCACCACGGAGACACGGAGAGCACGGAGAATTCTCCAATCAGTTCTCCGTGCTCTCCGTGTCTCCGTGGTGAAATTTGATGTCGATTGATTCATCAGACACGGCCAAGGCTTCCACTGCCGTCGGAGGCAGTCGGTCAAGAATCGTTCCAGGCTCAATAATGAAGTCGACTATTGTTCGCGAGGCAAATCACTCGCCACGCTAACTGCCACCAGAATTCTCTCGGAGGCTTTTAATTTAAGACACTACGCTTGACACCCCAGGCATTAATAGGCAAACTTTGATGCGACGACGCACTCCGTCAGCCGCTCGAACGTATATGACTGCTGATTTGCTCTGATTTGTCGACAATTGACGGTCGGGTTTCCCTGCCGTGTCTTGCTCGATTTGCAGGAGGTTCATCGTGTTCTGTCGTCGTTTTCTAGTGGGTTCTGCCTGCTTTCCCAAGGTCAATCTGCTGGGTTTTGGTGCGCGTAAGCGAGGTTTCACGCTGATCGAGCTGCTGGTGGTCATTGCCATCATCGCGGTGCTGATCGCCCTGCTGCTGCCGGCTGTGCAGCAGGCTCGTGAGGCCGCCCGTCGGAGTCAGTGCAAAAATAATCTCAAGCAACTCGCTCTCGGGCTGCAGAACTTCCACGACAATCGGCGTGGGTTTCCCACCTCCGATGACAGTGGTTGGGGTAACTGGAAAGAAGTGACCGAGTCCAGTGTCCAGCCGAGTTGGCATGTCGTGATTCTGCCGTACATGGAGCAGACCGCCATGTATCAATGGATTCAGTCAATGCCGATTCCCAATAACACCGACATTCCCAGCATCCACGGCGTCAAAGTCCTGCCTTATCTGCGTTGTCCCAGCGATCCTTACGACACCAGCAATCCCTGGACGAACTATGCCGGCTGCAACGGGCCGCAAGGGATTGGCAGCGGCAGTTCTTCGTGCCCCAATCCTTTCGCACAATACGCCACGCCTGAGATCTCGTTTCCCGGCGACCCGACCTGGGGATACACATCCAGCAAATCCTTCGCAGGTTGGGCGACCGCCAATCCTCTCGGCGATAACCGCGGGGTCATTATCTGGAGTGGCACGAATGTCAGCGGCACCACCCGCTTGCACGACCGCATCAATATGCGACACATCACGGACGGCACATCAAACACCATTATTGTGGGCGAATACCAACCGAAGTACGAATGGTACCCGCAGTATGAAAGCCGGTTCCCGGACCCCCAGACTGGCAACCCCGGTTGGGGTGGCTGGGCGGCCTCCGCGAGTGGACGGCATCTTTCTATGTCGACGCTGATCCCGGTCAACTGGCCGATCGATGATAACGCGAACTGCGGCGACAGACCCTGGCCGGGGCAGACTCCGAACACCGGCGATCCGCTGCATGCACAGGACAATCTGGCTAAAGGTTTTCGCTCGCTGCACACCGGTGGCGCGCACTTCGCTTTCGTCGATGGATCTGTGCACTTCCTCGGCGCGAGTATCGACTACAAGACCTACCAGCATCTCGGCTGTCGCAACGATGGTCAGGTGATTGGAGAGTACTAAAACGCTTCAACGACCTTTGTAGCGGGTCAAATAGAAATCAAAATGCCGGTGAGCCCAGGCGCTAATACCGCTCGGCTCACCGGCACTATTTCTGACACACGCCTACTGAGTCTTCAGCAATTCATCAACTGACACACCAACGGAGCAGTTTAAAATATGACCTCGGCGATGCAACGCTACGCTCTGATGGCCGTGATGGTCCTGGCAGGCCTCAGTTTCGGGTGCAGTGGGAGCGGGATCTATCCCATTGAGGGTGTCGTGCGGTTGGATGGCGCCCCCCTGGCCGGAGCGACGGTGACCTGTCAGCCCCAAGGTGGTGGTCAGCCAGCATTTGCCACGACCACTGCCAATGGCAGCTTCCAAGTCGCGACGCCGGCCGGAAAGGGCGCGACACCGGGCGAGTACAAGTTGAGCATCAGCAAAGTGACGGGCAGAAAGCCGGAACCGGCACCTCCCTGGGCCGGACGAATCGGCAAACCGGTGACTCCCGCAGAGCGAGCCGCCTGGGAGCAAAAACTGGCCGAGGACCGAAAGCAGGAACATGAAGCAGTGCCGGAACCCTATAGGACTACCGCGACAACTCCCGTGAAGTTTACGGTACCGCTCGACAAAGATTTGGTCATCGAACTGACAAGCACATCGCCCCCGAAATAGTGTTCCGTGCGATGTCGGTCCGCGAATTCCGGCTTGTCAGGATGCGATTGAGTCACCAGAGTAATTAACCTTGCAAATTCAGGCAGGTGAGCCCCGTCCCGTAAGGGCGGGGATATCGGCACGGCGTAAATACTAAAAAAGGCTGACTAAATAAACAAAACTGCTCCCCTCGCCCTGGTACTCCGGGGAGAGGGGCTGGG
>JAKFVC010000301.1 GCA_021732415.1 Planctomycetaceae bacterium
GGGGCACGATTTACTTGCGACTCGCACTCCTGAAATGAAACCAATTCCAGAAAGACCCGGAAATACCAAGTCGAACGACGCTCGAAATGCCCCTCACCCCCGGCTCCTCTCCCCGGAGTACGAGGGCGAGGGGAGCGAATTTCATCTTATTTTCCAGTGTTTTCATCAATGCCGATCAACCCCCGCCCTAACGGGACGGGGCTCACCTGATCACGTCGTTTTGATCCGCGGTCGTTGACGCGATTTTTTGAGTCGTAGATCCCATCAAATCGCTCGACTCTGGAGAGTCAAGCTACGGCGATCGCTGCGTGAATTCCATCCCAGAATGCCAGTCGGGCCGTTAATGCAGCGACCGCGGCCGCAGTGGCAGCTTGCCAGTTCGCTACCGAATCTCCGCACAGATTGGTCATCAGTTGCGCGGCCAGCGGGCCATGCTCTTCTCCGTCGAGTTCCACGTGGCGCTTGAGATAGAACTGGAAGTCGCTCAGGCTTCCATCCACGTTTTGATTGAGTTCATCCACAATGCACTGGAAGACTCCCGGCAGCAGATCCTCACGCCCGAAGGTGAATGCGGAAGCGATTTCGCAGACATTTCCGCCATCGATTGTCTGGAACGTATGGTCGACGAATCGCTGAATGGGGGGCGCGACTTCGGCCGACTGCAATGCACTGGCGACACTTGCTCCTGCTCGCAACAACTGCAAGAAACGGTCGATCTGAGTGGTCGACGCTCCAAAACGAGTCATCGATCGCAGATAGAGGTCGAAGTGGCTACAAAAACCTCCCTCGCCGTCGGAGTCAGTTTCTTCGCCCAGGACGATCTCGTTGATCAATCGGGCGCCTGACGTGTGACTCCCCGGAATCCACGGCACCGAGACGCAGCACAACCGCTGCTGCAGCGCCTTCAGCAGTGACATGAAGTCCCAGACGGCGAAGACGTGATACTGCATGAACGTCCGCAATGCGGCGGGACTCTTCAGGTCACCGTACAGGGGATGGGCCAGCAACGCTGCACGCAGTGGCTGAATTTCGGTTCGGAGCTGGTCCAAGTTCACGGCGTTGAGAATCCTTGCATCAAGTTCGGTCGATGAAACCCGTTATTATAGATCGCCGCGTCCAATCTGTCATTCGCCCGCTGGCGAGGCTATCACCGGTTGGCATGGACCTTCTATGATACCGTCTCTGAATCAATGCGGATTTGACGGACTGCGAGGCGGCAGCCGAGCATGTAGCCTGACTCTCCGAGTCGGGATTTTTTTAAGACGAAGAAGTCCCGACTCGGAGAGTCAGGCTACAGTTACTGACGAGTGAAACGGTTTGAGGGTTGGCATGGCCTGGTTGCAGTTGCGGAATATCAGTTTCAGCTACGGTGGCGCGAATATCCTGGAGGACATCAGCCTGCAGATTACGCCCGGCGAACGCATCGGTCTGATGGGCCGTAACGGGGCCGGCAAGTCGACCTTGATGAAGTTGATTCATGGAGAGTTGAAACCGGACGCGGGGGAGATCGAACGGGGTCCTAATCTGCGGATCGCGCGGCTGGCTCAGGAAGTTCCTGCGGGTGAAGAACACACCGTCTTCGATGAAGTCGCCGATGGACTGGGCGATCAGGGACGGCTGGTGGCTCGTATCCATGCACTGACCCAGCTACTGCAACACGGAGAAAGCGCCGAGCAACACGCTGAGTTGGACCGATTGCAGCACACAGTCGATTCCGAGACTGGCTGGAAGATTCAGCATCAGATTGAAACCGTGATCGAGCGCATGGGCCTGAATCCCGAAGCGCGATTCGAAAGCCTGTCGTCGGGAATGAAGCGTCGCGTGCTGCTCGCCCGAGCGCTGGCCGGAAATCCCGAAGTCCTGTTGCTCGACGAACCGACGAACCATCTCGACGTGGAATCGATCAGTTGGTTGGAAGATTTTTTACTGCGTGAGTCAATCACGCTGGTCTTCATCACCCACGATCGCATGTTCCTGCAGCGGCTCGCGACGCGGATCGTCGAAGTCGAACGGGCGCGGCTGTTTGATTGGACGTGTGATTATAAGACGTTTCTCGCTCGCAAGACCGCGGCGCTGGAAGCCGAGGCACAGCAGGAAGCTCTCTTCGACAAGAAGCTAGCCGAAGAAGAAGTCTGGATTCGCAAAGGAATCAAAGCGCGCAACGTTCGTAATCAGGGGCGTGTGCGGGCGCTGGAGAAATTACGCGAAGAACGCCGGGCTCGGAAGACGCAGACTGGCAACGTCAACTTGACTCTGCAGACGGCAGAGCGATCTGGAAATCTGGTGATTGACGCGAAGGGGATCAATCACGATTTCGGCGGGCGTCCGATTCTGCGCGATGTCAACACGACGATCTTTCGGGGCGACAAAGTCGGCATCCTGGGTCCCAACGGCGCGGGTAAGACGACCCTCTTAAGAATCCTGCTGGGCGAGTTGACTCCCGACTCGGGGACCATTCGCATTGGCACTAATTTGCAAGTCGCTTATTTCGACCAGTTGCGTGCCGTGCTGGATGAGAGTAAGTCCGCAATCGAAAACGTCACCGAGGGGGGCGACAGCGTCACGATCAACGGTCAACCCCGGCATATTGTCGGTTATCTGCAAGATTTCTTATTCTCGGGTGAACGAGCTCGGAGCCTGGTGCGGTACTTGTCGGGGGGTGAGCGCAATCGGCTGCTGCTCGCCAAGTTGTTTACTAAGCCGTCGAACATTCTGGTACTCGACGAACCGACCAATGATCTGGATGCCGAGACTTTGGAACTGCTCGAAGAATTGCTGATGGAATATCCCGGCACACTGTTGATCGTCAGCCATGACCGTGCATTCCTGAATAACGTCGTGACGAGTACCCTGGTGTTTGAAGGCGACGGGCAAGTTAAGGATTATGCCGGCGGCTACGATGACTGGGTGCGGCAGAAGCAAGCCGTCGAAGCACAGGTCCAGGCGACAGCGGTTAAGTCGGAACCAGCACGTTCCAAACCCGAGAAAGCCAAGAAGCTGAGCTTCAAAGATCAGCGCGAGTTGGAGACTCTGCCGCAGCTCATTGAGAAGTTAGAAACCGAGCAGGCCGACTTGCATCAAAAGATGGCCGATCCGGCGTTCTATCAACAAGCCGGTGCCGAGATTGCCAAGCTGACGAATGACCTTGAAGTCATTCATCAGCGGTTGCAAACGGCCTATGCGCGGTGGGAAGAGTTGGAGTCGTAGAGCAGCGTTTCAACGATCCGACTGCAAGTGTGCTTCCAGGAACCAGAGGTACTGGTCGAGGGTCCGTGAAATCCCGGTGAAGAGATCCGCGGTGTCGGCGTCGCCCAGTTCGGCCGAGCGATCGATCGCTGCCCGAATCGATTTGCCGGCGGTGGCGACGGCTGTCGATAAGGCTTCAAGGTGGTCGTGACCGGACACGATCTCGAGTGAATACGCGGCGAGCGTGGTTCGCTTGTGAACGGTCGCCACGGTGCCTTCCGCTGTGCCACCCAGAGTTGTGATGCGTTCGGCGATCGAATCGATAGGCTCGTCGATGGCCCCGGTCACTTCGTCGAACAGCTTGTGCAACGCGATGAAATGCGGGCCTTTAACGTTCCAATGGGCTTGCTTCGCCTGCAACTTGAGATCGATCAGATCGGCCAGTCGTTCGTTCAACAGGTAGACCAAGGTCGCCCGCGTTTCCTGCGGGATATCGATTTTCGTTTTGTGCATGTTGGCCTTTTTCATCAGAGTGGACTTCGTTCAATGGGAACTCGCTCGATTTTACACAAGCCAGCTCGCCATGCCGAGTCTTGCCTGACACTGAAGAGTCGGGCTACGCGGCATTTGTTTCGTTGTTGCGCTGGAGAGGATGGGCTACGATTCGAGGAGCCTCGCAGACACTGACCAGACTCTTCCAGAGAAAGACACCATGCTGACTGAAGCGGTACGAGGTCGCGATTTTCCATCCCTGGCCGGGATCACCTATCTCAATTCGGCGGCTGAGGGGATTCCTCCGCTGGCCGTGGGGCAGGCGCTCCAGCAGTATTTTGCTGACAAGCAATTGGGCATGGATGGGCGCGACAAGCATGCGGCCCAGTGGAACGCCGCGAAGGACCTGGTCGCTGAATTCTATGGCCTGACTGCGGGCGAAGTCAGCATCTGCTCGTGCTCGTCCGAAGCCTACAATCTGGCGGCGGCCGCTCTGCAGTTGAAGTCGGGGGATGAGATCGTCATTAACGATCTGGACTTCCCTGCCGGTGCCACGCCGTGGTTGCAGCCCAGTTGCCCGGCTACTGTGAAGATATGGCGCAGTCGTGCTGGGGCATTGCACACGGACGATTTGATTCCGTTGCTGGGGCCCAAGACTCGACTCGTTACGACATCGCTGGTGAGCTTTTTTAACGGGTTCAAAGTCGGGCTGCCAGAGATGATCGCCGCCGTCCGCAAGCACTCGCCGGCGCTGGTTTCAGTGGATGTGACCCAGGCCTTGGGACGCATTCCGCTGGAGTTGGACGATGTCGACTTGATCGTCAGTAGCACGCACAAATGGATCCTGGCCAGTCATGGTGGAGGACTGATCGGTGTACCCTCGAAACGTGCTGCCGACTGGACGGTGCCCGCAGGAGGCTGGTTCAATTTGCAGGATGCGTTCGGACCGCAGCGGTTCGAACAGGCCGTCAGCTTGCCGGGAGCAGCGGGGTTCACGGTGGGGATGCCCAACTACCCGGCGGTGTATGCGATCCGGGCGGGGTTGGAATACATTCGCAGCGTCGGTCTGGCGGCGATTAATCAATCAGCACAGCCGCTGACGGTGGCCTGCCTGGAAGAGCTGGCTAAGTTGCCGATCGAGTTGCTGACGCCGAAGGATGCATCGGCGATTGCCGGAATCCTGGCATTTCGTCATCCGAAGGCTGAGCAAATTCAACAGCATCTGCGAGCCCAGAACATCCATGTGATGTGCCATGCGGGGCGTGTGCGGATTGCTATCCATGGATATAACACGGCGCAGGATATTGAGAAATTGTTGCGCGAGTTGCGTGTGGCGTTGGGCTAGTATCGTGGGACGGGTCTCCAGGCCGGTCCGTCAATGAGTACCAATCACAATTCATGGGACTTATGGGACGGATGGGACCATTGGGACTTATGGGAGCGAGACTCGGGTGGCTGATTTCGGGACGTAAGATCGCTCGACGGACGGGCCTGGAGACCCGTCCCACGATACGCTCAGCCGCCGCTATTTAGTGGGCGCCTGCCAATGACGGGACGTTTGAAATCCACGGGACTGGCGGGACTGCCGCTTCCGGGGTGGCCGCGAATTCGTGGTCGAGTTCGTAGACGTTGACCGTGCGTATTCCCGGCAGCGCTTCGAAGAACGCTTTGGTCACGGAGGGATCAAAGTGAGTTCCTCGGCCGTCCTCAATGATTTGGAGGACTTGCTCTTCCGGCAGGGCTCGGCGGTACACTCGGTCGTGGGTCAAGGCGTCGTAGACATCGATAATTGCCAGGATGCGGGCGGCCTTGGGGATGTCTTCGCCGGCCAGGCGATTCGGATAGCCGGTGCCGTCCCAGCGTTCGTGATGGAAGTGCGCGATCTGTTCGGCCATCTGCAGGACCGGCGAGAGTGAGCCGGACAACATGTCCGCGCCAATCACCGTGTGCTGCTGCATGATCTTGAATTCTTCCGTGGTCAGCTTGCCGGGTTTACGCAGGATCGAATCGGGGATGCCGACCTTGCCGACGTCGTGCATCGGGGCGGCCAGTTGGATCAGTTCGACCATTTCTGTCGACCAGCCGGCAGCCTGGGCTACCAGGGCGCTTGATAGTCCGGTTCGTTTAATATGTCCGCCCGTTTCGTCATCGCGAAACATGCAGGCGGTCACCAGGCGCTGGATCGTCTCTTCGTGCGCCAGGCGGATATGTCGCGTTTGTTCGCGAACCTTCCATTCGAGCAGGTTTGTGTAGGCCCGGTTTTCCACCACCAGCCGACGATGCTCGAGAGCCCGTTCGATCTGGCAGAGGAGTTCTTCCTGTTCCACTGGTTTCAGTAGATATCCGTAGGCGCCGAGTGTTAAGGCCTGGATCGCCAGTCGCGTGTCCGCATTCGCGGTCAGCATCAGGACGGCCGTCTCGGGATAGTTCTCTTTTATAGTTCGCAACAATTCAATCCCCGATTGGCCGGGCATCGAAATGTCTGAGGTGACGATATCAAATGTCTGCTGCTGCAGGATCTCACAAGCGGCTCCGACACTCTCGGCGCAGGTACATTCGTAGCCGACGCGTTCGAGCCAACGACGGACAATTTCCCGTACGTAACGCTCATCATCGACGACCAGCACGCGAGGAGTTAACGGCGTTGAATTCATTTCAGGGACACTTGACATAATAGTACCTGGTGACATTGGGCCGAGAAAATTCGAGACTGAGATCAATGACAACTCGATTCACAATGGCCCGCGCTGCTGTGTTCGCGGAATCGCCCACCAGTTGTGTTGCTGGTCGGCAATACATTCCTGCGATCACTTTCCACGGCATTTCCTGACGGAGCAGGAGTCGGGACGGAACTCGTTCCAGCCCAATGTGCCGTGTTGCATTGTCTAAACATAGACCGGGAAGTCTGGGGCTGAATGGAAAGGAAGACTTGTTTCCACCCCCGAAAATGAATAGTACGAGTTCACCCGCCACGTCTGACAGAGACACCCCGATTAACACAATCACTACAATCGCTAAACGTTAACTATCCACCACATCCAACATTTACGGCCAGTTTGCAGGCATTCGCCTCAAGAGTACCCGAGTATGATTCGTGAACAGAGACGAATACGTCACAAGAGTCGATGTAACGATTTATAGCCTGTGCTGGAGCTAATGCAGCATAAAGTTATGCAAATTTGTCTTGTATTCAGAAAAGTGAGTCAGGAAAGTCTCTGTCGATGACGAAATTCGAATCAGCGAGTGGGTGATTACCGAATCAGCCGGCACGCATTAGCCTCCGGATCTTTTGTTCAATCGAGTCGATTATTGTTCTAAACCGTGGGCTATAGCGCTTCAACAAAAGGTTTGCGCAAATGGAATGTGTGAGAGTGACAGTGTGTGAGGGAATGAGAGTAAAGAAATAGTCCAATCGAATCCCCGCACCCTCTTACTCCGTTACTCTCGCACCCTCATACTCTCAGACGCGTCGATGCGAAAACATTAAGTGAAACCGCTCTAGCGCCCAGCGGCTGATTTACGAATTGCCAAAGTGAGTGCCGGGTGCCGTCAGGCCGTGGAAATTGAGCCGAACTCTCGATGAACAGTCGCATGCCACTTCCGATCACGATCTTGCAGCGGGGGCTGATTCTGGTCATCGTGCCGTTCCTGATCCAGGCGACATTCGCGTGGCTGCTCGCCGATATTCAGCAGCGTCAAACTCTGGCCCATGAGCAGTCGCTGAAGACCAAGGACATCCTGGTGCAGGCGCGGCAAGCCCTGACCCTGCTGCTGGATGAAGAGACGGCGATGCGCGGCTACGTCATTACCGGCGACCCGGCCTTCAATGAGCCCTATGAGTTGGCGAGCCAGCAGTTGCCCGAGGTGCTGCGCGCACTCCAGCAGCTTGTGGTTGACGATCCCGTCCAACTGGTCGCAGCGAAGTCGATCGCCGGAAAGTCACTGACGCTGTTTAACTGGCATACCAAGACCGTGCGCAACATGCGTGACGGCGCGGCCGAAGCGGCGGTAGCAGCAGTGAAAAGTGGCCAGGGTAAACGGCAAATGGATGAATTGCGCCGGGACTTCAGCACCTTCATCGAACAGACAGAATTGGCCAGCCAGGCGCGACAAGCAAGCCTGTTGAAGGCTCAGACACGCCTGCGTGAATTTGTGATTGCCTACACGATTCTGGGCTTCGCGGTGATGGTTTCGCTGGCGATCATTTTTTATCGTGGGATCAGCTACCGCATCGAGCAACTGGTCGACAACACGCGTCGTATGGCCGCCAATCAGCCGCTGCTGCCCCCCCTGCAGGGGGTCGACGAGATCTCGCAATTGGATCGCGCTTTTCATGCCATGGCCGCGAATCTGCTGCGGACGCGAGCCACGGTGGAAGAGAAGATGAACCTGTTGCAGTCGATCCTCGACAACATGAGCGAAGGGGTGATGATGGTCGATCATCACGGCAATTTTCTGCTGCACAACCCGGCCGCCGAACAGATGCTGGGCGTCGGTGCGAAAGACGTCGCGCCCAATGACTGGTCGAGCAAATATGGTCTGTTCCTGTCCGATCAGGTCACGCCCTATCCTGATCGCGATTTGCCGCTGCCTCGAGCCTTGCGCAATGAAACCGTCCAGAGCGAAGAGATCTACGTGCGATCCGCGTTCAATCCCCAGGGGCGCTGGATTAGTGTCACGGCGCGTCCCCTGCGCGATGCCGACGGCAAGGTCTGGGGTGGAACGGCCGTGTTTCGCGACGCCACACAACGGAAGCGGGTCGAGGCTGAACTGCGGGCTTCCGCCGACGAGATTCGTGATCTCTACAACAATGCGCCCTGCGGCTACCACTCATTGGATGCCACCGGCACGTTCGTGGCGATGAATGATACGGAGCTGCGCTGGTTGGGCTATACGCGCGAGGAAGTGCTGGGAAAAATGCGGTTTCCCGATCTGATCACGGCCGACAGCCGCGGCCGGTTCGAAGAGATCTTCCCGCAATTCAAACGCGACGGGTGGATTGGAAACCTGGAATACACAATGGTCCGCAAGGATGGCTCGACATTTCCCGTCGTGGTCACTGCCAGCGCGATTCATGATGCCGACGGGAGGTATGTCTCGAGCCGTTCGATTGTCCTGGATATCTCGGAACGCAAATTTGCGGAGGAACAAATCCGCCGCCTGAATGCGACTCTGGAACGGCGTATCGATGAGCGAACTACCGAACTGAGCGAGACCAATCGGGAGCTGCAGCAAAAGAACAAGGAAAACGAGATGTTCGTGTACAGCGTCTCACACGACTTGCGTTCTCCCCTGGTCAACTTGCAGGGCTTTGGCCAGGAACTGGGCTTATCGTGCGCGGACCTGCGGGCCTTGTTGCTGGGCGATGAAGTCCCGGAGGGAGTGCGAGATCGTGGAGTCGCGCTGCTGAACGGCCCGATGGCCAAGTCGCTGCGTTACGTCCAGTCGGGTGTGCTGCGGTTGAGCAACATTATCGACGGCATGCTGCGGCTGTCCCGTACGGGACGCGTGATCTATCGCTGGCAGCGAGTCGATGTCGAAGCAGTCGCGACGCGCATCGTCGAGGCCGTGCGCGGGACTGCCGAGCAGCGTGGAGCCGCCATTACCATCAAACCGCTGCAATTTGCGTGGGGCGATCCCACCGCGCTGGAGCAGGTGTTTGCCAATCTCATTACCAACGCCATCAACTATCTGGACCCGAAGCGACCAGGGCAAATTGAAATCGGCAGCCTGGAAATGACTCCCGAGTCGCCCGCTGGCCAGCGGACTTACTATGTGCGGGACAATGGACTGGGGATTGCGACAGCCTATCATCCCAAGGTTTTTCAAGCCTTCCAGCGACTGCATCCGGAAATGGCTGCGGGAGAAGGAATTGGATTGACGATCGTACAGCGTATTGTCGAACGGCATCGAGGAAAAGTGTGGTTCGAATCGAATGTCGGACAGGGGTGTACGTTTTATGTTATGCTACCTACGGAGCCTGGTTCGGATGACTAAGAAGGTGGGTCGAATTGACAGCGTAAGCGACTCCATGATTGAGCAGGCGAACCTGAGTCACTTTATTTGCGTATCTATTGATTAGTAGAAGATCGGAAGTTCAATCGCGGTTCGGCAGGAGCCTCACCCTCCCATCAGCCGAGTTTTTTGGAGAGGCCATCATGCACAGCGAACCATTTGTCATCCTGCTGGCGGAAGATGATCAGGGACATGCGGACCTGGTGGAGATCAATCTGCAGCGAGCCGGGATCGTCAATCGGATCGTGCATGTGAAGGATGGACAGGAGGCGCTCGACTACTTCGCCTGCCAGGGACGGTTTGCAGAGCGTGTCCGTGGAGGTCCGTTGCTCGCCATTCTGGATATCAACATGCCTCGACTGGACGGCGTGGAGGTGCTCGCGCGGTTGAAGGCGGACGAACTGACGGCCGCGCTGCCGGTCATTATGCTGACCACTACGGATGATCCGCGCGAGGTTGAACGCTGCTACCAACTGGGTTGCAGCGTGTATATCACCAAACCGGTGGGATACGACTCGTTCGTGGAAGCCATTCGGCGATTGGGGTTGTTTTTGCAGGTAGTGAGTATTCCTGCGGAGATCGGTGTGACGGCGTGAGTGAGTTTTCTCCGTAGCCGACGCTGCGGGAGTCGGAGTTCAGACGCTAGCAGCGTCTGCCACGGGGGCGGTCTGACGTCCCAGGCGATTTAGTAGTGAATAGCGTGTGCGGCTCATGCAACAAAAACGAATCGAACGAATTCTGATCGTCGAAGATGATCCGGGAGTTGCAGAACTGCAACAACTGCGATTGCAGCGAGCAGGCTTTGTGACCCAGTGGGCCACAAATGCTGAACAGGTTCGTGAATACCTGGTGCAGAATTCTGTCGAACTGATCGTGCTCGACTATCTGCTTCCGGGAAATGTGAACGGCCTCGAACTGCACGCACAATTGAAGGCCGCCGGCCACGATGTCCCGGTCATTCTGGTGACCGGGTATGGTAACGAAGCCCTCGCCATCCAGGCCCTGCGCACCGGGGTCCGGGACTTCGTCAGCAAATCGCTCGAATACCTGGACTACCTGCCCGAAGCGGTCGGACGCGTGCTGTATCAGGTCCGCACCGAGCGTCAGTTGCTGGAATCGGAAAATCGCTTCCGCAATCTGCTGTTGTCGGCCCCCGATGCCATGCTGGTCAGCGACAAAGAGGGACGGCTGGTATTCATCAATCAGATGGCCGAAAAGATGTTCGGCTACACTTCCCAGGAGCTCGTGAATCAGCCTGTCGAATTGCTGATTCCCGCGCGATTTCGGACGGCTCACCGCGAACATCGGCAACGCTTCGCAGCCGATCCCGGGATGTGGCCGGCGGGTTCACGGTTGCGGCAACTGGCAGTCCGCCGGGATGGCACCGAGTTTCCCATTGAGATCGGACTGAGCCTGATCGAATTCGCCAAAGAAGAGCTGATCCTGGCCAATGTCACCGACGTGACCATCGTACGCAACCTGGAAAACTTGCTACGTGACAGCAATCTGGTGCTGGAACAAATCGCCACGGGTCAATCGCTGGACGTGGTCTTGAAGACTCTGACGACAGCGGCCGAACGCACTCATTTCGGCCTGCAATGTTCGGTCATGACGCTCGATCGGGAAACTCAACGTCTGCATGTCGCAGTGGCCCCCAGTTTGCCGGCCACCTTTCTGCAGGCGATCGAAGGGGTCCAGATTGCCGCCACCGCTGGTTCGTGTGGGGCAGCCGCGTTTGCGAAATGCCGCGTGGTTGTTAGTGACATTGCCACGCATCGGAATTGGGAGGGATACCACGAGTTGGCCGCGCGGCATGGTCTGGGTGCCTGCTGGGCCGAGCCGATCGTCAGTTCTGCGGGCGAGGTGCTCGGCACGTTTGCGATGTACTACGGGACTCCGCGCGAACCCTCGCCGTCTGAGCTGGACTTCATTTCGCGGGCCGCTCAACTGGCAGCGATTGCGATCGAACAGAAGTGTCAGGCGGACGCTCTGCGCTTGAAGGAAGAGCAACTGCGACAGGCTCAGAAGATGGAGGCGGTCGGAGCTCTGGCGGGAGGCATCGCTCATGAATTCAACAATCTGCTGCAAGTGATTCGGGGCTACACCGAACTCGTCACCGACGCCATCGAGGCCGATCATCCGGCGCGGGATGATCTGGAATATGTAATGGATGCGTCACAGCGGGCGATGAACCTGACGCGTCAGTTGCTGTATTTCGGCCGGCGTCATGTGCATGAACGGGTCACCATCGACCCCAATCCGACGATTCGCGACTTACTGCAACTGCTGCGACCGTTGATTGGCGAGAATATCGAAGTGCGATCGACGTACGGCAAACTGAGTGGCGCGGTCCACATCGATCCCGATCAGTTCCAGCAGGCGCTGATGAATCTCTGCATTAATGCGCGCGATGCCATGCCACAGGGTGGCCTGCTCCGGATCTCCACCGAGCAACTGACACTCACCAGGGCCGCCTGCGAAACCCTGCGGCATCCCACCCCGGGCGACAATATCCTGATTACGGTGACCGATACGGGCATTGGTATGTCCCAGGCTGTTCTCTCGCGGATCTTCGAGCCCTTTTTCACCACCAAAGATGTCGGCAAAGGGACGGGACTCGGGATGGCCATGGTGTATGGCATGGTCGAGCAACACGGGGGCAGCGTCCAGGTCGAGAGCGAACTGGGCAGCGGCACGAACGTGAGCCTGTATCTCCCGCTCGTTGAACCTCAACAGGCAGTCACGAGCCACGCGACATCGGATCGCAGACGGCACGGCAACCAGACGATTCTGATTGCGGAGGACGAGCCACTAGTGGCCTCCTATGCCGAGCGTGTCTTGCAGCAGGTGGGGTATCGCACGCTCCTCGCACGCGACGGCATCGAAGCGGTCGAGTTCTTCAGGCGCCATTCTGACACCATCGCCCTGGTCCTGCTGGATGTCGTCATGCCCAAGCTGAATGGCCATCAGGCGTGCGAGCAGATTCGAGCGATCAAACCC
Source organism: Planctomycetaceae bacterium (assembly GCA_021732415.1). GTDB lineage: Bacteria > Planctomycetota > Planctomycetia > Planctomycetales > Planctomycetaceae > JAKFVC01. The sequence goes on from JAKFVC010000301.1 coordinate 12,694, forward strand.
GACCTGCCGATCCTCTTTTGCACGGGCTACGACCCCGACTCGTCGCAAACCGGCTTCGTGGCACAACGGGGGGAAAGCCTGATCACCAAGCCATATTCGGCCCAGGTGTTGTTATCGACGATTGCGGATGCCCTGGCTGTGGTGGCACAGCGGTAGATGTGAATCCCGCCACTGGGCTTGCCCCAGTGGTTCCCGCGCTTCTGCACTACCTAAAACTTCCCGCCAGCGCACCAATGGTAGTGCAAAGGCGCGGGAACCACCCCCGCAAGGGGGCGGTGGTGTTTTCGCCGGTCGCCCCTCGCCACAAACACCCCAGACCCACCAAGCCGACCATTTTCCCGTTTTGCTATCGGCCTTGTCCAGGCAATTTCCTTGACATTACGGCAATATCTTTGCCCTACTCAGCTTGACGCAATCACCATTGCAGTCAATGTTTCCGTAAGATAACCAGAATGTAATCCGCTTGGACTTGGCGGTTTGCAGGGTCAGCGCGTAGAACGGATTGTGTCAAGGAGTGATCCATTGAAGTTCAGAATGACTGAGTCCTTTCATGTGCGGAATCGACAATCGATCTGGCATGCCCCCGCCACTCAGCGATTGCTTATGGTAGATTGTTCTTTGTGCGTTTGGTTCTAGTCGATTTCCCACGCCAGCCTCTGCGTCTGCAGTTCGCCTTGCTAGAATTTGCGTTTTACAGCTAGCCAGTCGATACATTCGCCTTGCGTCCGGCCTGTATCCTCGCAACATAAAGCAGTTGCCGTGCACGACACTCTCATCGAGCCGCCCCCTTCGATCAGTAGTATTCCTGATCGGGAAACGCGTCTGCACAACCTTCAACATGCGATTGACCATGCAGGACACCTGCTGCCAGCGCAGGGACCGATTACGGTCTTCATCCACCACAATACATTGCATGCCTTCGAGGACATGACCTTCGATGAGGGTGTCCAAAAGGGAGCTCGGATTTTTGGCTGTCAGCCGTATCTGAGCAAAGAGCGGTACCGCGCGGAACTGGCCAAAGGTCGCATCCTGCCCAGTGACCTGCAAGAAGTCCTGCGAAATGACCTGGGACCTGCTGGCGACGAACTGATCCTGTCGTTTGGTACCCGGTTCGACCTGCGCCTCGCGATGCTGGAAAATCGTCTGCGGTCGGGGCCCGATTCGGAACTGCGCTGGTTCATTGCCGAAACCGACGCGCTCCGGAAGATTCGCGAAGAAGTCCCCGCGGCGACCCGTTCGCTGCTGATCGGGAAGACTCGGCACTGGATCATGCGCGACGTGCGAGGTTCTGGCCGCAATCATGGCGGAGCCCAGAGCCACAAGCATGAAAGCCGAGTTCACGAGATGCTGGCCGACCTGCTGCACCACTACGGCGAGTCGTCAATTGAAACCTGGGATGACGAAACTTGGGAAGCATTTACCCTACAAGTCCTCTGGCGGATCTGTCGCGATGGGGTCCACGGACTGCAGAGCTTCACGCCTCCCCCTCCCGAGCCGATCCGGCATCGCGACCTGCTGCTGCAGGCGACGACCTACGATATCGACCCCCAAGTTCACGAAGTGCTGATTCGCTTCTGTGCCTCGTTCCTTGACCAGGGCTTTTCGAACTGGCGGTTGCCCCATCGAGTGCTTGGCTTCTACCGCGCCTTCATCGTTCTGTACGAACAACCCGCCGGACCTCCCGATACCTGGCTGCAGGGATTGTCGGCCGAACTGACTCGGCTGGGTGACCAGGAAATCGGCCCGCTGGAATCGATTCTCGAATCACTCGATCTGCTCGGCGTGTCGGAATCAGAGTGGGAAGAATATCTGTCCGCCACCCTGCTGGCCTTGCGCGGTTGGGCGGGGATGTTGTTGCAGATCGAAACTCGTAGCGATCGCGTGGCCCACCCCATCCCGGAAGGGAGCATGCTGGAGTTCCTCGCCATCCGCTTGATTCTCGAGCGGCTGGCCCTCCGCGACGCCGCGAAAACCACGTTGGGATTTCAGGGACCGCTCAGCCAGTTGCGACAGGTGGCCAAGTCGCAAATAGAAAAGCACACCCATCTCAGCGTCGACCAGCGGGCCTTCCAGGTCTTCCAACTGGCTCAGGTCCTGGGATGGCTGCCGCAAGACTTGAATCGCATGCCGAAGACGGAATGGGCCACGCTGGTCGAAGAAATTGAAGACTTCTCCGTGATGGAACGGCGGCGACTGTTTCACATGGCATATGAGCATCGCTTCCTCACGCAAACACTCGATGCGATCAGTATTCAATCTCAGCGCAGCACCGAGCGAATTCCCGAGGCCCGCTTTCAGGCCATGTTCTGTCTCGATGAGCGCGAGGAATCCTTCCGCCGTCACATGGAGGAGATCGCGCCCGACGTCGAGACCTTCAGCACGGCGGGATTCTACAGCGTGTCGATGTACTACAAGGGAACGGCGGATGCGCACTTCGTTCCGTTGTGTCCGGTGGTGATTCGGCCTCAGCATTGGGTCGCCGAGAATGTCGTCGACAGCTTGGAACAATCCAGCCGTCAACGGGCCAAAGCGCGGCGTTTGCTGGGCAATGCGACGCACCAGTTTAATGTGGGGACTCGCGGGTTCGCCGGAGGGGCAGTGCTGGCCGCGGGTGTCGGCGTCCTGGCTTCGATCCCACTGCTGGCGCGCATTTTGTTTCCGCGTCTGACCGCCAGTATCAAACGCACGGCCAGCGGTATGGTCCGTGCGCCTCATTTGACGGAGCTGCAGCTCGAACGGACCAGCCCGACGCCCGGTCCCGAGCCCGATCAGATCGGCTTCTCGCTCCTCGAAATGACCAATATCGCAGAGAAAGTGCTGCGTGAAATGGGGCTGACTGACAAGTTCGCACGCTTGATCATTTCGCTCGGACACGGTTCCAACAGTCTCAATAATCCGCATAAGTCGGCCTACGACTGCGGGGCCTGCGGTGGGAGTCCGGGTGGCCCCAATGGCCGGGCGTTCGCCAAGATCATGAATGATGCACGTGTTCGGGAAGGACTCGCGCAGCGCGGCATCAACGTTCCTGAAGAGACCATTGTCATCGGCGGATTCCACAACACCTGCAACGATGAAGTCACGTTGTTTGATACGGAAAATATCCCCGACACGCATCGGGAAGATTTCGCCGGGCTGACCAAGTTGATCTCGGACACGTGTGATCGAAACGCCCACGAACGGTGCCGCCGCTTCATCTCGGCCCCGCTGACGATGACCTTCCCGGCGGCGCGGCGGCATGTCGAAGGGCGTGCCGAAGACCTGGCTCAAACGCGACCTGAATGCGGACACGCTTCCAATGCCATCTGCATCATCGGCCGGCGTTCACGGACCCAGGGGTTGTACCTCGATCGACGGGCCTTCCTGACCTCCTACGATCCAACGCAGGACGACGCCGAGAGCTCGATCCTGGCCCGCATCATGGGCGCGGCGGTTCCGGTCTGTGCCGGTATCAACCTCGAATACTATTTCTCGTACGTCGATTCCTACGGCTGGGGCTGCGGCACCAAGCTGCCGCATAATGTGTCGGCACTGCTGGGAGTCATGGACGGAGCGGCCAGCGATCTGCGGACGGGATTGCCCTGGCAAATGGTCGAAATCCACGAGCCAGTCCGGCTGCTGTTCGTAATCGAGACGACTGCTCAAACCATGTACAAGTTGATGGAGCGAAATCCCGTCATCGGTAAGCTGGTGCGACATCAGTGGATCCAGATGGCGTTGCTCGATCCCCATTCGTCACGGTTGCAAGTTTTCCGCAACGGGGAATTTCAAGATTACCAACCTCAAACCAGCGAGTTGCCCAAGGCCGATTCGTCGACCGACTGGTATCGCGGCTGGCGTGAGAATTTGTCGTTTGCGTCCATTGAAGGGTGAGTTTGACCCCGGAGGGGTCACAAAGAGTAGCCGGTGGTTGAGCGCAGCGACACCACCGGTAGACGGTTTAGGACAAGTTTCGACCCTGGAGGGGTCGCAGAGTGAATAGGTGCGACCCCTCCAGGGTCGAATAGATATTGAGATTTGTAAACCGGTGGTGTCTCTACGCTCAACCACCGGCTACTTTCTCTAATCCCTCCGGGATCAATACGAAACATAACCTCACGGAACATCACTGAGGAATTCTTACGAATTCGTCTACAAACAGGGCGGAAGTCTGATCGCATGAAAATCATCTCAATCGTTGCCGCGTGGAGAATCAGTTGAGTTACGATCAAATCTTCCATGCCCTGGGGTTGTGCGTGGTCGGTGCCCCGGCGGTGCTGTTTACCATCCTGGGACTGTCATCGCTGCTGCTCTATCGCTCCTTGCCGGAACGGACCATTACCCGGATCTCGCAAGTGGCCATCATGACCGGCCTGGTGGCCTCGGTCGCGATTCTCGCCATGATGCTGGCGCTGGGGCGCAGGCACGTGCCCATCGCACTCGGCACGTGGGTCCTGATCCCGCACTACCACTTTGTCGTCAAGTTCGAATTCGACAGGTTGTCGGTCCCGTTTGCCATTCTGACGTTTGTCCTGTGCGGAACGATCGGTGCATTTGCCTCGCGCTATATGCATCGCGAACCGGGTTACAACCGGTTTTTTGTGCTGTATTCGCTGTTTGTGCTGGGGATGATTGTCACGTCGCTGTCGGGCACGATTGAAACGCTGTTCTCCGGCTGGGAAATGGTCGGACTGTCCTCGGCCCTGCTGGTGGCATTCTTCCATGAACGACCGGCCCCAGTGCGGAATGGGCTGCGGGTATGGGTCGTCTACCGTTTTTCAGACGCCGCGTTACTCGTGGCATCGGTCGTGCTACATCACCTCCGCGGTGGCGGCGACTTCGACAAGTTTCTCGGTTCCGGCCCGTGGCCCGACGGACAGGCCCTGGTCACCGGTTATGAGGCACTTGTTGTCGGCCTGCTCCTGCTGGCCGCCGCTGCGGGCAAATCGGCCCTGATCCCATTCTCGGGATGGCTGCCGCGGGCAATGGAAGGCCCCACCCCATCCAGTGCCGTCTTCTACGGAGCCCTGTCGGTCCATTTGGGCGCCTTCCTGCTCCTGCGCGTCAGCCCGCTCCTGGAGCTGTCGCCGCTGCTCTGCTTTTGCGTCGTCGTGCTCGGTTTGAGTACCGCACTATTTGCCGCGATTGCCGGGCATGCTCAAACAGATATCAAATCGGCCCTGTGTTTTGCCTCGCTGACTCAGGTGAGTATCATCGTGGCCGAAATCGGTCTCGGACTGCGTTACATCGCCCTGATCCATATTCTGGGCCATGCCTGCCTGAGAACGCTGCAGTTCGTCCGCGCTCCCACGCTGCTGCAGGACCGGCGTATTCTGGAAAATGCGATTGGCGAGCGTCTGCCGCGCATGCCCGGCTTCTGGGAACGTAAGATCTCGGAGCGCACCCGGATCTGGTTGTACCGCTTCGCCATCGAACGCGGTTATCTCGATTCGTTTCTGAACGACTACATTGTGGCTCCCTTCCTGCGCATCTTTCAGTGGTGCGACGGGTTCGAACGCCGTTCGACTGATCTTATCACTGGAGGCAAATCCCGCGAGTCCGATCGGACCGAGCCGGCTCCTGGACCGCTGGATGAACTGCTATGACCGATTTGCACTTACCCTGGCTGGAAGCATCGATCCTGATCTCGCTGATCGGATCGCTGATCGTTTCCCGCTTGCGCGACTCAGACGAAGCCCGTCGCTGGACTCTCTGTTTTTCGGGAGCGACACTCGTTTCCAGTGTCGGCGCGTGGATCGACTTCCATGAATTGCACGTGCTCCAAGCCGATGACGCCTGGCATTTTCTGAGCTACCTGGTCGGTCGTGAACTGCTGATCGTCGATCAGCTCAGCGCCCCCTTGCTGCCCCTGGTCGCGTTGCTGTTCTTTTTGACGACGCTGGCCACGTTGCGCACCAAGATCAGGCGTTTTTCGTTCGCCTTGACCCTGTTGTCCGAAGCGATTGTGCTCGCAACTTTCAGTTGCAAAGAGCCGTGGGGCATCATCGCTCTATTGAGCATCGGGACGATTCCCCCCTTGTTGGAATTGATCAATCGTGGCAAGCCCATTCGGGTATTTGCGTTCCACATGGTCTTGTTCATCGCGATGCTGGTCGTCGGCTGGTGGTATGTCGAAGTCGAAGGTGGCGCAGCGCAGCGGGTCCATTCGCTGTGGGCGATTGTCCCGTTGCTGATCGCAATCTTCATCCGCAACGGCATCGCACCGTTCCACCTGTGGATGTCGGACCTGTTTGAGCATGCGACCTTCGGTACCGCATTGCTGTTCGTAACTCCGATCGTCGGGGCCTACGCCGCAGTTCGGCTGGTGTTGCCCGTCGCGCCCGACTGGGTGTTGCGCAGCATTGGGCTGATCTCGCTCTTCACCGCAGTTTATGCTGCCGGCATGGCCCTGGTGCAGCGGGAAGCGAGGCGTTACTTCTGTTACCTGTTCCTGAGTCACTCGGCGTTCGTGCTGATGGGCCTGGAAATCGTCACGAAAACCGCGCTGACGGGAGCCCTGTGCGTCTGGTTGTCGATCGGCTTGTCGCTGGGCGGATTCGGACTGACGATCCGGGCTCTGGAAGGACGTCGCGGCCGACTCTCACTGACCGATTTCAAAGGTCTCTATGAACATACGCCGGCTCTTGCGGTGTGCTTCCTGTTGACCGGTCTCGCCAGCGTCGGCTTTCCGGGAACTCTGGGTTTCATCGGCACCGAACTGCTGGTCGACGGCGTGGTCGAAGCGTATCCCTACATCGGTATCGCGATCGTGCTGGCGGGTGCCTTGAACGGCATCGGCATGGTCCAGACCTATTTCCGGCTCTTCACGGGAACCCGCTATACGTCATCGGTTTCACTCCAGATCAGCCCGCGCGAACGCTTCGCCGTGCTGGCCCTGGCGGCCCTGCTGCTGGTGGGCGGACTCGCTCCCCAGTCCAATGTGAAGTCCCGCTTCGACGCGGCAGAAGAAATCCTCATTGAGCGTCAAGCGGTCTCCGGGGGGCCTCCGGTTGAACACGAATCGGAACACGGGCACGACGACCACGGTGAGCCCGTCAAAGCAGAAGAGCACATGCCGCACTAACGACGAGGTGTCAAGGATATCGGTCGCCTTCCAGAATCGAGTCGATGGGAGGGTGAGGCTCCTGCCGAACCGCATAGTCTGGCGACACCCGAAAGACGCCTGCGGTTCGGCAGGAGCCTCACCCTCCCATGACGTCGAGTTCTCATCCCTCGGCCTTCTTTTGCTGGGCGGCACCAGAAGAGAGCGGACGTCGCAAAGCCAAAGTCCCCACCTTTAGAATTCCCGCAATGTCGACAATCGGGACAACATCGCGGATGCTTCAGGTGTCCCACATTGTTATGATTGAGGAGACCAATCCGGCCCCATCAGCCTCGCTGCAACGCCCGGATTGAGCTGATCCACGTTTCCAGGCATTCATGGGTCGGGCCCACGTCGCTAGACCTTCGGAGATTCGGATGCGAGTGAGTCTCTTCATCGCGATCTTGTCCGCACGACTTGTGCAGGCTGCCGAGCCTCCTCCCAGTTACGAACGAGACATCGCCCCGCTGCTGAAGCAGCAGTGTGTGAAATGCCACGGGCCAGCGAAGCATGAAGGCAAACTCGATCTCAGCGTCGCGGGGGCCGTCGTCCGTGGCGGTAAGCAGGGGCCGGTGCTCGTCCCGCATGATCTGGCGGCCAGCCTGTTGTGGCAGCGGGTTGAATCTGACGAGATGCCCCCCGAGACGCCGCTGACGGACAAGGAGAAAGCACTCCTGAAGGCATGGATTATCGCCGGAGCGCCGGGACTGCCTGCGAAAGCTGCCAACTCATCTCCCGCCGCTCACTGGGCCTTTCAACCTGCCGCAGCACCTGCCCTGCCCCCTGTTCGCGATCGAACCCTCTGCCTGAATCCGATTGACGATTTCATCCAAGCCAAGCTGGAAGCTCAGGGCCTCAGTCTCTCGCCGTCCGCCGATCGCTATGCCAGACTACGTCGAGTCACCTTTGATCTGACTGGTCTACCTCCCGGTCCGACCGACATCGCGGCATTCGTCAATGATGCGAGTCCTCAGGCTTACTCGAAAGTTGTCGATCAATTTCTGGCGGCACCGCACTACGGAGAACGTCTCGGCAAGATCTGGCTGGATGCGGCGGGGTATGCCGACTCCAATGGCTACTTCAACGCCGACAGCGACCGGCCGCTCGCCTATCGCTACCGCGACTGGGTCATCCGGGCTCTCAATCGAGATCTCCCCTATGATCAGTTTGTGCGCGAGCAGTTGGCCGGGGATGAGCTCGCGCAGTTCGTTCCCGATCAGGACGCCGCACCCGAGACCATCGAACATCTGGAGGCGACCCACTACCTCCGCAACGGGCAGGACGGCAGCGGTGAGAGTGACGGAAATCCCGATGAAGTCCGCATCGATCGCTACACGGTTCTCGAGTCCACGATGCAGAACATGTCGTCATCGCTGCTGGGGCTGACCGTCCAATGCGCGAAGTGCCACGATCACAAGTTCGAGCCCATCACCCAGCGCGACTACTATTCCTTCCAAGCCCTGCTCGCCGGAGTCTTCGCCCCCGAAGCTTGGAAAAAGCCCAATGAACGCATTGTTTATGCATCTCTGCCGGGTGAATTCGCTGCCTGGCAAGCGGCCACGCAGCAGTTAGAACAAGGCATCAAGCAACAGCAGGCAGACTTCTCTGCGTGGGTGAAAGCTCATCGACCACGGGGCCAGGTCCTGTTCGAAGACAACTTCCAGGATGCCACCGCGTCACTGCCCCTCTGGAGCAACGCAACCCCCGGTGATAGCGTTCCAGCGGGAAAAGTCCCGGTGCAACTCAACCAATCCAACGCGCCAGGGCAACTGCTCCAGGATGGCCACATGCAGTTTAATGGCGGAGGGACACAAGGAAGCAGCGGACTCTCCACGAAGGCAGAATTCGATTGGACCCCCGATGCCGTAGGCGGCATGGTCCAGGTGACGTTCGATCTCGTCGACAACAAGCTGACACCCGACGGCAAGCCCGCCGAACGCATCGGTTACTTCATCGCCATGCACGATTTCAACGACGCCACCGATCTGAAAGGGGGAAACGTTCTCATTGACGGTAACCCCACATCGGGGTCGGTCGTCTACATCGATTATCCCGGTGCGGATAATCGCATTGTGGGAACGATCGGGACGACGCCCTATATCCCCGGTCACAACTATGGCGCCCGTGTGACCAATCAGGGTGAAGGCAAATATCTGCTGCAGCATCTGCATGACGGAATCACTGAGGAGAAGACTGTCACCTTGACGGCCGCTGATTTGCCGAACGGCGGATTCGGCTTTGAAATCTGCTGCGGCCGGGCCGCGATCATCGACAACGTGAGCATCGAGACCTTCGCCCCGCAGACGCCGACCGATGTCCTGGCCACATTCCAGAAGGAACTCCAAGCGCAACAGAAGCCGGTCGAAGAGGCTCGCCAGGCGCTCACCAAACTGACGCAAAATCGTCCCGGCAAGATCGCCCTGGCCACGGACGTTTCGACGACCCCACCGGCCATGCACCTGCTGGTCCGCGGCAACTATGCCGAAGCAGGCCCTGTCGCGGAACCAGCTCCTTTCCAACTGTTGATTGATCCCGAAGCCCCCTTCGAAGTGAAGCCTCCTGCCGACCCAGCACGCACGACCGGTCGGCGTCTGGCATTGGCCAACTGGATGACGCGGCCAGGATCACGTGCCGCTGGCCTGCTAGCCCGGGTCCACGTCAATCGTCTCTGGCAGCATCACTTTGGAGTCGGGTTGGTGGCCACGCCGGAGAACCTGGGAATCAGCGGTGCCCCGCCGTCGCACCCCGAACTCCTCGACTGGCTGGCCGCAGAACTCGTTCGCTCTAAATGGAGCACTAAACATATTCACCGCTTGATCCTGAACTCAGCGACCTACCAGCAGTCCAGCACTGCCGATGAGTCGCGATTGAAGGGAGACGGCGATGGACGCTTGCTGTCGCGATTCCCAGTACGACGCCTGGATGCCGAAGCCATCCGCGACGCCATGCTGGCCGTCAGTGGAGACCTCGACGCGCAACTCGGCGGGCCGTATGTCCCCTCCACCCGCCAAGGCAACGGTGAAGTGCTGATTGCCGGGAATCACCCGCAAGCGAACCGCCGCTCGGTCTACCTTCAGCAGCGGCGAACCCAGGTCGTTAGCATGCTCCAGGTGTTCGACGCCCCATCGATCGTCTTCAACAGTACTCGCCGACCCCGTTCAACGATGCCGCTGCAGTCACTCAGCCTGTTGAATTCCGAATTCGCCGTCTTGCGAGCCAAGCATCTCGCCGAGCGGCTACAACGAGACTATCCCAGCGAACCCGACCGTCTGACGGCCGCTCTCCTTCTGACGGCAGGCCATCCCGCAGATGAGGATCAACGGGCGATCCTGACCCAGTTTGTCGACCAACAAATTCAGGAATACGCCGGCCAGGCCGATTCTCGGCAGCGAGCGTGGGTCGACTTGTGTCAAATGCTGCTGGCCGGGAATCCTTTCTTGTATCTCGATTGAGAGATTCGACTCAATGGGAGGGCGAGGCTGGGGTGATGCCTCTCGAATTACTATTTTCATGCGACTTTTGTAGCGCTGAGCCCGTAAGCGATTTTGCGTTTGCTAAAAAGAGTGGAACCGAGATGTTCTCGGCACCAGTTCATAACAGATTGTG
>JAKFVC010000086.1 GCA_021732415.1 Planctomycetaceae bacterium
CCTCTCCCCGGAGTACCAGGGCGAGGGGAGCTAGGACGTCATTGAGAACCTCGATCCACAACGCGTGCAATTGTCCAATAAATCATTCCCTGCAAGGGGTTCCCTAAATGAACTATATCGACGCCCATTCTCACGTGTGGACTCCCGACACCGAGCACTACCCCCTGGCGGCCGGCTTCTTTCGGGCGAACATGCAGCCGCCGAGTTTCACCGCTGAGGAACTGCTCGCCCAAGCCAAGCCGACCGGCGTCAACCGCGTCGTCCTGATTCAGATGTCGTTCTACGGTTATGACAACAGCTACATGCTCGACTGCATGAAGCGGTTTCCTGGGACCTTTTCCGGGGTCGCCGTCATCGACCAGAATCAGCCCGAACCCGCCGCCGAGATGGTCAAGCTGAAACAACAGGGTGTCCGCGGGTTTCGCATCTATCCGAAGAACCAGATGTTCGAACGCTGGCTGGATGGCGCCGGCCTGAAGGCGATGTTTGCTGCGGGTGCCAAAGAGCGGCTCCAGATGTGCTGCCTCATCGACACCAATGCCCTGCCAGCTCTGCATAAGATGTGCGAAGCGAATCCCGACACGCCTGTGGTCATCGATCACCTCTGTCGCATCGGCACCAGCGGCAAGATCCTGCCCGAGGACGTCAAAGCCCTGTGCGATATGGCTAAGCATAAGAACGTCACGGTGAAGGCGTCGGCGTTTTATGCTCTCGGTAAAAAGAAGCCGCCGTATCTCGACCTGGGACCGATGATCAAGCAGGTCTACGACGCCTTCGGCCCGCAGCGCCTGATGTGGGCCACCGACTGCCCGTTCCAGGTCGTCGATCAAACCTATCAACAATCAATCGACTTGATCCAAAAGGGCCTCGACTTCTTAAGTGCCGACGACAAAGAATGGATTCTTAAGAAGACGGCAGAGCAGGTGTTTTTCCAGAAGGCTTAATCGGACTTCATCGCTAACGTTATACGAAGAACAAAAACTTAATCTCACGCAAAGGCGCCAAGGCGCAAAGAATACGACTGAAATTCGCCGCATCCTCTTGGCGTCTTTGCGTGAGATAATAGTCTTTTTCGACTCGTGTGGATAAGTCTCACGATTTGCCAATAAGGCGATCTTAACTTAGCAACAAGTGTACTAAACCCGGCGTGGCTCCCGCCTCAAACGACTTTCTTCGGTGAGTAAATAAGCATCATGCAGATTGATTTCGCCAAATTGCCGCTGCTCGCGTGGGCCGGGCTCGTTGTGCTGAGCCTCACCTCTCCCCTGGCCGCTGCCGAGCCCCCTGTCGACTTCGAATGTCGCTGGACGATGACCCCGCCGGTGATTGACGGACAACTCGATGACGAATGCTGGAAGTCGGCGCAACTCATCGACCAGTTCATGTTGCCGTGGCTGCAGGACAAGAACCGGCCGGCGAAGACTGCCACACGGGCCCGCCTGATGTGGGATCAGGATCACCTCTTTTTCTCGGCCGATCTGGACGACGGGGACTTGTTCGCTGATGTCGTCGAACATGATGGCAAGACGTGGGACAACGACGTCTTCGAACTCTTCTTCAAACCGGACGCGAAGAAGACCGCATACTACGAATTTCAAGTCAACGCCGCCGGCACTGTCATGGACTTGTTCATGCCTGCCCGTGAACCGAACAGCTACGAAAAATATCGCAAGGTCGATGAGTTCCACATCCATGCCAAAGTGAAGCTCCGCGGAACACTCAACAAGCGAGACGACAAAGACAACGGCTGGACGGTCGAAGGCAAGATTCCGTGGCTGGGTTTCATCAAGACCGGTGGCCGCCCCACTGCCGATGACGTGTGGAAGTTTGCCCTCTGCCGCTATGACTACGATAAGTCATTCGGCGATCCGGAACTCTCGACGTCTGCGCCGCTCAAGTCGCACAAGTATGCTGACTTCCACCTGGTCGAGGACTATGCCAATCTGAAGTTCGTTGCGACTCAGGTCCAGAAGGTCGAAGCACCGCGCGGGATTGAGAAATTCGTGCCGGTCACGACATCGAAGGTTGTGGGTTCGCCCGAGCCGCCGCTGCCGTATCGCACGCAACGGTTGTACTCAAAACAGAAGACCGTCTTTCCGATGTTCTTCGCTCATCAGCCGGGCAGCGACCGCATCCTGGTGATTACGCAAGATGCCCCTGCTTCTCAAATGACGCTACGTCGCATGAAGGACGATCCCGAAGCGACCGAATATGAAACGTTGTTAGTAGATGGTCGATCGCACTTTTCGATCGAGTTTCATCCCAAGTTTGCTGAAAATGGCTATGTCTACTTAGGCAACAATGGCGAGAGTGCCGGGAAGGATTCACCGAAGTTCTCACGCATCACGCGGTACACAATCGACCCCAAACCGCCTTACACGTTCGATCCAAAATCCGCGCTGACGATCATTGAATGGCCGTCGGATGGCCACAATGGTGCGGCCCCGGCGTTTGGTAAAGACGGCATGTTGTATATCACGTCAGGGGATGGGACGTCCGATTCGGATACCAATCTGCGTGGTCAGGAGATGTCTCACCTGACCGCCAAGGTGCTGCGGATTGATGTTGATCATCCGACCGCTGACAAGCCGTACTCGGTACCGAAAGACAACCCGTTCTTGAATGTCGCCGGTGCGGCTCCCGAGACGTGGGCCATCGGCATGCGAAATCCCTGGCGGATGACGTGCGACAAAGAGACCGGCCACCTTTGGGTTGGCAATAACGGTCAGGATTTGTGGGAGCAGGTTTACCTGATCACGCGCGGGGCCAACTATGGCTGGAGCGTGACCGAGGGGGGCCACCCGTTTTATCTGAACCGCCAGCAGGGTCCCGCCCCCATCGTCAAGCCGACCATCGATCACCCGCATTCCGAATCACGTTCGTTGACTGGCGGTATCGTTTATTACGGCTCCAAGTTGCCCGAGCTCCGCGGTGCCTATATCTACGGCGATCACTCGACCGGCAAGATCTGGGCGGTGAAGCATGACGGCACGAAGATTCTGTGGCACAAGGAACTCGTCGATACCCCGTTCCACATCTCTGGCTTCGGCACCGATTCCAAGGGTGAATTGGTGATCTGTGATCATGACTCAGCGAACGGTGGCTTTTACACACTCATCCCTGCTCCCGTCGATCCGAATCCCGCCAAATTCCCGACGAAACTCAGTGAAAGCGGCCTGTTTCAAACGGTCGCCGGACATGTCGTGCAGCCGGGAGTCATTCCCTATTCGGTCAACGCCCAGCTGTGGTCGGATGGTGCCGACAAGCTACGTTTCATCGCGCTACCGGGGGATGAGAAGATCGATTTCACTCAGAAGGGACCGTGGGGACTTCCCGAGAAGACGGTCTTAGTGAAATCTTTTTCACTTAACCTAGAAGAAGGCAATCCGGCCTCCAAGCGGTTCATCGAAACCCGTTTCCTGACCAAGCAGGAGGGCGAATGGATCGGCTACTCGTACATCTGGAATGACGAACAAACCGACGCCACACTGGTCAGCAATGAAGGGGCGGACCGCGAATACACGATCAAGACGAGCGCCGGCGAACGCAAGCACGCGTGGCATTATCCCAGCCGGGCCGAGTGCATGGTCTGCCATAGCCGGGCTGCCGCCTATGTCCTGGGAGTCAACACTCAGCAGTTGAATAAGACCCACGACTATCACGGAGTCGCCGACAATCAACTGCGAGTCTTCGAACATCTCGGCCGGTTCAAGTCAACTAACTGGCTGGAGGCCGCGAAGCAGAAGATTCGATCCGAGGCGCAACAGCAGGGGGTGAAAGATCCCGAAATCGCCAAGCAGGTCGAAGAGGCCTTTAAGAACGACAAGGCCCTGACCGCGGCATCAAATCTCGACGCCATTTCTCCCGACCGCATTGAACGCTATCCCAACCCGTACGACGCGACCGCGCCCATCAATGCTCGAGCCCGGGCGTATCTCGCCACGAACTGTGCCATTTGCCACGTCGACGCAGGGGGAGGAAACTCACAATTCTCCCTCGACTTCAGTCCGACTCTCGACAAGCTGAAGCTCGTAGACGTGGCTCCGCTGCACGACAAATTCGGCATCGCCGACGCGAAGTTGGTGGCAGCAGGCAGCCCCGAAAAATCAGTCCTGCTCCATCGAGTCGCCATGCGCGGCCGAGGCCAGATGCCACAACTCGCCACGATCCTGGTCGACACCGAAGCAGTGAAGATGCTGACCGAATGGATCAAGCAAGTTCCGGCCCCCGTGCCCGAACCAGTAGTGCCTCCCAAGACGGCCGCGAAATAACCTGCGCTCCTGCGCCCCCTTTAGAATGCGACTCTCACGTTGAATTGTTTCTATCGCACATTGGCGACTTGCACAAACCGTCTACCATCCATTCGCACCTCTCCATGCCTGTCAGGATTGTGCCTCAATGATCGGCCGCTGAAGACGATGTTCACGTCGCTAAAGAGCGTGTTTGGCTGCATTTTCCTGCTGTTATTGATCGGTAATGGTTGTTCAAAATCTCCGCCATTACCGCCTCAGATTAATACCATCAAGTTCTTGAATAATACCCCTGGTGAGATTTGGGTGGACAGCGTTGAAGGCTTTCAAAAAGAGCCTCCTGCCGGAATTCTCACGACAGGTGCTGGCGCGACTTCGTTCATGGGACCGCAAAGGATCCCTACAAAGGTCACGATCACTTGGTGGAAAGGTGATCGACAGAACCGTATCGGGGAAATCCGAAAGAGCGAGGTTGCGATTTCCGCGCCAACCAAATTGAGCGCGGCTACGGAACTTGTCTTCCAGTTTTCGGAGCCTGATTCCTGGACGTCCGAGTTTCAATAAAACGATTGAGATGCTTTATGGTCAACGATCAGTGCAGTTAGTGGATCTCACTGCGGGGAGTCGCAGAATTCGCAATTTGATCGTGTAGAACCAGTCGCATCAGAGTACACTTACCTGTCATCGTCCACATTCGGTGCAAGACTGACAGGACTGAGCCTATGCTTGATCTCCACGATGGTGCTGATCCGTTGAACCGACGTAAGCTGCTGAGCATCGGCAGCCTGGCGATCGGCGGGCTGTCGTTGTCGATGCTCACCGGTGCCCGGACGGCTGCCGCGGGGCGAGGTGAAACCAGTCGGCTGGAGACAGGCAAGTCAGTGGTCTTCCTCTTTCAACAGGGTGGGCCCAGCCAGTTCGAAACGTTTGATCCGAAACCCGATGCTCCCGCCGGAATTCGAACTGTCACCGGTATCAGCCAAACCACGCTGCCGGGCACTTTCTTCGGTGAAGGTCTGCCACAGATGTCTCGGCTGGCACATCTGATGACGGTCGTGCGGTCGTTCCAGACGGGGAATGCGACTCACAATATCCGTCCGATTGTCGGGCCGGAATCTCAGAATGCGAACGTGGGTGCGCTCTACTCGCGCGTTGTCGGGGCGACTCATCACAAGACGGCGATGCCTACGAATGTCGTCTTGCTGCCGCAGTCGGTCAGCTCGGATGTGGCGCCCGGCCAGGGACGAGGCGATCTGCTGTCGACCGGTTCTCTCGGTGTCGCTTATGCGCCGTTCATTCCCGGCGGATCGGGGCAGTTGCTGAAGAATATGCGATTGAATCTCCCCGCCGAACGTTTTCAAGATCGCCAGGAATTGCGGTTGCAGTTGGATCAACTGGGCAAACAGTTCGAAACGCAATCGCAGTTTGAGAGCCTCGATCGCAACCAGCAGCAGGCGTGCGAAGTCCTGCTGAGCGGTTCCGTGGCCAACGCACTCGATCTGTCGAAGGAAGACCCCAGCGTCATCGCCCGGTATGACACCACGCGATTCGCTGCAGATGGCTGGCCGCGGGCCCAGCGCGGCAAGCGAGGCTACTATTCCGGGCATGCGAAGTCGCTTGGGAAATCGATGTTGCTGGCCCGTCGGTTGTGCGAGGCAGGCTGTGGATTCGTGACCGTGCATTGTGGCTACGAGGGCGTGTGGGACATGCACGCCGACGGTAACAACCTCAATATGGAGGACGGCATGCAGGCGGTCGGACTCCCCTTCGATCACGCGGTCGCGGCCTTCATTGAAGATATCGAAGAGCGAGGACTCGCGGACCAGATCTTATTGATCGTCGGTGGCGAAATGGGCCGCACGCCACGACTCAACCGCAACGGCGGACGCGATCATTGGGCTAAGTTGTCGCCGCTGATGATGTACGGTGGCGGCCTGACCGGCGGCAAAGTCATCGGACAATCCAGCCGCGACGGAGGCGAACCGATCGACGGCCGCCTGACCATTGAGAATCTGATCTCGACCATTCTGCACGTGACGCTCGACGTCGGCCGACTGCGGTTAGAACCCAGCCTGAGCGCGATTTCTAAGTTCGCGGAAACGACGCCGTTTCCTGGCGTTGCGTGATGTTCGTTGCATCCCATTAGTCCAACGATTCTAAGAACCATCCGCCGCGACCCTGGATTACGGGCTTGATGACCAATTCGGCGATCGGTTCACCCGTGAGTCTGGCGACTCCCCAGGCGCAGCCGAATTTCAGGATGTTGTACTCGCTGCCCGGCTCGAATTGCTTGCGCAGTTGCGGCAGGACGCTCTTGGCCTGCATGCGGCCGAGACTGATTGCACAGCTGGCGCCGACCTCATCGGTATCCGGGGCATCCAATTTCTCCGAGAGACTCTTGACGACACTCGGTTGCGGGTCGTTCTCAAAAATCTTGCCCAGGGCCCAGATGGCTCGCACGCGGAGTTCGTGCACCCACACGGTGTCTAACCGAATATCGGGCGGGTTTAAGCGAAGTGGCGGCGTGGGCAGATACATGATCAGCAGGGATTCGGCGGCCCGATGTCGCATTAATCCCAGGGCTTCCAGCAGATGCTGCTGCTGGCGATACATGGCGGCGAGGGCCTCCGAATCGTAGACCGCAGTTAGAGGGAGCGGAATCATGCTTTTCTCCGTGTCGGCCTTCACCTTCTCGAAGATCGGCTGAGCCGTTGCGGGAACCAGCAGTCGTCGCAGTGCCCACGCAGCCGTGATCGACACCTTGCCATTAGCATGATACAAAAGCTGCAGCAGGCGATCGGCCGCCGGTTTGTGATCGATGCCACCGAGCACCAGCGCGGCCTGTTCCAAGCCGCGCGGAGCATCGAGTGCCAGGACCTTCATGCCGGTTTCGCGCACGGTGGCATTCAGCGTCTCGATTTTTGCCAGTTCAATCAGGGCTTCCTGGGCGGTGGTTCTTACTTTCGGATGGACATCATCCAGCAACACACCCAAATGCCCGACGGCGGCAACAGTCTTCTGTCCTTGAAAGATCTGGGCTGCGAGGATCCTCACATTCCCATCGGCGTTAATGATGATTTGCCCATTAATTGGTTCGACCAGCAGCGGGTTGAGCTCCAGCAGTCGCCGCAGCGCAATGGCGTCGACGGCCGGCTCGGGATCAACAGCCAGTTGCAACAACACTTGCTCAGCAGGAGCACCTTGATGTCGCGTTAAGAGGGTTGCAGCGACGAGATGATCGATTCGATTCGCCACAGGATCCCCCGCTGCCAATTGCCGGGCGTCCTCTTCCGATTTCTCCGGTTTCAGTTGTGACAGGATGCGGGCGGCGGCCAGACGGACATCCGGACCCAACTGCTTGTTGAGTGCCAATTCCCGCAAGCGAGGTACTGCAGTCTTGATCTCGGCCGTTCCCAGACATTGAATGGTCAGCAGGAGAGGCCGCGATCGTGTTGCGGGATCGTTGAGACGCTTCAGCCACACCTCGGTCATGGGGGCATGCTTCCAGCGCGCGAGAGCCGGTTCGATTAATTGAGCAATATCCCAGGAATCGGCCAGAGCATGCTTCATCAACACGTCAGCCGTCTGACGGGCCTCCAGCGTAATCAACGCACGTGCCGCAGCCAGCTTGACGGTGGGATTCGCCTTACCCGCCTCTAATTCCGCCACCAGTCGCGGGGCGGTGTCTTCCAGATTGGGCATCCCGTTCTGCTTGGCGATAGCGATGGTATCGGCGGCCTTCCGCTTGAGGTCGATCTCGGGGCGTGCCAATGCCTCCAGCCACAGCGTTTTGAGACGCGGAGGGAATCCAGGAAGAGTCGGACCAGTTGCGAATGCAGGGTCAGTTGGGTAGACCGTGTCGGCTTCGATGGCGTGCAGGGAACGTGCAAATCCAAAAACGAACACGGCGACCAGTGTCGTAATCCAGTGTGCCGCGGGAAAAAGTATTGCAAGGATCTGTTTCATAGTCTGCGTCAAATCTCGCATTAAATCATAAAAGTATCGGCCCGATGGGAGGGCGAGGCTCCCGCCGAGCCTAATACGACCGCAGGTCGGCGTCCGCCGGAGGCTTTTCAACAACGATGCCTCCGGCGGACGCCGAGCTAAAGCTCGTGTTAGGCTCGGCAGGAGCCTCGCCCTCCCATCAGCCCGAACGCGCTCGCGTCCAGAGGCTGATTGTCTCGAATACTTGTCATTGCGGACGGGTCAGTCGCCAAGTCTGGGCACATAGTACAACCAGGCACGCCACCGACGCTCCTCCGGTCAACCACCAACTCATCGGGACGATGTGATACTGGGCGAACCCCGGTGCATCCATCACCGTCAATGCGGCGGCGAGTGGATCGAACATGAGCATGGCTTCGACCGTGCCGTGGCCGAATGTCGTATCGCGTCCCATCCAGAACAAGAGTGGTCCGCTGCAGATAATCAGGAGCAGAGTATACGCAGTGACCGTCGCCGGGGCCGTCCGCTGGAAGAGGCTGCTGACTGCGGCACTCAGCAGGAGCGCAAATACGGCCGTCAGCCCCAGGCTGAATAACACATACGAAATCTGTTGCGACAACGACGGCTTGATGTAGATCATCACCACATAGCCGGGCAGCGTGGCCACCAGGATTAAGGCGAGCGTCCAGACGACACTGAGCAATTTTCCAATGACAATCTGCCAGGTCGATAAGGGGGTCATCTGCAGCAAGGCCCAGCCGCCACTTTCACGCTCACCGCTGATCAGGCCAGAGGCCAGGCTGGGGGTGATCAACACGATCAAGCTGACCTGCAGAATGACCATGATGCCGCCGATGGTCTCGACGCCCCAATCGAGCGTTCCTGCCGTAGACGTGTAAGTCAGACCAAGCGACGCCATCGCACAAACCGCCACCAGACGCAGCATCCATTGGGAACTGCCGAAGCGACGGCAGCGAAATTCTTTCACCATCACCGGGTTCGTAAAGCGGCCGATCGAACTCTTGCGACGCTGGGGATCAACCAGGAATATCAGGCGGCGAATCAACTGTTGGCCGGTGCTGCGGTCGTCGGTAATAATGCCCTGCGGTCGCGGGCGATCAAATACGAGCGGCTGCAGACGAGCGATCGTCGCCAGCATGAATCCCACCGTTGAAACGAGTGATAGGATGACGAAACGCTCGGGATTTCCAGGGACTGAGATCAATCCGTGCGAGCTGGCATCGCCATGCCCCAGCAACTCCATGATGGCGGAGATGGGAGAGAGCGATTGCAGCCACATGGCGACGGTAACGATCGCTCCCCAGTCCTTACCCTGCAGGAATTGATACGGCCCTAGTGTTAATACAGACAGTCCGAGAATGACACCATAAGTCACCCGCAATGCGGCGTCGGGGGTGTTTGCCGAACTGCTGACATACAGACCCAGGGCCGTGTACTGCAGAATAAGAATCGCAAGAATGCCGTACAACGCCAGCACCTGATTCCACAACGACAGCCCCCCCATCGCAAAACACGCGGCTGCGGCGGGGATGCTCATGATGAGCGGCAGCAGCACGAATGCTAAAACTCCTGTCAGCTTACCAAAGTAAATCGCCCAAGGACTGAGGGGCGAATTCAATAGCAACGCCAGAGTGCCGCGATTCTTTTCACGGACAATCGTTGTGGCCGGGAAAGCCGGCACCAGCAGAATCAGCGTCGCCAGCAGGCCGTAACCAAACAGGGCGAACACTTCCTGAGCTTGAGCACCGGACAGATCCACCTTCGCGTCGGTCGGCCAGCGGAGGGCCACGAGCAGCGTGAACAGGCACGCCGGCACCGCCTGCATGAGGAGCGACTTACGCGTACACAGCATGCCGACCAGTTCCCGTTGAATGATCGGGTTATTCACTTGCGTGCGCCTCCCGAAGTTCCAGCGGCCACCAACTTCTCGGCGGGCTGCGGATCAGTGGCTTGTGTAATCGACAGGAAGGTGTCTTCCAAGTCGGCCTGCAGTTCGCGGAATTGGCTCACCCCCAGGTTGGCTTCAATCAGCCGCGCGAGCAAAGTCGCCAGTTCCTGTTCCGACTTCTTGGTGGGGAAGCGGACGATCGATTCAGTCGGTGAGACCTCCACCTGGACTCCCGGTTCGACCAGCTTGCGAACCAGTTCGGCCGCCTGCTCGATGCGTTCGGGTGACGTCAACTGGACTTCAATGGTCCGCTGCTGGCTGACCTTCCGCATGATCTCTTCCAGCGTCCCGAAGGCCCGCAGCTTGCCGTGCGTCATGATGGCGACATGGTCACAAATGCGGGAGAGCTCAGGGAGAATGTGGCTGGTAACGATCAGCGTTTTTCCCATTTCCGACAGGCGAAGTAGTATCAGCCGCATGTCGATACGGGCCTGAGGATCGAGCCCGTTGGCCGGTTCATCCAGGACCAGCACAGGTGGATCATGCAGCAGCGTGCGGGCGATGCCGACACGCTGCTTCATGCCATGACTGAGACCTTCGACGAAGCGATCCTTCATATAGGTCGCACCGGTGATCTCCATGACTTCGTCGATCCGTTTGATGCGAGCGGAACGGACAATGCCAAACGCGGCACCGAAGAAATCGAGATACTCGCGGACCCGCATGTTGTCGTACGAGCCGAACGTATCGGGCATGTAGCCGACCAGCCGCTTCACCTTTTTCGAGTCCCGCACACAGTCGGCCCCGGCGATCGATGCCGTGCCGCTGGTCGGTCGAGCCTGCCCCACGAGGATCTTAATCGTCGTGGTCTTGCCGGCTCCATTGGGACCAATGAACCCCAGGATGTGGCCGCGTTCCAGGGTCAACGACAATTGATCCAGTGCGGTGAACTCACCGTATTTCTTCGTCAATTGATTGGTCACGACGACCGCGTCTTGAGACATGCGATGAGTTCCTATGCAAAAGCCCCGAATTCCGGTGAATTCGGCGACGACATCATTCTCGAATCTTGGACCTACTCAGCCACCGCAGTGACTTCCAACTGCACACTTTCAATCTTCCAGACGGGGAACCTGGAAGAATCACCGACAGTCCCTTTGCTGCCCTCCCGCACTTCGCCCTCCGCGGTCCCCACATCCAGGTTCAGCAAGAAAGTTCCTTGGGCATCGACCACTAAAGAATTGCTCTGGTCGATGTCGAGTTGCACCGTCCCAATCGGACTCTTACGAGTGGCGAGCGGAACCTGTGCGGCATCACGGCCAGCGGTGATCGAAAATGTTCGACCGGGGGCATCGATGACGATCTTCAAGCGTGCCTGCTTCAGCTTCAACGGCAGCACTTCCCGTGGTAGCTTGAAGCGTAGCGTGGTGGTCGAAGCCGTATTGAGCGCATTAATCCAGCGTTTTTCCCGATTCAAATACGCACCAGAATTGCCCGCGGATTCGTAAGTCACGCAGGGAGCCGGGATGACAAACTCTGTGCCGGCGGCGGGATGCTCAAACTTCAAGGGAATGGCGAGGAGTGCCGAACCGACGCGTTGTGTGTCGGGCGGCAGCGTGAATTGCGTATCGTAGGGAGCCGCCCAGACGAGCAACTTTGGTTCTAAAGGATAATTGCGAATGGGCTCCTTGTTCAGCACCGGCTGCTCATCTTCCAATTTGGCACTCGCCTCGGCGCCGGGCACTTCCAGCAGCTTCTTATAAACGGCGCGGCGCCGACGACGCTCATCACTCAGCAGCGTGCCGCCAATGTACTCACCAGCGGAGAGGACATCGGCGGGGCCGGCAGAGAATTTCCCACCGGCATCCAGCTTCACCGCCAGGATGGGCTGACCGGGCATCACGACCAGAGCATCTGACAAATCCTGGAACGGACCGGCATCCAGAGTTCCCACGAGTCCCGCAGGACCAAACGTCGCCCGGGCCGTAATTGGTCTGGCGAGCTTACCCGAATAACTGAAGGGGGCCGTTCGCATGCCCGACGGAAGCGTGACGTTTTCCAAATTCCAGGCTGCGAGATCGGTCCACACCGTGCGCCGCGTTTTTCCCTCTTGCCCGGACATATCGGGCAGGAATACACCGCCGCTTTCGGCACCCAGCGGACTGGAGGTCGCCGACTGTTGATAGAGGGCCATCAGGCCACTCAGCTGCACATCATCTGCATCCTCGGAGACCTCGGCCAATTGTGCGACCGCGATGGTGGCGGGGACGGCACTCCGCGACCAGTTTCCCAACAGCACGAGCAGCGTGGCGGCACCCACAGCGGCCAGCGGACCCAACCATCCCAGGTGAGGCAGCATGTCCCGATAGGCCAGCCACGAGCCGCTGACGATCAAGGCCGCACAAAATGCTCCGAGGACCAG
Organism: Planctomycetaceae bacterium; assembly: GCA_021732415.1. GTDB lineage: Bacteria > Planctomycetota > Planctomycetia > Planctomycetales > Planctomycetaceae > JAKFVC01. Next base: position 12,527 of record JAKFVC010000086.1, read on the forward strand.
CAGCACCATGCTGCGGCCGACGATGCGATACCCGATCTGCTCCGATACAAAGCTCTGGAAGTCGGCCGGCTTTAAGGCGGGAGGCGCGGGGGGCTGGCCGATCAGCTCAAAGGCGAGTTCCGTCAAGAGTTCATTGGCAATGAAGCGCGAGTCACGCAGAACGTCGTTCGGTTTGGAATCCTTGGGCCCACGCTGGCGGATCCAGGCCCGGGGGCCAACTGTCGTGCAGAGGACTCGGCCCCGTCCGACGGAAAAGAAGAACGAAGCAGGCCACCCATTAAGCGTGTGCAAGACTGAGCCTTGCGTGGTCAAGACGCGGACGAAATCGACCGGATCATCGAATTCCTGAGTCAAACCTGCAGGACCCGCGCCGCCGGCGATCGAGCTTTTTATCGTAAAGTTCGTCAGCCCGACGTGATCGACCGGTTGATAGGTGAAGCTATCCCCCAGCACGGCCTGGACTGTTTCGGGAGCAAGCTGATCGAGCATGAGCCAAAGCTTCCCGCCGTTGTGCAGCCACTCGCGGACCGCTGACAACCCGGCACTGTCCTGGGCCAGGCGATCGCTCATCAGGACGAGATGATCGAGTCCCTGCAGGCTCTGCTGGTTGGCAGGTGCAAAGTCGCCCACGAAGGTGGAGATGCGTCGCGTGAGATTGCGACTGAGCCGCATGGCCATCACGGTATCGCCGCCCAACTCATCCCCGGGATCATCCATGATGGCGGTGACCTGCCGCTCGGCTCCGACCGAGAGCCGGGCATCGCCGAGCATCTCGCCAGTCGGACTCTTAATGAGGACTTCCTCTTTCCCCGTGCGATCCAGCAGGAGGGTTTGAACCTCGACGGCGTCTTTGTCTCGCGGCAGGTCGGCGGGCGTGAGCACGGGGAACGAAGTCACCATCCGTGATCGCGCGGGCACCCACAACCGCCGGCCGAATTGCACATTCGGGTTATTTTGAAAATACATGACCGACAGGGCATCAACCGGCTGATCACCGGGATTGATGAGATCCACTCCGACGGATCCCCAGTGCCCGGGAGCCAGGCGGCCAATCCCACCCGCGTGAATGGAATGCCCGATCGGGGGGCGTGCTCGCGGTTTGGAAGCGGTCTGGGAATGAGCCAGACACGGTACGAAAAAGATCGCCAGGGCGGCCCACCCTACGAGACTCCTGAAACGAACCATTAAAGCTGTTACCTGCCTGAAAATTCAATAATCTGTCGCACGAGATGTCGACAGTTCGATACGGGCAAATCGAGAGGAGCGTGGCAGGATTATAAACAGGATGGAGGTCGGCTGTCATGTCTGCGGAGACAACTTGCACCGTGACGCAGGGACGTCCCGTCACCTACACCACGAATGGCAGAGTCTGTAATTCAACCGCCGGGAGGGCGAGATTAACGGGAGGGCGAGGCTCCTGCCGAGCCTAAGGCGAGCTTTAGCTCGGAGTCCGCCGGAGGCATTCCCCAATGCGGCCTCCGGCGGACGCCGACCTGCGGTCGCTTTAGGCTCGGCGGGAGCCTCGCCCTCCCATCGATTGCCATCACGATTGCCAATATCGCCGAGTCGTGAAGAGTTCGCGACATCAGTCCTTCAACTCAAAGTCGAAGGTATTGCTACCTGACTTCACATCCGCCTCCAGACCCGAATCGACCGGACTGGAATACTTCTTGGGAATCAAATGTGGCCCCGGTTCCAAGTAGCGTTGGAATTCAGGCTGCGTTTCTTTGCCGAAGGCGGGACTGCCCGGCTTGGCTCCGGGTGAGGGGCCGCGCTTGGTGATCGATATCGTATGTTTGCCGAGCAACGCTCCGTGGCCGACGCCCGGAGTCTCGAGATCGTACTTTCCGTCGCCGTCGGTTTCGGCACTGGCGGGCCACGTGCGTCCTTCGAACTTCTCGTTCGACATGAACATCACTTGGGCCCCGACGACGGGCTCCCCTTTATAGGTGACGACGCCGCTCGTTGAGGCGAGTGGAGGCCCCGCCTTGCCACAGGCCGACAGCAGGCACAACAACGACAGCAACAACCACAGCGTGAGCGCTCGCTTGAGTTTTGACATGGGAATGATTTTCTATGCAGAGAGTGAGCGCAGCGGGATGAATTAGTATCCCGGAGGGATTACAGAGAGTAGCCGGTGGTTGAGGAGCGGAGCGACGACACCACCGGAAAACGCCCCAATTACGACCCTCGATCCTGGAGGGATCGCAGAGGATTTCAAATTCGGCCGCCGCGAGGTCGTTCCCTCTGGCATCCCTTCAGGATGCGAACCTGATGACGGCCTGACCGGTGGTGTCGTCGCTCCGCTCCTCAACCACCGGCTACTCTCTGCGAACCTTTCAGGTTCGGAATTCAACCTACATAGCCTATTGGCTCAGGCTGACAACTTCGCCACCCGCCCGGCTGCCCATCGCGTTGTAGGTTCGCTGGTCGATGTTCTGGCTGAAGAACTGCACCGAACCATCCGCCAGCAGGAACATGGCGCCCCCCACGTGATGACTGGAGAAACCGCGCTGCATCCATTCCTGGTTCCAGTTGTAGGCCCCCGTATTCGCGCTGGTCGCCCACGGACAATCATTATTGCCGCTGCCGCCGGTGTACTGGCAGTTGATCGCAGTATTGATCGGCAGGCAGGTCCCAGCCATGTCGCCATGCGTAGCAGTCCACAAGACGGCGGTATGGAGCTTACGCGACGTGTGGCCGACGAGGATCGTATTGCTGAGTCCATCGGTCACATCACGAATTTTGACCGGCGGCTGCTTGTTGTACGGTGCCGCACTCGCGTCACCATAATAACTCCAGAAGCCACGATTGTTGGAGCCAGCGCCCCACCACATGGCCGGAACGGGGCAATCGGCAGTGGCCACATTGGTCGGTGCCGCACAACCCCGGCAGCCGTACTTCGTATTCGAGCCGTCCGTGCTGTATCCGAAGGGTTCGCCCAGGTTATAGGAATCTCCATAGTTGATCCCATAGCTGGTGATATAACCGGATATCGTACCATTGATACCGCTGCCGGCCGTCCCTCCACCGAAGCAGCTCCCCGAGGCACTTTGCAGGTTGGACACACGCGCTGGAAATGGGTCCGACGGACATTGCTGCACGGGAATCGACGCCCCCGACAAGCCGGCCACGGTGGTGTGTTCGGCACAGCCTTCAGACAGACTGAAATTGATCTTGTTGAAGAGCGGTCCCTGGTCCAGATGAGGCAGTAATCCCACCCAGAATCCAAACACATTCCCCGAGGCACTGCCCCACGTCCCACCGTTACCGGGGAAGCTGTTGGAAATGTCATGATAGTTGTGGAACGCCAGTCCAATCTGCTTGAGATTGTTGCGGCAACTGCTGCGGCGAGCCGCTTCGCGAGCCTGCTGGACTGCCGGCAGGAGGAGTGCAATCAGAACCGCGATGATGGCAATCACCACCAGCAGCTCAATCAGCGTGAACCCCCTGCGAGACGTGGGACATCGAGACGTGAAAAACATGTTGCCATCCTTCGGAAAATGAGAGCACAGACAAAACTTCACGAAGACGAAATGGCCCGGGTTGTTCAAACAGGGAGAAATGAACCGCCGAACAACCTATCGAGAAACACTTATGCGATACCGAATTTATGACAAAACGGCGAGAGAGAGTCAAGACAGAATGTAAAAATCGAGAACTGTCCGGACCGAAGGGGGCTCAATTTGGACTGCGGTGATGAATCACCGCAGTCCAAATAAGCTCACGTCGAAACGCAAAAAGGCTGCCCCGACATCGTGCCGGGGCAGCCCTCAGAGGACGATTTGGCGAGCACCGCGGAGTGCTCGCTGGAAACTCGTTAGTCGACCGCAGCGACGACATCAATCAGCCGCGTCGCCTGATTGCTGTCCTGGCCGCCCAGGTTCGTCACCTGCATCTGGATCGTGCGGCTGGGTTGCGGCAGCTTGTTGCCTTGAATGGTGAAGTTGATCCGCTTGACCAACTGATTGACGGCCGCTTCCGAGGCCGCCCCATTGAGGGTGATGACGAGATCATCGCCATGCTTTCCGCCCTTGAAGGTACCAATCTGCACGCCACCGTACAGAACCTTCTTCCCCTTCACGTTGATCTGTCCGGCGCCGTCACCCTTCGGGTAAATGCTCAGGGTGTCTTTGCGAGTCGGATTGCCCGTGATCGAAACCGTCAGTTGGGCATTCGCATAGTCGGTTTCCGTCACATCGGCGGTGAAGGTCGCCGTCGGATCGACGAAGGCCCGATCCTTCTTCAAGTGATAGGTGCCCGTCTCGGGATTCAACGTGATGACCGGAGTCTCGAGCACATTGGTCACCGTGACCACGATATCCAGAGCCGTAAGCGACCCCGAACCATCGTTGGCCGTGACCTGGACTTCGTACTCATTGTTGCCGCCGACATCGGTCGGGTTTTCAAAGTCCGGTGCGTCGACGAACGTCAGCGCCCCGGTGCTGGGGTCAATGGCAAACAACGTGGCATCGACACCGCCGGTGATGCTGTAGGTGATGGTCTGCGGCGGCAGGTCAGCGTCGGTCGCGATCACCGTTCCCACAGCGGTCGTATTCTCCGGCACCGTGTAAGCTGCCGGTGATGTGAAGACCGGTCCGCTGTCGTTGACCGGAGTCACCGTGACCGCAATGCTCTGCACGGTGGTTCCCCCGGCTCCATCGCTGGCGGTGACATTGACGTTGTACACGTTGTCGCCGCCCGCATCGGTGGGGGCCTCATAGTTGGGTGCGGCCAGGAACGCCAGGGCACCCGTCGTCGGATCGATACTAAAGAACGCCGAGTCCACTCCTCCGGAGATACTGTAAGTCACCGTCTGGGCGGGCAGGTCGGCATCGGTCGCGGTCACCGTCCCGACGGCGGTGGTGTTCTCCGGCACGTTGTAGGTGGTCGGAGAAGTAAAGACCGGCGAGTTGTCATTCACTGCGGTCACTGTCACCGCAATGCTTTGAATCGTCGTTCCCCCCGCACCGTCATTCGCGGTGACATCGACGTTGTAGACATTGTTCGCACCGGCATCCGACGGTGCTTCGAAGTCAGGTGCCGTGAGGAACGTCAAAGCTCCCGTCGTACTATCAATACTGAAGAACGCCGAATCCACACCACCAGTGATGCTATAGGTAATCGGTTGCGCGGGGAGATCGGCGTCGGTCGCCGTGACTGTCCCCACGGCCGTCGTGTTCTCCGGCACGTTGTAGGTGGCCGGAGACGTAAAGACCGGCGAGTTGTCATTCACCGCGGTCACTGTGACCGCAATGCTTTGAATGGTCGTTCCGCCAGCACCATCATTCGCGGTGACGTCCACGTTGTAGACATTGTTCGCACCCGCATCCAATGGCGTCTCGAAGTCCGGCGGTGCGAGGAACGTCAAAGCACCAGTGGGACCATCAATGCTGAAGAACGCCGAGTCCACGCCACCGGTGATGCTGTAGGTCACCGTCTGGGCCGGCAGGTCGGCATCCGTCGCGATGACTGTCCCCACAGCGGTCGTGTTCTCTGGCACATTGTAGGTGGCTGGTGAAGTAAAGACGGGCGAGTTGTCGTTCACTGCGGTGACCGTCACCGCAATGCTCTGAATGGTTGTCCCGCCGGCCCCGTCATTGGCCGTCACATCGACGTCATAAACATTGTTTGCACCCGCATCCAACGGCGTCTCGAAGTCCGGGGCCGCCAGAAACGTCAGGGCGCCCGTCGTACTATCGATGCTGAAGAATGCTGAGTCGACTCCACCGGTGATAATGTACGTCACAACCTGTGCCGGCAGATCGGCGTCAGTCGCGGTCACAGTCCCGACAGCGGTCGTATTCTCCGGCACATTGTAGGTGGCCGGTGAAGTGAAGACCGGTGAGTTGTCGTTCACCGCAGTCACGGTGACGGCGATACTCTGAATCGTCGTTCCACCGGCTCCGTCATTCGCGGTCACATCGACGTCGTAAACATTATTCCCACCGGCATCCAACGGCGTCTCGAAGTCCGGTGCAGCCAGGAACGTCAGGGCTCCCGTCGCCCCGTCGATGCTGAAGAAGGCCGAATCCACACCGCCAGTGATGCTGTAGGTCACCGTTTGAGCGGGCAGATCGGCATCTGTCGCGGTCACGGTCCCGACGGCAGTGGTGTTCTCCGGCACGTTATAAGTCGCGGGCGAAGTGAAGACCGGAGAATTGTCGTTCACCGCGGTGACGGTGACCGCAATACTCTGAATGGTCGTCCCGCCGGCCCCGTCATTGGCCGTCACATCCACGTTATAAACATTATTAGCCCCCGCATCTAATGGGGTCTCAAAGTCCGGTGCCGCCAGGAACGTCAGGGCTCCTGTTGTCCCATCAATGCTGAAGAAGGCCGAGTCGACTCCCCCCGTGATGCTGTAGGTCACGGTTTGAGCAGGCAGATCCGCATCCGTTGTCGTGACGGTTCCGACGGCGGTCGTGTTCTCAGGGACATTATAAGTGGCCGGAGAAGTGAACACCGGAGAATTGTCGTTCACCGCGGTGACCGTCACCGAGATGCTTTGAATCGTCGTTCCCCCCGCACCATCGTTGGCGGTCACATCGACGTCATAAACATTATTCGCACCGGCATCCAACGGCGTCTCAAAGTCCGGTGGGGCCAGGAACGTCAGAGCTCCGGTCGTTCCGTCAATGCTGAAGAATGCTGAATCGACTCCGCCCGTGATACTGTAGGCCACAGTCTGCGCGGGCAGGTCGGCATCGGTCGCGGTCACCGTTCCCACAGCGGTGGTGTTCTCAGGAACGTTGTAGGTTGCCGGAGACGTGAAGACGGGCGAGTTATCATTCACCGCGGTCACAGTAACCGCAATGCTTTGAATTGTCGTTCCGCCGGCACCATCATTGGCCGTCACATCCACGTTGTAGACGTTATTCGCACCGGCATCCAACGGCGTTTCAAAGTCAGGGGCGGCCAGGAAGGTCAAAGCACCTGTTGTGCCATCAATACTGAAGAAGGCTGAATCCACGCCACCCGAGATGCTGTAGGACACGGTCTGCGGTGGCAGGTCCACATCGGTCGTCGTGACAGTGCCCACGGCGGTCGTATTCTCCGCCACATTGTAGGTTGCCGGAGAAGTGAAGACCGGAGCCTCGTTCACATTCGTCACGGTCACGGCGATACTCTGCACCGTCGTTCCACCTACGCCGTCATTCGCCGTCACATCAACGTTGTAGACATTATTCGCGCCGGCATCCAGCGGCGTCTCAAAGTCAGGCGCCACCAGGAACGCCAAGGCACCGGTCGTGGGATCGATGCTAAAGAAGGTCTGATCCGCACCACCCGTGATCGAGTAGGTGGGCACCTGGCCGTCTTGATCCGTCGACGTCACCGTGCCCACGATTGTCGTGTTTTCCGGCACATTATAGGTGGTCGGCGAAGTGAAGACCGGGTTGTCATTCGCGTTGGTCACGGTGACGGCGATGCTCTGCACCGTCGTTCCACCCACGCCGTCGTTAGCCGTCACATCGACGTTGTAGACGTTATTCGCACCGGCATCCAGCGGCGTTTCAAAGTCGGGACCGACCAGGAACGTCAAGGCACCGGTTGTGGAATCGATGCTGAAGAAGGCCTGATCGACACCACCTGTGATCGAATACGTCGGAGTCTGTCCATCTTGATCGGTGGTCGTTACCGTACCGACGGCCGTCGTGTTTTCCGGCACGTTGTAGGTGGTCGGTGACGTGAAGACCGGATTGTCATTGGCATTCGTCACGGTGACGGCAATGCTCTGCACAGTCACTCCACCAGCACCGTCGTTGGCCGTCACATCGACGTTGTAAACATTATTTGCACCCGCGTCCAACGCGGTTTCAAAGTCGGGGGCGACCAGGAACGCCAAGGCACCGGTCGTGGGGTCAATGCTGAAGAAGGTCTGATCCGCACCACCGGTGATCGAGTAGGTCCGGGGGCCTCCGTCGGTGTCAGACGTGGTCACGGTGCCGACCGCCGTTGTGTTTTCCGGCACATTATAAGTGGCCGGCGAAGTGAACACAGGGGCGTCGTTGCTGCTCGTGACGGTCACGGCGATACTCTGCACTGTCGTTCCGCCCACACCGTCGTTCGCTGTCACATCGACGTTGTAGACGTTGTTCAAACCAGCGTCTAACGGGGTCTCAAAGTCAGGCGCCACCAGGAACGCCAACGCACCAGTCGTGGGGTCAATGCTGAAGAAGGTCTGATCCGCACCACCGGTGATCGAATAGGTCGGGACCTGACCGTCTTGATCGGTCGATGTCACCGTGCCCACCGCTGTCGTGTTCTCCGGCACATTATAGGTCGTCGGTGAAGTGAAGACCGGATTGTCATTCGCGTTGGTCACGGTCACGGCGATGCTCTGCACCGTGGTTCCGCCCACGCCGTCGTTCGCTGTCACGTTGACGTTGTAGACATTATTCGCACCGGCATCCAACGGGGTCTCAAAGTCGGGCGCCACCAGAAATGCCAAGGCACCAGTCGTCGGATCAATACTGAAGAAGGCTTGATCTGCACCGCCGGTAATCGAATACGTCGGCACCTGGCCATCGACATCGGTCGACGTCACCGTGCCCACAGCCGTCGTATTTTCCGGCACGTTGTAGGTCGTGGGAGACGTGAAGACCGGGTTGTCATTCGCATTGGTAACCGTCACGGCGATACTTTGGACTGTGGTTCCTCCCGCGCCATCATTCGCCGTCACGTCCACGTTGTAGACATTATTCGCGCCAGCATCCAACGGCGTCTCAAAATCGGGCGCCACCAGGAAACTCAAGGCGCCGGTCGTCGGATCAACGCTGAAGAACGCCTGATCCGCGCCACCCGTGATTGAGTAAGTCGGCACCTGGCTGTCTTGATCGGTCGATGTCACCGTCCCCACAGCCGTTGTGTTTTCCGGCACGTTGTATGTCGTGGGCGAAGTGAAGACCGGGTTGTCATTCGCGTTCGTGACCGTTACGGCAATGCTCTGGACCGTGGTTCCGCCCACGCCATCATTCGCTGTCACGTTGACGTTATAAACATTGTTGGCCCCAGCATCCGCCGGGGCTTCAAAGTCAGGCGCCACCAGGAAGGCCAAGGCGCCAGTCGTCGGATCAATGCTGAAGAGGGACTGATCCGCGCCACCTGTGATGGAATACGTCGGCACTTGACCGTCCTGATCGGTCGAAGTCACCGTGCCCACGGGCGTCGTGTTTTCCGGCACATTGTACGTCGTCGGAGACGTGAAGACCGGATTGTCATTCGCGTTCGTCACAGTCACGGCGATGCTCTGGACCGTGGTCCCTCCCACACCGTCATTGGCCGTGACATCAACGTCGTAGACATTGTCCGCGCCAGCATCCAACGGGGTCTCAAAGTCGGGCGCCACCAGGAAGCTCAATGCACCGGTCGTCGGATCAATACTGAAAAAGGTCTGATCCGCCCCGCCCGTGATTGAGTAGGTCGGCGTCTGGCCGTCCGCATCGGTCGACGTCACTGTGCCCACGGCCGTCGTGTTTTCCGGCACATTGTACGTCGTTGGCGACGTGAAGACCGGGTTGTCATTCGCGTTCGTGACTGTCACGGCGATGCTCTGAATCGTCGTTCCACCCACACCGTCATCGGCCGTCACATCGACGTTGTAGACGTTATTCGCACCGGCATCCAGCGGCGTCTCAAAGTCGGGAGCCACCAGGAAGCTCAACGCACCGGTCGTCGGATCAATACTGAAAAGGGTCTGATCCGCCCCGCCCGTGATTGAGTAGGTCGGCGTCTGTCCGTCCTGATCAGTCGCAGTTACGGTGCCAACAGCCGTCGTATTTTCGGGCACATTGAAGGTCGGCGACGAGGTGAAGGCCGGATTGTCATTCGCATCGGTGACCGTCACCGCGATACTCTGCACTGTGGTTCCACCCACGCCGTCATTGGCCGTCACGTCCACGTCATAGACGTTGTTCGCACCAGCATCCAGTGGCGTTTCGAAGTCGGGCGCCACCAGGAAGCTCAAGGCACCGGTCGTGGGATCAATGGTGAATAGGATCTGATCCACGCCACCCGTGATCGAGTACGTCGGCGTCTGACCATCTTGATCGGTGGACGTTACCGTGCCGACAGCCGTCGTATTTTCGGGCACATTGAAGGTCGGCGAAGAAGTAAAGGCCGGTGAATCATTCGCGTCGGTTACGGTGACCGCAATGCTCTGCACTGTCGTTTCGCCCACACCGTCATCGGCCGTCACATCGACGTCGTAAATATTGTCCGCCCCGGCATCCAGTGGGGTTTCAAAATCGGGTGCGGACAGAAATGACAGCGCACCGGTAGTCGGATCGATGCTGAAGAAACTCTGATCCGCGCCGCCGGTGATGGAGTACGTGGGAGTCTGACCATCTTGATCGGTGGCGATTACGGTGCCGACAGCCGTCGTGTTTTCGGGGACATTGAAGGTAGGAGAAGAGGTGAAGGCCGGCGAGTCATTCGCATCGGTCACGGTCACCGCAATGCTCTGCACCGTGGTTCCGCCCACACCGTCATCGGCCGTCACATCGACGTCGTAAACATTGTCCGCCCCGGCATCCAATGGCGTTTCAAAATCGGGTGCGGACAGAAATGACAGCGCACCGGTAGTCGGATCGATGCTGAAGAAACTCTGATCCGCGCCGCCAGTGATGGAGTACGTCGGGACCTGGCCATCCTGATCGGTGGCGATCACGGTGCCGACGGCCGTGGTGTTTTCGGGCACATTGAAGGTGGGCGAAGTTGAGAAGTTCGGTGAGTCATTCGCATCGGTCACGGTAATCACCATGCTCTGT
>JAKFVC010000209.1 GCA_021732415.1 Planctomycetaceae bacterium
CCCCCAGCCCCTCTCCCCGGAGTACCAGGGCGAGGGGGGCTAAGTCGCTTGTGGTGGGCGACTGAAGACACGGACGCTGGCAGCGTCCGCCACGGGGGTTTTGCCTGGGCTGATACTAAACCAGTTAGCACTAAGTCTGCTGACGTTCCCGAAGTCGACTCGGAACTGGAGAAGGAGCGGCTGGCTGCTGAGCGTTTTCAGACGGTACTCGAAAAGAATCCGCGGCGAGGGACTGCGCTCGACAAGGTTTATGGCTTTCATGTCGAACAGGGTTCTCTGGAAACGTGGGTCAAGCGGTATCGCGATCGCGTCCAACAACGGCCGGAAGATGGGGCCGCCTGGATGTTGCTGGGGCTGATTGAAATGCAGCGCGGTCAAGATGCCTCCGCTGTGCAAGCTTTTCAAAATGCGGAGAAGTTTTTACCAGAGAATGCCGTCGCGTCGTACTATCTCGGTCAGTCGCTGGTCCTGGTCGGACAATCCGATCAGGCCGCTGCCGCACTCGAACGAGCCTTGAAACGCAACCCGGCGCAGATCGACCAACTCGAGATTTTCCAGGCCCTCGGGCGCATCTACCAGCGAGCTCATCAGTCCGACAAGGCCCTCGCGGTCTGGAAACGGCTGGAGGAACGCTTTCCGAATGATTGGCGAGTCCAGGAGCAAATTGCCCAGACTCTCGTCGAAGAAGGCCAGCCCGCTCTAGCACTCCCGCGGTTCGAAGCGTTGGCTGCGAAGTCCACGAAAGATCTTTATCGCCAGTCGCAGTTCCGGGTTCAGGCGGCGGAGCTCAAAGTACAGCTTGATCGAACCAAGGAAGCCCTGACCGACTTTGAAAAGCTGCTGGGGGAACTGAATCCCGACAACTGGCTCTATCGGGATGTGCGACAGAAGATTGAAGCCACCTATCTGCGGAACGAAGATTCCGCCGGACTGGCGACGTATTACGAAGACTGGCTCAAGAAGCATCCCGAAGATGTCGACGCCATGGCGCGAATCGCTCGCATTCTGGCCGGGCAACAGCGCATCCCCGAGTCGCAAGCCTGGCTGGAGAAGGGGCTCAAGTTAGCGCCGACTCGTCACGAGTTGCGCAAGGTCATCATCGATCAACTGGTTTATGATGAGAAGTATGACAAAGCCATTCAGCAGTATGAAATTCTCAACAAGCAGGCTCCGAATAATCCCGACACGATCCGCGAGTGGGGCCGGTTAATCCTGAAGGATACCACGAAACCGCTTCCCGAACGGCAGCAAGCGGCGACCGCGTTGTGGAAACAAATGCTTGTGGCGAAGCCGAAGGATCCGGTCGTCGTGACGCAGGTCGCGGATCTGTTCCGCCAATCAGACCTGACTGCGGAGGCCTTAAAACTCTACATCCAGGCGGTTGAACTGGCTCCCGACGCCCCGCAGTACCGCGAGTATCTCGGCGAGTACTATCACCACTTGAAGCAGCCGGCAGAAGCGCTGAAGACGTGGCAGGAGATCGCCAGCGGCAAGAAGCGCACGGCGGAGAATCTAACTCGGCTGGGGGAAGTGCTGAGCACTTTTGGATACCTGAAGGAGGGGACCGCGGCTCTGCAGGAGGCAGTGCAACGGGATCCGCAGGACTTCGACTTACGGTTGCGACTGGTGAAAGTGCTGCAGCGAGGCGAGGCGTATGCAGCGGCCTTGGAGCAACTGGCTGCGGCCGAAAAACTGGTCACCTCCCCCGAGCAAGCCGAAACGGTATTGCAGCAGCAGTTGCTCGCTTTCGAGGCAGCACAGACCCTGGGTGCTCGAATTGAGAGCTTGACACAGGAGCTCACGCAAGATCCTATCGTCGATAAACCTACCAAACGCGATCCTGCGTTGGCGAACAAGTGGTACGTGCTGGCCCGGTATTGTGAAGCAGATCACAAGTGGGCTGCAGCAGTGCTGGCTGCACAACAGGCGTTGAAGTTTGATCCCCAGTCGATTCCGATCCTGGCGACGTCGGCGCGAATTCAAGAAGCGAGTCACAATCTTTCCGGCGCGGCAGAGACCTACCGACTCCTGTCGACGATTGACCGGCGTTTGAGGTCAGAATACTTCACCAAGATCGCCCGGTTGGAAGGGCAGCTGGGCCGAGTGGATGCAGCCTTGAAGGCGGGCCGCGACGTGCTGGCTGCGGCGCCTGGTAATCCGGACAGCTATGATTTCTATGCGGACCTGTGCTTCCAGTTGGGATCTGCAGAGGAAGGGCTCAACACGCTACGACGGTCGGTCCGGATGAACCCATCGGATACCAAAGTGCTCCTTGCCCTGGCTGGCAAGCTGGGGGAACAGTTCAAGACTGCCGAGGCCATCGAATTCTATTGGCGCGCTTTCGACAAAAGCCCTGACATCGACGGCAAGCTGGAAGTGGTCGGCAAGCTCACGGAACTTTATCTGGCGACCAATCACTTCGATAAATTGATCGAACGACTGGAACGCCAACGTCGAGCCGATCCGCAACAAATGCGACCTGCCACGTTATGTCTCGCCCAGGCTCATCAGAACGCCGGCGATACCAGCCTGGCCCGCAAGGAAGTCGAACGGCTGGTCTCGTCCGATACGCGAGACACCGCCTTGCTGCAGCAATTGGCCAAGCTGTCTGCGGCCGAGTTCGATTACTTATCGGCAGCGAAATACCAGCGGCAATTGATGCAAATCGCCCCCAGCAAGGACGCTACCAACCAATTGGCAACCTATCTGACCCAGGGAGGGAATGCATTCGCCGCGAATGAACTTCTGGCCCAGGCGATGCTGGAAGAGAAGGACCCGGAAGTCCTGCTGAAACAGGTTGACAGCCTGATCGCGAAGGGGCAGTTTTCACAAGCACTCCTCGTCACGAATCGCATCTTGAACGACAGTCCAGAAGATTGGGAGTTCCTGTATCGTGAGGGGCTGGCACTCATCGCCAATAATCCGCAATTGGCCGAGCAACGCTTTCGCCAACTCCTCAAGTTGAATATGTCGAGCAGCGAGCCTGGAGTCCTGGAGCGGACCCGGCAGAAGGCGCTGGCTGGTAAGAGCGGAGTGAGCGTCGGCCAGCAACTGGATTCTCCCACGATGCCGTACATTGCTCGCCGGTCGGCCGTGCAAATGGCTGGCATGTTTGCGCATCGAAGCAGTCAAACTGCCACTCCCATTTCTGTTCCGATGGGCTCATACCGCTTGCAACAGCCTGCGTTACAAGCCGCAGCACGGTCCGCACAATTGGCCCAGCTACGAGCCATGCAGATGGGATCCAATGGCCGAGTCATCGTGAACTGGGTTCCATTCACATACGGACAAGCTCGCATGGCCTCGCTGGGGTGGATGTTGAAAGTGACCCAAACGTTGGGAACTCAAGACGCATTCGTGAAGTCGGTGGGAGATACTTGGTCCCAAAACACAGGCTCGGAGACCGCCGGATGGGACTGGTACACAGTACGGTCAGCCCGGGAGCCGAACTCCAGGAGGCCACAACAGGCCGCGGCATTGTATAGCATTCTGAAAGAGATGATCAGACAACGACAACCGTCACTCGACGCGCAAATCACCTACCTGTTTTCGTTTGAGAACGTGCGACAGAGTACCGGAGTGACATCAACCGGAGAGGCATCCCCAGCTCGAACTAATCCTGTGCCAGAACAGATCTTGACGGAGGCCGTGGAGATCTATCGACGAGTTCGGAATTCACCCGAATTTCAACCATTGAATGAAACCCCCTACGGAGCGATCTTACTGGCATCGCTCCAAGGTGAATTAAGGTTGGCGAATCGAGAGGTCTTGGCAGACCGGCTCTATGAGGACTACATCAACAGTGCAACATCCCCCCAACACGTGCTGTATCTCCTTCAATATGGACGAACGCCGCTCAGCCAGGCACGATTCTGGAAACTGTGGGATCGGGTCAACCAACTTGAGGCGCCCCTGGCTCCCGGACGGCGGAGTGCGCCGGGGATCCTGGCCCCCTACTTGACGCGACTCATGGCCATGGGTTCCGATGAGAAAGATTTACCTGACGTCCTTGCAATTACCGATCGCTACTTGACGGCAGCCCGAAACCAGCACAGCGCTGTGATCGCCAGCGGGGGAACACGACCTCTCGTCAATAAGTCGCCGCCCAAAGCTGTCAACACCAGGGTTACCAACGGCGTGGCAATCAAACGTGCACATTACACGTATCCCATCATGGTCAGCCAGCAATCGCAAGGTGACTTTGTCGTCGAATTTCCAGAGTCCAATTCACATTATGACTATCATTCGATTTTGATTCTCCGGAATGCCTTCGCGATCTTTCAGAAACACAGCGAAGTTCCGAAATTGATCGAGCATTTCGAGGCTCAGGTCAAACAGCCTGATCTATCGGCCTATGACCGTTTGCCGTGGGAGTTGGGGCTGGTCTATCTGCACCACTGGAATGGATCCCCTGATGTCGCGGTGCGCGTGATGGAATCGATCTGCACCGCCACACCCAACGATCCTGAATTGCGGCTCGAATTGGCCGAGATGCAGAGCATGCGGCAGAACTGGGCCGAGGCTCTGAAGCACGCCGATCTGATGACGCAAGTCGATCCCGACTTGGTACAGAAACGCGAAACGCTAGCTCTGAGTGCGGCGATCAGACTGGCTGACGTCGAACGGGCCAAGAAGGCCGCCCTGTATCTTTCCACGACAACGCTGGAGCCTGAAGTTCAATTAAAACTCATCAACAATATGAAAACACTCGGGATGCACGAGCAGGCCGAGTCGCTGATTGCCCGCACCGCTCGGCAGCCCGGCAATTCGATCATGATGCTCGTAAACCTGATGCAGGAACACAATACCGACTCGGGAAAAGGGACAGCCGCCGAGATCGCCATGACGATTCTGCGTCGCACGCAGTCGGCCCGCTCTCCCGTGGGGGCTGTTCCTACCCGCACCAACGTGACCTCAGAGGCCCAAATGGCTCGCAGTCAGGCGCTCCAGTATCTCTTGAAATCGGGCCAGTTGAAGGAAGTGATTGAACGCCTGGAAACACAATTGGTCAACCAGCCGCAATCATTCCCGCTGAATCTCTCATTGATGGAGTTCTACAACGCCGCGGGAGATCGGGAGAAAGCGAACAAGATCTTCGAGAAACTGGGCGATTGGGAAATTGGCGATGCCGCCACGCGTTGGGAGTTGGGACTGCAGCAATTCCGCGCCGGGCACAATGAGAAAGCCATCGCACACTTCAAGGGCGCGATTCGGCAGCAACCCGACTCGCTGCAGCGAAGACTTCAGGAACTGCAAAACCTGACGCGGAACGGTCTACAAGATGACGCGTTCCTGGATCTGTTTGACGGAGTCGATTTGCGATCGGCTGGCAGCTCTGGGTATATCATGAATTTTGTCATCGGGCGGGCCAAAACTCCAGAAACTCGCGCGAAGTGTCAGGCCCTCTTCAAACGCGCCTGGGACGCGTTTCCTAACGAACGGGTCCAGATGCTGAACAACGTTCAGATTTCAGGGAATTGGAATGACGGTGAGTACTTCGACTTTGCCCGGCACGCCTTTATCCCGCGTCCTGAAACCGGATTGACCGATCCCTGGGCAGGATTTCAAATCACCGGCTTTTTCGGGAACGGCATATCGAGCAGCCCTCTCGATCGATTCTTGCTGGTAGCGAAGAGTGAGAACGAGCTGGCAGACTTGGAAAAGGAGATCAGTCTGGCCATCGAGAAGACTCCGGGTTGGCACGCAGGTCCGGCGCTGCTGGGATTGATTCAGTTGCAGCGGGGGGATCCGACTGCGGGACTCCGCACCTTGGAAAAACTTGCCAATCAGCCTGTCGGCTCGATCCCTTCACCCGCTGCCCAGCTGATCGCTCAGAGACTCAAGGTGATTCCAGAAGGGACTCCCCTGGCCATTCGCTTTTTAGAAATCACGATTGCCGGTACTCCCTTCAGTCACCCCAGCCGCCAGTCAAGCGAGCAGTTTGTCATGAGCCCCGAGTACTCTCTCGTGGACCTCTACTTCAAGAATGGAGAAAAGGAAAAAGCACGGAAACTATTGCTGGAGGCCGTTCCTGTTGAAAGCGGCGGTAGTGCGTCCCGCACCTACGAGCTGAGTGTCGAGAATCTGCATATGGTGATGCATGAATTGGTTAGAGTGGGGTATGGAATGGATGCCCTGCGAATCTACCATCGCCTGCACGGACCAGGAC
This sequence comes from Planctomycetaceae bacterium, assembly GCA_021732415.1. Taxonomy (GTDB): domain Bacteria; phylum Planctomycetota; class Planctomycetia; order Planctomycetales; family Planctomycetaceae; genus JAKFVC01. The sequence continues at coordinate 6,170 of JAKFVC010000209.1, forward strand.
AACCTCTGGCGGGCGTCAGGGCGAACAAGCAAAAGTTGCTCGAACAAATTGCGGAAGCGATCAAGGACATTGGGCCCGCAGCATTCATCGCCGATATCGAAGCCGTGGCGCAGACGCCGGATGCTAAGGCCTCGCTGGTGCCCGTGATTGATCTGCTGCCGATCTATGTCGCACACACGGGTCAGACACCGAACGAAGCCCAGAGCCAGCAAATGATCAGCCTGCTGTCGGGCACCATGCAGAACTTTGGCGCGCAGCAGGAGTCTTATGACAAAGTGGCTGCCTGCCTGCAAAAACTGCAGCTCTCGCATCCCGCAGATGTGTCGATCCCGATCACGCGCTGCCTGTTGGCACTGTCGGCCAAGCAGCCGGAATTGGCGGTCACCGCAGCCGAACAGCTCGAAGAGTGGCTGAAAACGCACCCGCTGGAACCGGTGAAAAATGACGACAACCCGGCCAGCGCCACCATCGCGCGCACCCAGATCAAGTCCCGCATGGCGATCTGGCTGGTGGCTCGCGAATGTCTCGAGCGTGAGGCACTGCGCCCCATCGGCGAGCGACTCTATCGGCGGACACTCGAAGTGGGCACATTGAGCGGCGACCCGGCATTTCGTCGCCGCGTCTCGAGTGAAGCCGGTCTGATCGCGTTCTATGTGGGGGACACGGCTGCGGCAGTCGCCCGGTGGAACGATGAACTGGAGACGATTTTATCCAGTACCAATCCCACTCCCTCCACTGCACCTGCCGACCAGAAGCGAACGAACCGACCCCTGACGCTGGATGACTTTCATTCAATCTGCACGATTGCGGATCGGGCCATCGGGAAAAAGCTGCCTGAACTCTCATTCAAAGCGGCTCGCGCCGCGTTTCGAACGGGTTATCCCACTAGTGGAGAGGGAGCTTACAACAGTTGGACTTGGAATCTGACTCAGCGCTGGCAGACGTCCGGATTCCCGCCAATGGAAATTTATCAGACGCTGGTCGAAGTGGTACTCCCCGAGGAACATCCCGAACGGATTCGCCTCATCACACAGTCGCTGCCCACGAAGGAAGACGGTGTCGTGGACAGCCTGGGCGCGACGCTGGCCCGCTACGCCATTCAAGTCAAAGCAGTCGCAGCCTTGCGTGAACGCATCAAGGCCCGCGCCACACGGCCCGAGTGTGAATTCCCCGCACAGGTCTTACTCGCCATGTTGGATATCGAAGCCCGGGACAAGGACTCGGCCGTTGCGAGTCTGAAGGCACTGTGTATCACCAGCGAGAAGGATGCGTCACAAGAAGCGACAGAGCTCCTGTGCCACGTGGTCCTGCCCGCTTTGGATAATGACGAAATCGCGCTGGCTGCGGAGCCCCTGATGTCCCGCGTCTTCACACATATCAATGTCAAGGCGGGCGGTCCCAAGCGTGAACGGATCAGCGAAATGCTGGTGCGGATCGCGCAACGGGAGTACCGCATGGGCCATGTGAAAGAGGGGAAAAGCCTTTTGGATCAATATCAGCGGTCGCAGGAACTTCTACGCGATGCGGCCTACGAGACTTCGTATGACGACTACATTCGCAAACGCGCGTTGTTCCGCACTGCGCACGAATTTGCCAAAGCGGGCCAGTTGGAAGACGCGCTCGACCGGCTGGGTAAATCCGCCGATATGCCGGCCTACGAACAGTTCAAGGATTCCAGCGACGCGCGCAATGGCGTGGCCGTTTACCAGTTGCTGCTGGCCGCGAAACCAGAAGAACGCTATCGCGTACTGAGTGCCTGGACGCTCGCTGTAGCGGGCAAGAACACAATCCGCGTGATGGACAACTTCGGCCCCGACGATGCGTCGCCCGCGGTCCTGGCCGAGAAGTTCATGCAGCTCATCCGCATTCATCCCTTCCGGCAATCGCAGGTGCTGATGGGGATCGCCCCGTTGGAAATCGTCAATCGGGCCCGCTCGGCTAAGGTTTTGGTTCAAGCGGCAATTGAAGCCGATAAGCTGCAGGAGTTGGAGGCTGAAGTCCGCGTTCTGGCTGACCAGAAAGTCGAGCGTGCCAAGGAGCTGTTGCTGTTGATTCGACTGGCAAAGCCCGAAGAGGTTGCGAAGTAGATTGTTCCCAAAGGTTGTAGCGCCTCATGACGTCAAACAAACCCAGGATTGTCGTTTCGCAGCATGGGACTCTGGTTAGCGATCTCTACTTCTGGCTTTACGTCCACGATGAGGACGAGTTGGAAGATATGTTCGCGAAAACCAAAGTCGGAACGTCGGTGCTCGCCACGCGTCAACCGCCGGAAAACTGCGAGATCGGGGTGATGCCGATCTATATGAAGGCGCACCTCGCGGAGGTGAAATTAAGTTCGCCCGAGCGGTCGCCCTATCTTTGCTCACAGGGGCCAGAGCATGCTGCCGGAATCTGGGGATGCGGCGGTACGCGGTTTGACGAAGTCTACTGTGAAGTCACATCGGCCAAGCGACTCAGCAAATCGTTCATCTCGACCGACTGCAGTTTCATCGTCAATGCGAAATTTGGACACCAGCTGCGGACTTCTGGTCTCCGGGGATTCGAGATATTGCCGCTACCGGTGATCATCAATCAGTCTGGCTTCCGTGGGACTCCCCCGTTGGAATACCTGCAGGTCCTTGGCAAAAACTGCCTGCGACGCTGGCGAGTGGAAATGGACGAGAATCTTTGTCCGCTGTGCCGACAAGCACCGATCTACTGTCCGGAATGCGGCTGGATCCCAGTGCTATGCACGAAATGCTTCCAGCCCGCCTTCAAAGAATTCGAATATGTGTACGAAGGGCCGGACCTTCCTGGTGAAGTAAAGCACACACAGTCTATTGTGGAAGTCAAGGATTCAAACGGCGCCGATTTCTTCAGATGGCGTATGAGCGAGACCATGATCTCCCGCCGAGCGCTAATATTCTTAATGAATTCCGGGGCCGCTCCGTTCATTGCCATGTCGCACTGGGCGTGTATTGACGGATTGACGCCGGAGCAGCAAAGCGAAGTGGAAGAGCAACTGGCGACACCTTTTCCCCATGATCTATGCCGAATTCGACACCCCCAGTTGTCGGGTTGATGGATCTAGATTCTCGCCTTTATTTCTCTGAGTTGCTCCACAAATGTGGATTTTCCGTGACCACGAACGGCTCACCGACTTCGGGCTCTTCGTCGGTCTCGGGAACGTCATACGTCTGGGCATACATCAGCGCCTCGCCCTCACGTTCTTCAACTTCCGCGACCAGGATATCCCGTGTCTCGTCCTCAATATCCATCGTGGCATGATAAACCAGCGCCGCCATCACCCCGTCATCAGTCGCAGCGATAATCTCCCGCGCCGCATTCAATACCTGGTCTGAGTCCTGGCCTTCGTCATTCGTAATCTCGTGGACCAGAATCTCGGCCTCGCGGGTGATGATCATGACGAACGGATTCTCATTTTCGTTCACTAATCTTCGAACGGCCTTTTCGAAGACTTCATGGGCCAGATCTTCTAAGGTGTCAATGTTGACGTAACCCTCTTGAACCGTTTCGTCGTCATCGTCTTCATCTGATTCTTCATCCGGCTCGCCCCACATGCTCGCGGTGGATTCCAGATAAAACATCTTGCCGATTTTGAGCTTGGCCCCTGCAGATGCGGAGACATACTTGCGGGCATACATCAGAGCTCGGGGAGTTTGACGGTCGCCGACTTCCGCCAGAATGGCCTCGCGCCGCGACTCCCCTTCCAGCGTGAGCCAGGTGTAATACACGAGGGCATACTGCACCGCATTGTCGCGTTCCCGGATCATCATGCGGGCCTTGGCGATCTCTTCCGGGGCGTTACAACTGGCATCGTGCCCCGTTTCGACAAATTCAATGTCTCGCTCTTCATTGATGAACATCATGAAGGGCGTCTCCGAATGTTCTTTCAGACGCGAAACCCCCATGCGGAGCGCTTCCATGGCAACGTCCTCGAGATGGTCGATGGTGACGGTATTCGTCTCGTCGTCATCCGGCTCGCGTTTCGACGAGATGGGTTTGCCTTCCCATAAGTTCTCTTCCGCAGGGGCCACCCGCATGCTGTCCACTTTGGTCACATGACGCTGAGCATCTTGATGGTAAGGCTGAGCCACCACAAAAGCCGCGCCATCGCGACGCCCCACTTCGAAGAATAAGGCGCCCGTCGCACCTTTGATACCCTCGGCGGGACTGTTCCAGATCAGTGAGTAGAATCGCGCGTCGCGATTGCTGGCGATCGCTTTCCGGCCAGCATCGATCGCCGCTTCCAAGTCTGGTCTGGGGTCATCCACGTCCACGAGATGGGATCCGATGTGACCGCCCGCGGGAAGTTCCATGAGGACCGTCGGCCGGTAATCACCCGCTTCGAAATTCCCCAGCCCGAAGTCGAGTGCCGTTTCCATCCACGCGGTGAAGTCGTCATCGTCGTTCGCCATGTGAACCAGTTCCTCTCCGCCTGAATTGGGATGGATGGGACCGCGTGCCGAGTGCTCGTGCCCTGAACGGACCGGAAAATGAAGCCGCGTCCAATCGGCTGTCGATGTGAACAAGGCGATTGTGGATTATTCTGCCAAGATCGTCAATCTTCAGCCGGGAGCAAAGATGGTAGCCTTCACGCTCCGCGTGAAGACAGCGGAGCGCACCACTGACACTGAGCGTTCCCGGCTCGTCGGTCGTAGCGCACGGCGGGTGGCATCAATCAATAAAGCCTGAAGTCCAATTACGCCATATCCCTTTGGCCGGGTGCCACTGGCTGTGCCAGTGCTCGCAGTCTTTCGAGGCCCGATTCGGCAAAGCACTGGCACAGCCAGTGGCACCCGAATTCCCGGATTTGACCACGGATTGGGCCGTATTGATTGACCATAGCCGTGCCCTGCGTGTGAGCAGAACAGAGCGCGGTCGACGTCGAATGCCTTAACAGCTGATCCGCGCGCCCGGCTGGCTTCACGTGGAACGTGAAGGCTACTTTCGTACAATGGCCTGCAGCTGCGAGGCCAGTCGATACCCCGCCAACGCAATTCGCTTGTTGGCGGTGGCTCGGGCCTTTTCCTGCAACACGGGGGGCAGCATGGGAATCTGGTCGTTCGAGACTCGCTTTTCATCCACATCCTTCTTGGACGCGAACTTCAGTTTGCCACCGTCATAGGCCACCGCCGCGGCCAGGCGGAAACTTTCCTCGGCCCAGTCGACGAACTCGGGGTGCTGTTGCAGTTCGGGCAGTTTGTCTGCAGCCAATGCCCCGTGCGTGAGGAGATCGGCCTGAGTGCGGCAACGCTTCACATCAGCAGTCAGCTTCTCGGCGTTGTTGCCACCCCGCCAGCCGGTGACGAAGCCCAGCAAACCGTCCCAATACGAATGTAGATTCGAAGTCCGCATCTGGGCGTTCGAGCGAATCATAATCAAATTGCCTCCCGCATCACCGTGATCGGGTCCCGGAAAATGCGCGGGGTCAACCAAGGCCGTGGCGTGCAGCGGCTGATGCAGGTCGCCGACGAGATGAAACAGCCAGCACAGACGGACTGCCTGATTTTGCTCGGGAGTCACGCCTTGCGCGATCCCGGGATCTTGAGCAACCTTCTTCTGTAGGATTTCTCGCGTCAACTTCAACTGCTGGACGACGTCAGTCTTTTCATCTTCAGTTGGCAGCAACGGTGCTCCGAGAGGAGCCCCGACAGCATCGCCGACCTTAAATGGGTAGTTAATATAGTGCCAGGGGCCGTGGTGAAACTTGTTAATCGGATGCGACTTGATCTGGCTGCGATCGGAACCACGCTCGGGTCGAATGTAATCACACCACGTCGACGCCCGCATAAACAGCCATTCGTCATCGGGCATGTCCAGGCCGGCCGGCTTCTTAAAATACGTATCAAAATGCGGATGCTGCTTGAGAATCGAGATCACGGCCAGGCGTTCATCACCCGACATTTGCCGGTAAGCAATCTGAGCCACCGTGATGTGCCCCAGGTCGTTCCACGCCCAGAGAGAGCTGTTTCCCGACAGGATCAAGGCGATGGTGATCAATAACCAGCGGAAGGACTTCATCGGGAGGACTCCAGGGGCATTCAACGACGAACTGCCAGCCGGGATTCGGCCGTCACGGTCGTCGTGAGCCACATTGTGGGGAGAACAGCCGGGACTTTCGAGCGAGCGAAGAAATCTTCCAGCAAAATTCACAATGCAAGACATTTGGACGATGACTGATGAATTGAGATAGCAGAATGCACACCACGATGAAGGCAGCGCCGACGATTCAAGGAACTCAAGAAGTTCGCTTCGCGGCCACAGAATGACACAGAAGAAACACAGAATTTTAAAAGAGAAATTTGTACTCTTTTCTGTGTTTCGTCTGTGTCGTTCTGTGGCTAAAACTCCTCTTTCAATGCCCTCAAATGAATTCGCCTGACACAATTCACGCCTTCCGGGCCAGCTTCTTCAGGACTTCCACGCCCCGCTGCAACGTCCGGTCATCGGCCGCGTAGGACAGCCGGAAATGGGTATCACGCGGGCTGAAGACATTTCCGGGAATGATCAACAGGTCGTTCTGAATAGCATCTTTGACGAATTCGGTCCCCGTACCCCACGGTGCTTGCGGGAAGAGATAGAAGGCACCTCCCGCCCCCTGGATCTCATACAAATCTCGCAGTTCACCGAGCATGAAATTGCGTTTGCGTTTGTATTCGGCGACGCGATCACTGATGTCGACATCCCACGCGACCACTGCCGCGTGCTGCACCGGATGGGGCGAACAGACAAACGTAAACTGCTGCAGCTTGATCATCTGCTGCACGACATGTTGCGGGCCATGACACCAGCCCACGCGGTGCCCGGTCATCGAGTGCGACTTGCTGAACCCGTCGATCACGATCGTCTGCGGGTTCCATTGGGCGGGGCTGACGAATTCGCCGTCGTAGCAGAACGCCTTGTAGATCTCATCGCTGATCAGGGCGACGTCTTTTTCCATCGCGAGCTGCGCGAGGGCTTCCAATTCCGCCGCACCGGCCACGGCACCGGTCGGATTGGCGGGGCTGTTGCAGATGATGACCTTGGTCCGCGGAGTGATGGCGGCTCGCACTTTGTCGACGTCGATCTTGAAGTCGGGATACGTATCGATCTCGACGACCTTGCCTCCGGCCAGCGTCACGAGATGCTTATACATCACGAACCACGGATCGAAGACGATGACTTCATCGCCCGGATTGACGAGCGTCATCAGCGCCAGCATTAAACCGCCGCTGGTACCGCTGGTGATGAAGACGTGTCGATCGGCGTGCTGCCACTGCTGGGTGACCGAGTCCTGAATTTTCTTCAGGAGCGGGCTGATCCCCTGCGTCTGGCTGTAGGCATTCTTCCCCTCTTCGACGGCCCGTTCGAGCGCATCCTTGATCGGCTGCGGGGTGTCGAAGTGCGGTTGTCCGATGCTGAGATTAATCGGGTCCTTCATCTGCGCCGCAAGGTCAAACACCTTGCGAATCCCCGAGGCATCAATCTTGTGCAGGCGATCAGAAATCCAACGTTCGCTCATGGTTTGGTCGTCAGTGAGTGCTTTTCAAAAACCATGACCAGCCGACCCGGCCGGACAAATATGGGAAACTAGAAGGGAACACCTTAGAAGAAGTGGGACGCCAATACCAGTCCGGTTGGCAGATGCGGGGGTCATTGGGGTTGCGTCCCGATCATCAGTCCCATTGGTCCCATCCGTCCCATAAGCCACATGAATTTGATGGGACTTATGGGACGGATGGGACTTATAGGACCTATGGGATGCCCCAAACTGCGTCGATTGCCTGGCGAAATTCCAATTGCTGCGACGTGAACAGCGGGTTACGATCAGGGTATGAATGAACCACTTCAACACAAGTCGCGTACTTGGTTGGCGCTTGTCGTATTGGCGACGTTGGTGGTGTATCCATTGTCGTTTGGTCCCGCCTGCTGGATGGCATCCAGAATGGATATCAGTGCCCAAAAACTGGTTGACGTGGCGTATGCTCCGGTGCGGTGGACGTATCATCTCAGTCCCGCTTGGATGCAACGCTTGATCTCGGGATATGCCAATCTCAGTCGTAAGGATGTGCTGTACCGAATTCTCATCTTCGATGATTCAATTCACTTCTTGGATGGCAGGGATTACCGATTTCCAATGGGATCTAAGAGACCTTCAATGCACAAGACGAAATGACAGAACCTGCACGTCAGAAACATTTCCGCGGATGGATCCCCGTCGCAATTCTGGTGATGTTGTTGGTGTATCCGTTATCATTCGGCCCCGCCTGCTGGATGGCGCGGACAGGTATCACTTGGAATTACGATCGCAAATTGAGACTGCTGAATGTCATCTACTCCCCGGTCTACTGGATATACCAGCGCAGCCCCTTGATAGTCCAACAGCAGATTCAAAACTACGCCAACCTGGGTGTGAGGCATGGCACCATCGCGCTTGGTGACAACGATATCTACTTTTTTGAAGACCGCGCTCCTCCCGGCAAACTGTGATCGTGAATCCGATGACCGAACCAAAACCCAGAACAAGTCGTTGGTGGATCCTCATCGCCCTACTGGCGACGTTGGTGCTGTATCCGCTGTCATTCGGCCCCGCCTGCTGGATGGCGACACGGACATGGCTTTACCGAGACTACGAGGGCCAAATGAGATTGCTGAATGGCATCTATGCCCCGGTGTTCTGGATTCACAAACGCAGCCCACTGGTGGTGCAAGAGCAGATTGAAAACTACGCCAACCTGGGTGTGAAGAACGGCACCCTGAATTTTTTTTGGGGTCGCATTTGTTTTATGGAAGACGCTGCACCGGGAGGTTGCTTCGTCTTCATTTATTGACTGCGGCTTTGTCGATCAGCGGCGGAACGTCAAATCTCTTCTAGTCCCAGCGGGACGTCCGCATAAAGCCTGGGGCGGAAGCCCCAGGACTAGATATAAGAGAGACAACAAAGCCCCGGAGGGGCGACCCACGATCCGTCTGAAATCGTGGGTCGCCCCTCCGGGGCTAGGATTTTCTATTGCGGCACTTCGACCTGGGGCTTCCGCCCCAGGCTTTATGCGGTCGCCCCTTCCGGGGCTAAAAGGAACGACATACCCCATTTTGACTGATTCACGCTTTGGGCTTGGCCTGCCCCAAACGCGCCTCAGCCTCGCGGAATTCCTTCAGCATGTCGCCCATCCCTCGCCAGCGGTTGCCTGGTGAGGCTTCCAGGCCCTTCATGATCGTCTCGGCGACTTGATCGTCGATGTTTTTGACGAGCTCCCGGATATCGATCGCCGGATTGTTGATGTGCTGCATGACCGTTTCCAGTGATTCTCCCGCTTCCCATGGGAATCGCCGGGCGTACATTTCGTAGCACGTTACCGCGTACGAAAACACATCAATCCGCTGGTCGGTCTTCTGCCGCTTGATGAGCTCGGGGGCCATGTAGTTGGCGGTTCCCGTGCGGTTGCCGGGGGCTTGAAAGATCGACGTGTTGGGGACCACCAGACCGAAGTCGATCAGGAACAACACGTTGTCTTCCGAGATCATGATGTTCCGCGGGCAGATGTCGCGGTGGATCCAGTTCTTCTGATGGAAGTACTCGAGAGCCTCCCCCAACTGAATGATGTAATTCAGCCGCCACTTCTTCATCCGCTCATTCTGCACATCGACGAGATAGCTCAGACTCACCCCTTCGATGAACTCCATGACAATGAACGGTTCGTTCTCGAACGTCATGCCATGTTCCAGCGTCCGCACCACGTTGGGGTGCTTCAACTGCATGGCGATTTCCCCTTCGCTGGGCTTGTTCCGACCTTTGAAGCGGTCTTCCAGCTTCTTGGTCTTTTCCTTGTCGAGCACCTTCAGCGCGACGATCTTTCCCGACATGCTGTCGCGGGCGCGCCACACCTTGGACATACTTCCCTGGCCGACGCGCCCGATCAGATCAAAACGTTTTGTCACGTCGATCCGATTGACCTTCGGTTTCTTCTGGAAGAATTTCTTTAATTGCTCGAGCAATTTCATTCGAGTCTCGTCCGTCATCGAGCGGGAGTGATTTTAAATCGGCCACGAAAGAGCGTGCGACTCCTGTTGTTACAGGAAACTCGAGTGCCCACAGTCTGTCTTCCGGCAGGGGTGAAGACAACACACGCAACTCGTCACCGGTTCTTGAAGTATACAGCCTATAGTGAGTTACGGCTATCGTTTCAGGCTCCGTGCTGTGAAACATCCGTTGCCCAAATCCCCTGTTGTGTGATAAATTCCCCCCGCGCGGCAAAGAAATCAGACAAGTTTTGAGCCACAGAAGGACACAGAAGGACACAGAAGGACACAGAAGGACACAGAAGGACACAGAAGGAACACAGAACTGGCAAGCAAGATTTGCTCTGATTTCTGTGTTTCTTCTGTGTTCTTCTGTGGCAAAAAAATCCTATGGTGCGATCCAGCGTCTGGACTTGTCTGCACCCTGCAAAGACCAATCGTAGACCCGACCCCTGACTGGACTTCGGCATCAAGGATGACGCCGTCATGGCTGCTTATCGCGAACATTTAACGACCAGTTGCGTTCTGGGAATCGGCGTGGCTTCGTCGGCAATTGCGCTGGGCTTTACGCCGGTGCAGGGAGTGCTGGGGGGGACCATTACCGGCCTCGGCGGGATCCTGCCCGATCTGGATTCCGAATCGGGACGCCCCGTCCGCGAGATCTTCGGTGTCACGGCGGCCCTGGTACCAATCGTCATGATCCGGCATCTGTTGGAATGGGGCGGCAACACCGACGGCACCATGCTGCTGTGCGTGATGTTGTATTTTTCGGTCAAATACGGCGGCGCGATGCTGCTGGGAGTCCTGGCCGTGCATCGGGGGATGTTTCATAGCATCCCAGCCATGCTGATCGCTGGCGAGGTCGCGTATTTGGGCTACAAGAGCGAACAGATCACAATGAAGCTGCTGATGGCCGTGGGAATCATGATCGGCTTCTTTTCGCACCTCGTGCTTGATGAAATCTACGCCGTGGAATGGAACGGTCTGCGCGTGAGATTGAACAAGTTCGCCGGAAGTGCCGTCAAATTCTCAGGACGCAGTTATCCGGCCAACATTTTCACGTACGGGTTGCTGTTTACGCTGTCGTACACGGTCTGGGTCGACGGGGGGCTGCAGAAGGGGCTGAATGATTTCACCAACACTCACTTCGCCCAGCCAGCGCCTGAGGAAGTGATCAACGAAGAAGATCCCACGTCCGTCAAACCCCAGCCGAAACCCCCGGCGGCACGCCCCAGGCCCTCAGGCCGGTTGGCCATCCAGGACGATGATTGGCGCGACAACGACAGCCGCAAGTAAGCTCAGGGATCGGGTCTACGATTTTTCGAAGTTGGCCGATTCCGACTTACGGATCTCACCGGCTATAGTGCGCATCAACATTTGATTTCCGTTTCGTCGGCGCTTTCAAGAAGAATGATCTCACGCAAAGGCGCTAAGGCGCAAAGAACGAAGAAATGAATTCTTTGCGCCTTAGCGCCTTTGCGTGAGATCTTATCTTCCTGATTCTCGAACGATGCGACGGAAGGAACATGAAAGATTCTCCGACGCTGGCAGCGTCGGCCACGGGGGTTCGCCAAGCGCTCCTCGCTAGACTAGAATGCTGGACGACGGCCGGGGCGGCCATCCTACGAAGAGACAACCATGCCTGTGTCTGAGCTTGATCTGCGGCTGACCCTGGAAGCGGATCTGTCCGCGGCTATGCGAGGGGAAGTCCGCTTCGATGACATGACCCGCGGGCTCTACAGCACAGATGCCAGCGTCTATCAGATCCAACCGCTGGGGGTCGCGTTTCCTCTCGATCATGCGGATGTTGTCGCGGCCGTCAAGGTGGCTGCCCGGCATCGCGTTCCCATTCTGCCCCGTGGTGGTGGCACCAGTCTCTCGGGTCAATCAGTCGCGCGGGCGCTGGTCCTCGATCTATCGCGCTGCATGCACCGGATTCTCGATATCGATCCGCAGCGGCAACTGGCGCGGGTTGAAGCGGGTGTCGTGCTGATGCAGTTGAATCTGGCTCTGAAACCGCATCAACTGCAGTTTGGGCCGGATGTCTCCACCGCCAGCCGCGCGGCACTGGGGGGCATGATCGGCAACAATTCCGCGGGGTCGCATTCGCTCGTTTATGGCAAGACAATCGACCACGTGCGCGAAGTGAAGGTCGTCCTGGCCGATGGCTCCGAAATGACGTGCGGGCCGCTGACTCCCGCAGAACTTGCCGAGAAACAGGCACTCCCCACCATCGAAGGCCGCATCTATCGCGAGTTCCCCCGCATCGTCAACGCGAACGAAGCCGACATCATCGCCCGTTATCCGCGTCTGCTGCGACGGGTCAGCGGCTACAACCTGGACGTCTTCGTCCCGCGTTTTGCGGCGACTCTGCCCCAGGCTCCGGCGTCGCAAAAACTTGATCTGCTGTTTCCCGATCGTAACTTGTTCAACCTGTCCCGCCTGATCGTCGGGGCCGAGGGGACACTCGGCATCGTCACCGAAGCGACCGTTCATACGATCCCGCTGCCGCGGGAACTGGGGGTCGCCTGCCTGTTGTTTGAATCTGTCGACACGGCCGTCCAAGCGGTCCCCCGGATCCTGGAATGCCTGCCGTCGGCCGTTGAATTACTTGATCGCAATATTGTGGAACTCTCCCGAGAGAACCTGCAATACAGTCATTATCTCGACTTCGTAGAAGGCGCCCCGGCCGCGCTGCTGATCGTCGAATTCATGGGCGAGACGCCCTTGCATGTGGAAGACGGCCTGATCCTGCTGGAACAACGCCTGAGCGGCAAGCCGGGCCTATTAAAATTCATCCGCGCGACGTCCGCCGAACAGGCTGACAAGATCTGGCGCTGCCGTGAAGCTGGAGCTCCATTGCTGCTGAGCATCCCGGGAGCTCGCAAGCCGATCGCGTTTGTCGAAGATCCGGCGGTGGAACCTTCAAAACTCCCTGATTTTACGCGTCGTTTTCGTGAGATCCTGACAAAGCACGGAGCCAGCGGCGCCTACTACGGGCACGCCTCGGTCGGCTGTCTGCACCTGCGACCGATGATCGATACGAAGTCGGGCGCCGACCTGCAGCGAATGAAGGCGATCTCCGACGATGTGCAAAAGCTGGTCTCGGAATTCAAAGGCGCCATGAGCGGCGAGCATGGCGACGGGCTGTCTCGCAGCTACCACAACCCGGCACTCTTCGGCCCTCGATTGTTCGACGCGTTTCAGCAGATCAAGGAGCTGTTCGATCCGCTCCGGCTACTCAACCCGGGCAAAGTGGTTGACACGCCTTCGCCGATTGAAAACCTGCGTTACGGAACCGCATACCAGCCACTACCGATCACAGCGTTCCAGGATTTCTCAAAGGAAGCGACGCACAACGACCTGCCTCTCAGCCAGGGATTTCTCGCTGCCGCGGAGATGTGCAATGGATCGGGCGTCTGCCGCAAAACACACACCGGCACGATGTGTCCGTCGTTCATGGTCACGCACGATGAGGAACAATCGCCGCGCGGCCGGTCGAATGCGTTGCGACTGGCGCTGTCAGGACAGATGCCCGAAGGCTCGCTGACGTCCGAACGAATGCACGACGTCTTCGACACCTGCCTGCTGTGCAAGGGCTGTAAGGCCGAATGCCCGTCGAACGTCGACGTTGCGAAGCTGAAGGTCGAGTTCCTCGGTCACTACAACCTGCAGCACCGGCCGTCCTATTCGACGGTGATCCAAGGCCACGTCGCGACATTAAACCGCATCGGCTCGGCCATCGCGCCGGTGGCGAATTGGCTGGCCAAATCGCCGATCGTGCGCTGGTTGATGGAGCAGGCCACTGGCATCGATCGCCGCCGGCCACTCCCCGAATTCGCCGCCGATCATTTTCCGGGGTGGTTCGACCAACATCAGCCACACCCCACCGCCGGCACGCGCGGTGATGTCGTGCTGCTCGACGATTGTTTGACCTCGTACTGTGAACCGCAGATCAATCAGTCGGCCGTTCGCCTGCTAGAGCAAGCCGGCTACCGCGTCCATCGAGCCGGCCTGTGGTGCTGCGGACGGCCGTTGATCTCCAAGGGATTACTCGAACCAGCTAAACGCCTGGTCCGCAGCAACGTCACCAAGCTGGCAGAATTCACGGCCCAGGGCTGGCCTATTCTCGGCTGCGAACCAAGTTGCCTGCTGACGTTGGTCGATGAATATCCCGACCTCTTCCCCAGCGATCAGACCACGCAAGTCCAGAAGAATTCCTACCTGCTGGATGGCTGGCTAGCCAACCGAGCAGCCGCCGGAGAACTCCCCCTGATGTTCCGCGGCCTGCACGAAACGGCCCTGGTCCACGGCCACTGCCAGCAAAAGGCCCTGGTCGGCATGACGGGCACGCAACGCGCGTTGCAGTTGATCCCGGACCTCAAAGCCAAGGCGGTAGACTCAGGCTGCTGTGGCATGGCAGGAGCCTTCGGTTACGATCATTACGACATGAGCCAACAGATCGGCGAACGAGTCCTCTTCCCCGCAGTGAAGGGCCATCGCGCCGGACCAGTGATCGCGCCCGGGTTTTCGTGCCGACATCAAATTGCCGACGGAACACAGACGAAAGCGGTGCATCCGGTGGAGTTATTGGCGCGGCAACTACGGAGCGAGTAACAACCAGCGAAAAATCGTAGATCCGACCCGGGGCGATGAAAAGGGACATTCCCAGACGAAAGTGTTCGTCCGACTTTTGTTATAGTAGCCATCGTTGAATGAATTCCCCGAAGGGGATATGCATCATAGCCCAGGGTTGCCCGCTCCTGCGGGCTACCCTGGGTTTTCAATCATCATTGAGCCCTACCCTGAAAGGGTTTGCGTCTTCACATCACGCAACCCTTTCAGGGTAGAACACCTCTTGGAATACCACCCAGGGTAGCCCGCTGGTGCGGGCAACCCTGGGCTATGTTGCATAACCCCTTCGGGGTATTCATTCGTAATCGAAACAGATTCCCAATTGCCCTGACTTCCAAAACACCGCGACTTTTCGACGCTTTTCGTCACACTAGATCCGACCCCTAATCGATATGACCACCGCGCGTTTAGGACTCCCTGATCTCGGTATTGGGCTTGGACTGCGAACGGTCCATTTCGGGTATTTGCTCGAACACTTCCCGGCGGTCGACTGGTTCGAGATCATCTCGGAAAACTTCATGGATTCGGCGGGCCGGCCGCGGTATGTGCTGGACCAGATCGCTGAACGTTATCCCGTCGTCATGCATGGCGTGTCTCTGTCGATCGGCAGTATGGATCCGCTGAATTGGGATTATCTCTCGAAGTTGAAACGACTCGCGGATGCCATTAAACCACGGTGGATTTCGGACCATTTGTGCTGGACTGGGGTCTTGGGTCTCAACACTCATGACTTGTTGCCGTTGCCGTTTACCGAGGCCTCGTTGCAACACGTCATTGAACGAGTACGGCAGGTGCAGGACTTTTTAGAGCGTCCGCTGGTGCTGGAAAATCCCAGCAGTTATGTCACCTTCCACATGTCGACGATGCCCGAATGGGAATTCCTGACACGCGTCGCCGAGGGTGCGGATTGCGGGTTGTTGCTGGATGTGAATAACGTCTACGTGTCGAGCAAAAATCATGACTTCGACCCTGGTGAATACCTGCAGCGGATTCCACATGAGCGAGTCGTGCAGATGCATCTGGCTGGCCACACCAACTGTGGGACGCACTTGATTGATACCCACGACGGACCAGTGATTTCGCCCGTGTGGCAACTCTATCGTCAGGCCATTGAGCTGACTGGTCCGGTCTCGACGTTGTTGGAATGGGATGCCCGGATCCCGTCGTTTCCAGAAATGCATGCTGAAGCGTTGAAGGCGCGCGAGTGGGCTAAAGCCCCCGTGGCCGACGCTGCTAGCGTCGGCGTCAACGCGGGAACCAACAGCAACGCCGACGCTAGCAGCGTCGGCCACGGGGGGTTACCTCACCCCGCCGCGTTCGTCACTGCGGAGGTCGAATGAGTAATCAACTGTTCGATCTGCAGACTCTGCAAACCTGGATGCAAGCGGTGCTGATGGAGACCGATACGCCCCATCAGATCGAAGAGATCATTACGGCCTCGCAGCAACAGACCAGCCGCGAACGTTTCCATGTCTATGCCAACGCCTATCAGGCGCGGTTGGTGGAATGCTTGCGAGAAGAATTCGCAACCCTCTGCAAGTTTCTCGAACCAGATGTGTTTGACGGTCTGGCGACCGCTTATCTGCAAGCCCATCCTTCGCAAAGCTACACCTTGGCGGACTTGGGAAAACAGTTCCCGCAGTTTATGCGTGAGTCCGCAGCGGCGCTCGCCGACGGAGAATCCGATTCGACGGACACCGGGACACAATTCCTGATCGAACTGGCGACGCTGGAACGCCTCTATGCAGAGGTCTTCGACGGCCCCGGGATCGAGGGTTTACCGCTCATCACGCCGGATGACCTGAAAAACATCAGCCCGGAAGCCTGGCCGCAAGTCCGTTTCGAAGCGGCGCCGTGCTTAAGGCTCATCGAATTCGCCTATCCTGTCCACGAATTTGTGACCGCCTGCCGGCACGGTACCGAGCCCCCTGTTCCTGAACCGCGCCACACCTGGCTGGCGGTGACGCGACGACAGTACATCGTCCGACGAGTCTCGCTGACCGAGCAGCAATTCCAGTTGTTGAGTCTGTTGTCCCAAGGTCTGCCGCTGGGCGAAGCGTTGGACACGGTGGCCGCAGCGTGCGATGACGTGGAAGTGTTCGCCAAGGACATTCAGCAGTGGTTCCAGGAATGGACAGCGTCGGGGTTTTTCTTGCGGATACGCAACGCAGCATAAGTCCCATGTGTCCCATCCGTCCCATGAATTTGATGGGACTTATGGGACGGATGGGACACATGGGACTTATGGGACCAATGGGAGTTGCCACTGGGGTGCAGCCGTTAATTGGGGGGCAATGGATTCGCGATGACAAATACGCAATAACTGCTCCCCTCGCCCTGGTACTCCGGGGAGAGGGGTCGGGGG
>JAKFVC010000045.1 GCA_021732415.1 Planctomycetaceae bacterium
CGCCCAGCCCCTCTCCCCGCCCGGTTCGTTTTTCCGGCCAGGGCGAGGGGAGCGAGGTTCATCGAATACAACCTACGCAAATCAATCGGTCAAACCCAATTCAAACGCCCGCATGACCTCAATCAACGCATCAACCCCATCACTCGGGAACGCGTTGTAAATACTTGCCCGCATACCACCGACGCTACGATGCCCCTTCAGGCCATCCAGCCCAGCCTTCTGCGAGACCTTGATGAACTTCTCGTCGAGCTCCGGCTTGCCGGTCACGAAGGTGACGTTCATCATCGAGCGACTATCATTCGCTGCGGTCGCTTTGAAGACCCGGCTGCCGTCGAGATAGCGGTACAGCTTCAGCGCCTTATCCTGGTTGATCGTTTCCATCGCCGCCAACCCGCCCTGCTTCTTGATCCACTTGAAGACCAAGCCCATCAGGTAGATGCCGAACGTCGGCGGCGTGTTGTACATCGACTGATTCTTCGCATGCGTGCGGTACTGCAGCATCGTCGGCAGCGTCGTCGGTCCACGCTCGACAATGTCATCGCGCACGATTACCAGCGTCACACCGGCCGGGCCCAGGTTCTTCTGAGCACCCGCGTAGATCATGCCGTACTTGGCCACGTCGATCGGGCGACTGTAGATATCGCTGCTGGCATCCACAATCAGGCAATCGCCCGAGTAGTCAGGCGGTGCCGAGAACTGAGTGCCGAAGATCGTATTATTCGACGTAAAATGAGCGTATGCGGCCCCGGGCGTGAATGTCGCCTGTGCGGGAATGTACGAGAAATTCTTGTCTTCGCTCGTGCTGGCAATGTTAACCTTGCCGAACTTTTGAGCTTCCTTCACGGCGGACTGCGCCCAGGCCCCGGTGACCAGATAGTCGGCGGTAGTCTCGGGAGTCAGCAAGTTCATGGGAATCATGAAGAACTGGCTCGATGCGCCCCCCTGCAGAAACAGCACCTTGTAATTGGCCGGGATGCCACCCAGCTCGCGGCACAGGGCTTCGGTCTCTTCATAGACGGCCACGAAGGCCTTGCCGCGGTGCGAGTGTTCCAGAACACCGATCCCGGTGTCTCCCAGGCTGAGCAACGCTTCGCGTGCTTCTTCGAGAACTTCCACGGGCAGCACCGCCGGTCCCGCTGAAAAATTGTAAATCCGCTGAGGCATGAAACAGGACTCCAAGAATACCGGAACACGCCCCCCGGGTGTCGGCGAAACGGATCAGTGCCTGCTATCGTTCAGGCACCGGATGATGATCGGTCTGGTTACTCAGACCAATGGGAGGCCAGCAAGGCTGTATGTTACACAGTTTGCCTGTGCAAGTAACAGACATTTGAATGGACACGTGGAAAACCGCAGAGTTCGGGCTCGTCGCATCGTGGGACGGGTCTCCAGGCCCGTCCGTCCAGCGATACCTGCGGGACTAAGAAGCTGGGCAGAACTCACGATGGAGATAGGCGAGCCCCGTCCCGTAAGGGCGGGGCTCGCCTGACTTATTTCGTGTGAGTGGACGGACGGGCCTGGAGACCCGTCCCACGGATGCGTCTGCGCTATCGCCCGTAATACATTGGCGGCGCCCCGAAGTTCTGCGACTGCCGGCTGGGGGCAAATCGCCCGGAAGCATTCCCGGTATCATTCTGATACTGCATCTGCTGTACCGGACGACTGTTGCGTTGTGTCGTCGGACCTTGATTCCACGGGGCACTCACATCGCCACCCTGCTGTCCGTAGTTGTCCCCCATCGCCGGCGTAACACCTTGGGAATAGCCGTTGTTTTGATAACTCGGTCCCGAGTACGAATAATCCGCCGGAGCCATCATTCCGTTGCCGCCCGGTGCCATTCCCCGCTGCGTCGTCGGAATCTGATTCATGGAGGGATCGGTGTTCCAGTTGAAGCCTCCAGGAGCCCCGTTTCGTGGACCAGTTTGCTGATCTCCCTGCTGATTCACGCCATTCATTCCGGCATCGGCATCGCCGCCCGGGAACATCTCACCCATCCCGGCATCGAGTCCCAACTGAGCCGCCGCCTGCCGGCCTTCGTTCCGTCCAGCGGGGGCCGTTCGATTGCTCCCATTCGGACGCTGGGTTCCAAACGGTTGCCCGCCACCGGTCCGGTAAATCGCATCATTCTGGCCGCTGATATTCGAGTCCCGGCCCGGCTGTGAATCGTTGATGACCGACTGGCCATCCCAGGTGTTGCCCCGGGCATCGAACTGCGTCGGCGAACCTGACGCATCGGGCCAGGAGGGCGCCGAACCCGCGTCGGCCTGTCGGACGTTCCGACTGGGATTGGGAATGGCATTGTCGAATCCGGGTCCGCGATCAAACTGGCCTTGATTGTAGGCACCAGGATCGTTGGGACCGTTGAAGTTGGATGGAGGGCCTCCCTGCTGATACGCGCCATTACCGCCGTTCGGGTTGGGATAATCAGTACCGTTTGGCCCGCCAAATGTCGCCTGAGCATTCGGATTGCCGCCTGCACTGCGACGGTCTCCCCAATCGGCCGAGTTCGGTGCGCCGTAGCCGTCTCGATCTCCCTGAGGACCAGCTCCATTCCGCGGATCGTTCCAGTCACCCACTTGCTGAATTCTGCTCGACGGATCCCATTTGGCCTGAGTCGCCGGAGTCCCACCGCGTGGTCTCTCGGGATAACTCTCGCGGAGCACTTGATTCCGTTGGAGTTCGGCTTCATGGTCAATGTCCGACAGGACCTGATTCATCTGGTTGTACGGCACTGGCGGCCGAGAGTTCCGTCCCGCACTCAACTGGGAATTGCTGCCTTGCGGCGGAAGCTGACCCGCCGCTTCCATTTCCTGGCGAATCCGCTCCATGTCTTGCTTCAGCTTTTCGTTGCCATCCACCTTTGGCTTGGGAGCAAACAGATTGCTGGCGGTGCGCGGCGTTCCCTTGTCCGACTTCTTGAACGGATTCAGCAACCCACGTTTGTCCGCATTAGATCCAGCATTGGATCCAGCCTGAGCCAATCCACCCTGCGGGAAGAGTCGCTGCATCTGCGCGTCAGCGTCTTGGGGCCCTAGCGCCAGCACAAACTGTTCTTGGGCCAGTTCGTAATCCTTAGGTGAACCCGACTGCTGGGCGCGACGCGCATAGACATGGCCCAGATTGTTCCGCGCATACTTATTGCCCGGCTGAATCGCCACGGCCCGCGTGAGATACGTTTCGGCATCATTCAGGCGATCCTGGGAATAGTACGAGTAGCCAATGTCGCTCAACAGGCTGGCGTTCTCTGGCTCCTGCTGGACGGCTGCCTGGTAATGGGCCTGAGCTTCGGGATAGCGGGCTTCTTGATCAGCCAGGACTCCCAACCGATGATGGGCTTCGGCATTCTGCGGCTGCTTTTGCAGGACTTGTTCGTAGAGCGTTCTGGCATTCTGATTCTGCTGGGCCTGTTCGGCCTGCTTCGCTTGCAACAGTACCGCATCAATCTCCGCCGACGCCCCCGCTGCCGGGGTGAAATTGGCCTGCTGGACGGTCTTGTCCGCGGCACCTCGCAGACTGTCCGGAGACACCTGCTTTGCGGTCGCCTCACGCCGCTTCAGATCGTTTGCCAGTTGTTCCGGCATGGCCGGCTTCTTCCCGGGGAAGCGAGCCGTTTTATTCAAACTCTCACAGCCTGTGCAGACAAATCCACACAGTACCAGAGAGGCGACCAAAGTCAGTCTCATAAATCACCTGCGGCGGACAGGAGGAAGGAGCGCGGAGCATTCAAAAAAGAACGCCCGTGCGACTGCTGGAAATGGAATTAAGCGTGGATAATTGCGACGACAGGAGCTGCGTTTGACGTGAAGTCCAAAGTATTCGACAGGGCGAGCGCCCGTTCGCATACAAAGTTGGCTTTTCGAGGGTCGACGCGGCTTTTACATTAAAGAATAAAACATGTCCAGACGAATCGCATCTACCCTATCGGCACCGGCACTGCCCGATCAGCACAATCCCAGAGGTCCGATTAGTCCAATTAGTCCCAACCGTCCCATTACGACTATTGGGACAGGTGGGGTCTATGGATAAACTGGTAGTTATGCACGCTGCAGGTTATGAGCAAAGACTGGCTAAGTCGTACACGGCGGCGGTGAGGGGAGGTATTGCATCCCGGAGGGATTCCAGAGAGTAGCCGGTGGTTGAGGAGCGGAGCGACGACACCACCGGACAATGTCCCCAACCCGTCTCCTCGATCCTGGAGGGATCGCAGAGGATTTCAATTTCGATATCGCAAGGTCTTTGCCTCTGGCATCCCTCCAGGATGCGATTCAGATGACGACCTAACCGGTGGTGTCGTCGCTCCGCTCCTCAACCACCGGCTACTCTCTGTGAACCCTCCAGGTTCAGAAGTCAGCCTGATAACAAGCAATCGAGGACGCTGTGGCCTCGCGAATAGCGCAACTTCATAACTTGCGCTTCGGGCTTGTGTCGTCAGGTGCAAACTGACTGCGCGAAAAAAAAGCCTGGCATGAATTTCATGCCAGGCTTTGATGTTGAACTTCAGGGTGTTAAGCACCGGTATGCGACCTGCCTGCCAAGGCCACCATCTGGCGGGCCCGTTGCTCATCGCGAGCTCGAGCATCGATCTCCAGATCATTGTGGGCCGGTCGAGCAAGCGCCTGTTTCAATTGTTCTTCGGCCTGCTGACGGTTCAGACTCTCGACCGGGATGGCACGATTCGTGAGAATCGTAACCGCCTCGCCCTTGATCTGGACGAAGCCACCGTCGATGAAGTAGCTGCGATGAGTGCCGCTAAGTTCCGTAAAGTACAGTTCACCTGCACCCAGGCGCCCCACCAGCGGAGCCCGGCCCGGCAGCACGCCCATCTGACCGTCATACAACGGGAAACGCATTTCCGCGACCGGCTCATCGCGCAGAGTCTTCTCGGGCGTGACCAGCACGAGTCGCAGTTGTTTGTTACCAGCCATATTCAAAAATCTCACGCTTCAGATCGGGATGCCCCGTGACCACTTCTGCGATAAACACCCGACCAAATCAGCCGGCACGCGTTAGCGTCCGGTTCGCATGGTCCATCGAGTCGATTGTAACCCAAAACCGTGGGCTAACGCCCAACGGCTGTTGGATGAACACCCCATTCGAGGTGTTAACCCTATGCCTTCTTCTGCAAGGCCTTCTCTTGCTCAGCCGCTTCTTCCACACCACCGACGTACATGAAGGCGGGTTCCGACAGGTGATCCCACTTGCCGTCACAGATTTCTTCGAAGCTCTGGATCGTCTCGGCCAGCGGGGTAATCTTACCCTTCTTGCCGGTGAAGACTTCCGCCACGAGGAACGGTTGCGACAGGAAGCGTTCAATTCGACGAGCACGATGCACGACCAGCTTGTCGTCTTCGCTCAATTCGTCGACACCCAGAATCGCGATGATGTCCTGCAATTCGCGGTACCGCTGCAAAGTCTTCTGCACGCGACGAGCCACCAGGTAGTGACGTTCACCGACAACCTGCGGGTCGAGAATACGGCTCGAAGAAGCCAGCGGATCGATGGCGGGGTAAATACCCTTTTCCGAGATCCGGCGTTCGAGGTAAATGAACGCGTCCAAGTGGGTGAACGCCGTCGCGGGAGCGGGGTCGGTCGGATCGTCAGCCGGCACGTACACGGCTTGCACTGACGTAATAGCTCCACGATTCGTCGAGGTAATACGTTCCTGCAATTCACCCAATTCGGTACCCAGGGTCGGTTGGTAACCTACCGCGGAGGGCATACGACCGAGCAACGCGGACACTTCCGAACCGGCTTGCGAGAAGCGGAAGATGTTGTCGACGAACAACAGCGTGTCGGTACCAGTCGTATCGCGGAACCATTCGGCCATCGTCAAGGCCGACAGGGCGACGCGGAGACGAGCACCGGGCGGTTCATTCATCTGACCGAACACCATGCAGGTTTGTTCCAACACGGCGCGATCGGTGGTTCCGATCTTGGTTTCTTCCATTTCGAGCCAGAGATCGTTCCCTTCACGGGTCCGTTCACCGACACCCGCGAACACCGAGTAACCACCGTGGGCACTGGCGATACGAGCGATCAATTCCTGGAGAATAACCGTCTTACCGAGACCGGCACCACCGAACAGACCGGCCTTACCACCGCGGACGAACGGGGTCAGCAAGTCGATGACCTTGATACCCGTTTCGAAAACTTCGGTCTTCGACGTCAGGGTGTCAAATGCGGGCGGATGACGGTGAATGGGCCAGCGTTCTTCGTGCGGGACTTCGCCCCGACCGTCGATCGGCTCACCCAGCAGGTTGAACACGCGGCCGAGAGTTCCCTTGCCGACGGGCACAGAAACCGGAGCTCCGGTATCCGTGATTTCCATCCCGCGGGTCATACCGTCGGTCGTTCCCAGGGCGATGCAGCGGACGCGCCCGCCGCCCAAGTGCTGTTGCACTTCGCCGGTCAGCTTCACGCGGACGCCCTTGACTTCCTGATCGACGGTGACAGCGTTGTATAGAGCGGGCAACCGGGTCTCGGCAAATTCGACGTCGAACGTCGAACCGATCACCTGTGTAACGCGGCCGGTATTCTTGGCCGTGGCGGTGGTGCTCATAGATTCTCGTGCTTTCTACTGTTTTTCATTTTTCCTCTCCGTGTTCTCCGTGTCTCCGTGGTGAATATTCTGATTCATTGCACCACGGAGACACGGAGAACACGGAGAGAAAATTCTAAGTTCAATGCCTTGTTAGCAGTTCTGAGATTATTCCAAGGCGGCGGCACCGCCGATAATTTCGCTCAATTCGCTGGTAATCTGGCTCTGACGGGCCCGATTGTACGTCCGGCTCAGGTCGCCGATCATGGAGCCCGCGTTTTCTGTGGCTCCCTTCATTGCGACCATACGGGCAATTTGCTCGCTGACCGCCGAGTCCAGGAAACACTTGAAGAGCCGCGCCTTGAACGAGGCCGGCACGATCTCTTCCAGGATCTCACGTGCTGACGGGAGAAACTCGTATTCAGTCGTCGGTCCCGTTCCACCTGCGGCGGTCGCTGCCGTGGCAGCAGCAGTCGCAGATTGGGCAGACGTCTGTTCGCGAGTCGCCGCGTTCAACTGTCCGACCGGCAGCAATGTCTCTACGACGGCCGATTGTCGAGAAATCGACTGAAAACGCACATAGGCGACATCCAGACGATCCAACTTGCCAGTGACGTACAGTTTGGCATATCGATTGGCCAGTTCTTCGACTTCCTCAAACAACGGCTTGTCTTCGAACTTGGTGTAGCTTTGGGAAACGGTGCGTTGCTGGAACCGCATGAAGTTCAAACCACGCTTGCCCGAGACTTCCAACTGCAAATCCTGACCGCTGTCGCGAGCTTCGATGATCCGGCGTTGAACGAGACGCAGAACACCCGAGTTAAAGCCGCCGCACAAACCACGATTCGATGTCAGCACCAACAGAATGGCGTTTTTATCGGTGGGATGCGGCTGCAACAGCGGATGAGTGAACCCCTGAACGGCCACTTGAGACAAGTCGGCCACCAGTTCGGCAATCTTCTTGGTATAAGCAGCGGCTTCGGTGGCGCGGTCCATCGCTTTCTTGAAGCGCGCGGTCGCAATCAACTCCATTGTCCGCGTAATCTTGCGGATGTTTTTGACTGCCTTCAGACGTTTGACTATCGCACGAGCTTTCGCCATGTTCCGTCGAAACCTCTTCCCGTCCGCGTGTTAACGCCGTAGTTATTGTCTATCGAATCAAATACTTTAAGTGATTGTGTGAGAGTGACGGAGTATGAGAGTGTGAGGGTGGCAACTTTCGATGTCTTACTACAATGCCACCCCGTTACTCTCACACGCTCATACGCTCACACTCCTACTTTACTACTTGGCAACAGTCTTGTGTGTCTCAGCCCACTTCGCCAGGAAGTCGAGCAACGCCTGCTTCAGGCTGGCTTCAGACGCATCATCCAAGGCCTTGCTGTTGGTGATCGCGTCACGGAGTTCGGTTTTCTGCTCACGCATAAACCGGAGCAACTCCTTCTCAGCTTCCAACACCAGGTTGACCGGGATCGTGTCGAAGTAGCCCTTGGTACCGGCATAAATGCTGACCACCTGGTCGGCAAAGTGCAGCGGTTCGTACTGAGGCTGCTTCAACAATTCGACCATGCGGTAACCACGATCCAGACGACCCTGGGTCGCCTTATCGAGTTCCGTACCGAGCTGGGCGAACGCTTCCAATTCGCGGAATGAAGCCAAGTCGAGACGGAGACCGCCGGCGACCTTCTTCATGGCCTTCGTTTGAGCGTTACCACCCACGCGAGAGACCGAGATACCGACGTTAATAGCAGGACGAATACCGGCGAAGAACAAGTTCGGTTCGAGGTAAATCTGACCGTCGGTGATCGAGATCACGTTCGTCGGGATGTACGCCGAAACTTCACCTTCGAGGGTCTCAATGATCGGCAACGCCGTCATCGATCCACCACCGAGTTCGTTGCTCAGCTTGGCAGAACGTTCGAGCAAGCGGCTGTGGCAGTAGAACACGTCACCAGGATAGGCTTCACGTCCAGGAGGACGACGCACCAGCAACGACAACTGGCGATACGCCTGAGCTTGACGGGTCAAGTCATCGTACACGACCAGCGTGTGCTGACCGCGGTACATGAAGTACTCGGCCATCGAAGCACCCGAGTAGGGAGCGATGTATTGCAGCGGAGCGGGATCGCTGGCGGGCGAGCTGACCACGATGGTGTATTCCATCGCGCCGTGCTTGCGGAGCACTTCGACCACGCTGGCCACCGAGCTGGCACGCTGACCGCAGGCGACGTAGACGCAAATAACGCCCGTCCCCTTCTGATTCAGAATGGCATCGATCGCGACGGCCGTTTTACCGGTCTTACGGTCACCGATGATCAATTCGCGCTGGCCACGGCCGATCGGCGTCATGGCGTCGACAGCCTTGATACCAGTCTGCAGCGGTTCCTTAACCGGCTGACGTCCAGCGATACCCGGAGCGATCGTTTCCAGCGGGCGAGTCTCGGTCGCAAGGACCGGGCCCTTGCCGTCCAGCGGATTGCCCAACGGGTCGACGACGCGACCGATCATGGCTGGTCCGACAGGCACGGAGAGCAACGCACCGGTGGTACGTACTTCATCCCCTTCGGCGATCGACAAGTGGTCGCCGAGAATGATCACGCCCACGGAGTTTTCTTCCAGGTTAAAGACCTGGCCACGAACTCCGTTGGGGAACTCGACCATCTCACCAGCCATGGCCCCCGACAGACCATAGACGCGAGCGATACCGTCGCCCACTTCCAGAACCCGCCCGACCTCGCTGGTTTCGATCTGGCCGCGATACGTTTCAATCTCTTTCTGAATGACTGAAGCGATCTCGTCCGCTTTGAATTTCATGGATGCTCCTCTGACGCAAACGATCACGCAGTTGTTTCAAGCGAGATCGCAGCGAACCATCGTAAACGGTATCGCCGACACGAATCACCAACCCGCCCAGCAAACTGGGATCGACGCTGGTTTCGAGAACCGGCTGGAACGGCAGCTTGGCAGCAAGCTCCCGCTGAATATTTTCTTGCGAGGCGGGTGACAATGCCTTCGCACTCACGACTTGAACACGTCCGCGCCCGGTGCGAATCTCATGCTGCCGCTGAGTCTCATGGAGAATCTGCGTCAACAAATCGAGCCGCTCATGGCCAGCAACGACACTCAAAAAATCAGCAAACGTCGGGCTGGCGACCGGTGCAACGGTGCGACTGATGACCGCCAGCTTCTCGTCACGTGAAATCATCGCCGAGGTCAACAGCGTCCGAAAATCGGGCTGCTTTTCCAGGACTTCAGTCACGAACGAGGTAAACTCTTCCAACAACGATTCGACTTTTCCGGCAGGAGCCGCGTCGAGTAAAGCATCGGCATAGATGCGGGCGACCGCTTGCGTCTGCGGATCGACTTGCAGTTCGCTTGTGTTGCCTGTCGCACCCATTTCCGTCATCCTCGTTCGAACACCAACCAAAAACCAAAAGCTACTCTGCCTGACCGCCCCGCGACTCTGCCAGTCGTACGACCGACTTAGTTGCGAGAGAACTCAGCCAGTGCATCGCCGATCAAGCGATCCTGATCCGCATCCGTGAGCGCCCGCCCCAAGACTCGTTCTGTCGCATTTGCCACAGTACCCGCCATGTGATTGAACAACTCACCCAACGCCTGATCCCTGGTGCGTTCGATTTCCTGCACCGCCCGCTCCTTGGTCGCCGTCACTTCTTTCTCAGCCTGGGCCAGCATTTGCTGCCGGATGTGCTCGGCTTCGCGTTTCCCTTCGGCCAGCGTCTTCAGGACTTCATCCTGAGCCGCCGCCAGCTTGGCTTGATACTCAGCGAGCATCTTCTCAGCTTTGATCCGGGCCTCTTCAGCATGCACAATGTCGTTCTTGATGCGAGCTTCGCGAGCATCAAGGGCAGAGCTCAGGGGTTTCCAGGCGAAAACCTTGAGAATGACCACAAACAGAGCAAACACGATCAGTGAAAAGAGGGCCAGATCCTGGTCCCATTCCACCGGACCGCGCGTCGCAGCCACTTCATGGCCAGCCGCGTCCGCATGCCCAGAGGCCTTGTCTTCCAAGGTCGCCGGCTTCTCTTGATGATGACCGTCACCAGCAGCCTTCGGATGATCGTGACCATCCGCCGCAGCCGGCTTTTCATCCTTATGTGCTGCGGCCTTCGGATCAGCCGCGAACGCATTGGTCGTCACCGACCCCACGCACAACAGGCCAAACAGAATGACAATCAGGCTCCGGCCAGACCAGCTCAGTGCAGGATTGAACATGAACGAATCTCTCTTGCCTCAAACACACCAGGAAGAACAACAGCGAACACCAAGCGTCGACTCACAAACTAGGAGACGACGGGCCACGGGGTACCGTGAATGATACAGATGATCAAGGCGAAGAACGTAATACCTTCGATCAGAGCGGCCGCGATGATCATTGCGGTCTGGATCTGGCCGGCCACTTCGGGCTGACGAGCCATGCTCTCGACGGCGGCAGTACCGATCTTGCCGATGCCGTAAGCGGCACCGATGATCGTGAGGGCGGCACCGATGGCACCCGACAGGTAAATCCCATAAGGATGAACCGCGCCAGTTCCCTGGGCCGAAGCCTCTGCGGCGAAGACGAAAAAGGCCATCAAGGCCAACGATGCGGTCCGAAGGGTCAGCTTCACTTCTTACTCTCCTGATTTAACGAAGACGAACATTGCGGTCGGATACACGATTTCGCAAACCGCCAGGGCTTGCGTCACAAGCACGTATTACTTCAAGCCACTCGAATTTGCCACCACTCGCCAGGATTTGATCCCAGCGAGACCGGCTAAGCAATCCTCACAAACTTAGTGAGGATGAACAGCAGCACCAATAAACAGTGCCGCCAGGAACGCGAACACATACGCCTGCAGGAAGGCCACGAACAACTCCAGCATGCCGATCCCGATCTGACCGAAGATGCTCGCCGGCATAATCAACCAGAACAAAGCCGGATAGGGAAATTCGGGAGCACCCGCCAAGGCGATATAACCCAGGATCACCGCGATCACGGTGTGACCCGCCATAATGTTGGCAAACAAACGCACTGCCAACACACCATGCTTAATAATCAATCCGACGAATTCAATCACCCAGATCATGGGCTTGAGTGCATAGGCCATAGCCCCCGGCAAATCCATCGACGGCACCAGGGCCTTCCAAAATCCGAGGAAGCCCAGCTTTTCCGCCCCTGACTTGATCACCACGATCAGCGTGACAACCGCAAATGCAATGGTCACCGCCAGATGCCCTGTCGCTGAACCCAGCCAGGGCACCGCACCCAGCAGATTGCAGAACAGAACATAGAAGAAGCACGACCAGACGTACGGCAGATATTTGTCAGCCGGATGCAAGCCGGTATCTTCAATCCCGTGGCCGTGATCAGTCGCCCCGTGCTGCAAATCGGTGCCATGAGAATGCGGGATATCATTATGGCCATCGCCCGGACTGATATCCTCGTGGTGATGCCCCGTGCCGATTGCCGGTCGCGCGACATCGTCGCGGATGGCCACCGCCAGCATTTCCCAGAAATTCCAGAACCGACCACGTGCGGGACGACCAGCACGGATGTGCCGCGACAGACCCCAGAAGATGGCCAGCGTCAACAAACCAGCAACCACCTGCAGAACCATGAACTTGGTCAACTGATAGGTATGGCCCATCAACACGAACCTGGGCAATTCGGGGCTGACACCACCCAGAAACTGGGGCAGCTCGAAGTGCGTCGCGTCGCGTACGTGATGGAAGACGTCGCCTGCATGCTCTGCCATGTCTTGTACCGCTTCTCCGACTAGCAGACCCGCCACATGAACCCAAAACAACCGCGAGATCCGCCCGCGACTGCCGCATTGTCTATATAAATTCCAACAAAACCTCTGCGTCAGCTCAGAGCCGCCTGAAATACGGCAGTTCTGAACTTCCCACAACCGGTTTTGCCAGGATTCTCAAGCCACCTTGTCACCGCGAGGCAACAGCAGCCATGTTTCCGCAAACAACAACACGTTGTAGAACACAATCAGCCAGATGTAAAACTCGGGCAAGCCCCAATCGGGCCGCACCTTGTAAAACGCCAAGGCCGCAATCAGGACCACACACATCCTGACCAGCATTCCACCCACAGTCAGCCAGACCTTCGCCACCGGATCTTTCACCGACGACGCCAGCCACACTGTCAACAGTCCCGGCAAGATACACAGCCCGGCGGAAACCGCCAGTCCCTGCAAACCCTCCTGCCCGGCAACCAGCATCGCCAGCGGCGACAACACCAACAGCGCTGCCAAGGCAATTGCCAGCAACCTGCCGCACTGTTGCAACGGCGAGGCTGTATTCATTTCTCAAGACCACTTACGCCAACAGCGGGACCTGAGCCCCACCATTGCCGTCATTTGTTTTTCGTATCAGGCTTCATCGCGCCGGTGATGCGCAAGATATGCAGGAAGGACGAGATTAATCCCAAAAACCCACCAACAATCAAACACCACGGAGCACTTCGCAGTTGACCGTCCAACCACCAGCCCGCCAAACTCGGCAAGGCCAGCATCAGACCCCCACTGGTGATTTCAGACACCCACCGCATGGCCACGGCCATTGGCGGCTGCCGATCCGGAGGCTGCTTCGGCACGGCATTCACTCCCGGCCGCCAACAGAGTCCTCGTACGCAGATGACAAATGTTCGACGAGAAGTCGAACGTCACCGCTTCGCAGAATCCGTGGGCAGCAGATTTTCCCGAAGGATGCACGAAGCATAGCGGTCCACTTGGAGACTGTCAAAGTCGCGCAGTCCCCTGTTCATTTTTTCTCAGGATTGATTCTTTTATTTCCCAGCCCTGATCGGGAGCACTCGTTTGACTTCAATTTGGGAAGACCGTTTCTAATGTAGCAGGCAGACAACAAACTAATCATACGAACACAAGTATCGGATGTCCTACCGAACGCTGAAAATCAACAAATCCCGGAGATTCTTCACAGAATCCGGGACCAGAATCTTGATTCAGCACGAATGGTAATAGGTCGGGAAGTCAATGAATCGGAAGGGATTTTCGCCGCGGCCAATGCACGCTGAGGGACTGGCCGCTGAACCCAAATGGTTGGAATGCGTGAACTTATCGGTCATTCCACGGTGAATCGTGACTGAATTTCGCTGAGCACTAATCGAGAAGCTCTGGCTCCCCAACGAAATACCGCGTCGCGTTGAAAAACCGCAGGCCAATCTGCTACAACTCCATGTACATCAAGACTTGCCGATCAGAATGCGGCGATGACTGACTCACATCGCGTGTCCAAAATGCAACTGACCCGAAGTCGTCCAGAGGTCTTCCGCGACAGGTCATTCTCGAAATTGAGACAGAGACAATTCCTATCGATTTGTGAATCATCCACGTAACGACCTTCGGAAAACCACGCCGGCCCAATAAAGATCTTCCGTTATGGCAGCTAAACGATTGAGCGATCACACTCGAACTGAGCTGGCAGCAATGGCTCAGCGCCGTGGGGTGACCGGCTGGAAGTCCTTAAAAAAGGATGAATTGATCGAAGCCCTCGAAGCTGCAAAACTGGCCAGGGATTCCAAATCGCCCTCGAAGACGAGCGCTGACAAGGCGAGCACCGTCCAGACGGTTGCCGTGAAGAGCAAGTCCAAACTGAAAGTCGCCGTGGCCACCAAGCCGGGTAAAGGCGTCTCACCACCGCGACGAGTCAAATCCGCCGCTCCCGCTGCCGCCAAGACGGCGACTCCCAAGCCCACGCCACCCAAGGCGATTGCGGAAAAGCTCGCTCCGAAGAAGACCAGCAGCACGTTGACCGCCAAATCTCGGGGGAAACGGAACTCGACAATCACCCCCAATGCTGAAGCGGTTTTGAAGCGTGATCTGGCTCAAGCGACCAGTGCGGAGAAGGAGGGGCACGACCGGTTCGTCGTGCTGGTCCGTGACCCGCACTGGCTGCAGGCGGTCTGGGAATTCTCCCGAGCGACCATTCAACGTGCCGAAGTCGCCCTGGGAACGGAGTGGCATCGTTCGGTCCCGACGTTGCGCGTATTTGATGTCTCGGGACACGACGCCACCAGCCGCAGCGAAGCCCGGCTGATGGACATTTCGATCCACGGCGGCGTCAACTTCTGGTACGTACCGATCGACGGCCAGGCGCGGACGTATCGGCTGCAAATCGGCTATCTGACCCCGGGCGGCAAGTTTCAGGTCCTGGCAAGATCAAACGTCGTGACCGCCCCGCGGCCCGGCACACCGGGTACGATCAGCGGCGGCTGGGATGATCTCAATGGTGAGTACCAGCGGATCTTCGCCCTCTCCGGAGGTTACTCCGAGTCCTCCGCGCAGTCACCGCTCCGCGATCTGCTCGAAGAGCGCCTGGGTCGCACCATCGAAAACTGGAATGGTCAGTCAGCTCCCGACGAACAGGATTCATCGGCCGGAGCCTCGAAATCTCACGGCCATCTGCCGCTGACCTTCCACGCCGAACTGATTCTGCACGGCATTACAACGCCCGATGCGCGAGTCACCGTGGTCGACGAACCAGCCCACGTGAAACCAGACGGCTCATTCCAGGTTCGACTCTCACTGGAAGACGGCCGGCATCTGATTCAAACCGTCGTCGCGCGCCCGGACGGATCAGGCCAGCGCACGATCATCCTCTCAGTCGAGCGAAACACGAAAGAACTCGAACATCAAGCCTGGGGCACGAGCGAGTAATTCATCGAGGGGTCGGGTCTACGAAATCCCGCTTAACTGCGTCGCTCGGCCGACCCGTCCAATTCCCACGATATAGGCCGCCGTGCGCATCGGGATCTTCTTTTGCTCGGCCGTGGTCCAGACCTTGTCGAAGCTGGCGACCATGATCTTGTGCAGCTCGTTACGCACGCGCTCCAACTCCCACTGGAAATGCTGGCAGTTCTGAACCCATTCGAAATAGCTGACCGTCACACCGCCGGCGTTGGCCAGGATGTCTGGTACGACCAGGATCTCGCGGCGTTCGAAGACTTCGTCGGCATCGGGGGTCGTCGGACCGTTGGCCGCTTCGACGATGACCTTGGCTTGGGCCAGTTCAGCGATTTCCTTAGTCAGGACTCCGCCCAATGCGGCCGGAATCAAAATATCGACCTTGGACGTCATCAGATCATGGTTGGTGATTGAATCGCCACCCGGAAATCCCTGGACGCCGCGGTTCTTATTGGCATAGGCCAGCAGCGCGGGAATATCCAAGCCATCCTTGTTCCAGACTCCTCCAAACGCATCACTGATCCCCAGCACTTTCGCACCGGCATCATACAGGAATTTGCCAGCGAAACTGCCCACGTTGCCGAACCCCTGCAGCGCGACTGTGGACCCTTTGATGTCTCGATTCAGCCGGCGCATCGTTTCCGCTGCGATGATCGACACCCCGCGACCTGTCGCTTCTTCGCGCCCCACGGAACCGTGTAACTCGAGCGGCTTTCCCGTCACCACGCCCGGACAGTCGCCGTGGTATTTGGAATATTGACGGTAGATCCACGCCATAATCTGGGCGTCGGTCCCCATATCGGGAGCAGGAATGTCCTTATCGGGCCCCAGGATTTCATGGATCTGATCGATGAACTTGCGAGTCAACCGCTCCAGTTCCCCCGCGCTGAGTTCCTTCGGATTGACCTGGATGCCACCCTTGGCGCCACCAAAAGGGATGTCGACGACCGCCGTTTTCCACGTCATCAACGTCGCCAGAGCCTGGACTTCATCCGCGTCAACTTCGTGGTGATAGCGTAAGCCCCCCTTGAAGGCTCCTCGATGGTTGTCGTGCTGGACGCGATATCCGATGAACGTCGCGACTTCACCATTGTCGCGTTCGATGGCCACTTGAACTTTGACCTCACGTTCCGGAGTCAGCAGGAGCTTCCGCATATTCGCAGACAGCCCCATCTGGTCGGCGGCCAAATTGAAATAACGCTGAGCGCTTTCGAGACTGCTCATAGCCCATCCTTCGCATATTGTTAGGTCTAACGTGACGGCTGAGTGCTTGATCCGCCGCAGAAGAGTAGCAGGAAGTGACGAATGACGAAACCAGAATGTCCGTTGAATGGGGAAATCCGAATGTCTAATGACTAATGTCTAAAAGGAGGTCACCTTGAGTCCGAATCAGATCAGCCCTCGGCGATGCCAGACATCAATTTCATCGACTGTCGTCCTTCTCCTTCTTTTTTAGACATTAGGATTTAGTCATTAGTCATTTCCCGCTGTTCCATTCTACGCTTCATCTTGCCACAAAAAGCGATATGTGGCATAACTCCCAGCTGTTGGCGATGATGCAACGTGTCTCGACATCCGGATTTCGGACACGACAGGAATCGCCGCAGGAAGGGATGCCTGCTACGTGTTGGAACCACCCTCAGCACCATTGCTGAAGCTGCTGCGTGAGCTGCGGCTGTGTACGCCCGCCGACCTGCGTCGGTGCCGGGCTCGGGTGCGTCGTATGGCGACCGATTTGCCGGCTTTTGATTCGGTCTGGATCGATGCCCTGGTGCAGTCGCGACGCCTGACTCCCTTCCAGGCGCAGATGCTGGAATCTCCGCATCCCGAGAAATTGCGGGTCGGCCCCTGTGTCCTGGTCGAACGCCTCTGTGCCAGTTTTTCAGGAGCGACCTATCTCGCTCGGTCCATCGGCACTCGCCAGGCACGGGTCTTGAAGTTGGTGAATGTCGAAGAAGATCTCATCCCCGAGATCCTCAGTCGCACCCAAAAGCTGCTGGACACTGGCCGCAAGCTGGCTCATCCCTCGATCGTGATGCCCCAGGCCTGCGAAAAAATTGATCAGCAACTGGTGTTTGTCAGCCGCCATGTCCCCGGCCGGACTTTGACGGAACTGCTGATTCGCCGCGGCCGATATCCGGCACGCGTAGTCTGGGAAATCGGTCGCCAATTGGCCGAAGGATTATCTAAACTCCACGCGATCGGCTTGGCTCATGGTGAGATCCGACCGTCGCAGGTTCGGTTGCTGTCCGAGGGCACGGCCGTCCTGATCGATACCGGGATCCAGGGAGTTCTCGAACCAGAACTTTCTCCCCATTCGCAACTGGTCCCTGAGTGCTACGACTGTATCGCACCGGAATTGATCGGTACGGGAATCACCTACAACCCCGCTTCCGACTTGTACGCACTCGGCTGCCTGTTGTGGCAATTGCTGGCAGGACGGCCTCCGTTCCCGGGTGGTGATCCGCTGGCCAAATTGGCCTCGCACCAGACGCGACGGATCCGTGACGTCCGCGATTTCGCCCCCGATACGCCAGCCCCGTTGGCTGAAATGATCTTGAAGCTCACCTCCCCCAATGTCGCCGACCGTCCCGCCAACGCAACGGCTGTGTTGCATGTATGGGGCCAACCACGACGATCCGGGCGGCGGCTATTAAAACGGTTCGTCAGCAGCTTTGAACGTCCCGTGGGCGAGGGCCTGACGCTGGCGACCGTCGTCAATTCACCTCTCGTCTGGATCATGACCTTGCTGTTCGCCGTCACGGGGCTGACTGCGGGTTATGTGCACGAGGGGACCCGCGCCAATCTGCTGAGAATCTGGGCGGCCATTCCCCCAGCGACAACGGCGCCGGGGACATCGACGGTCACGGCGGGCAATGACACCGTAACCACTCCCATCGAAGAGACTCTGCATCCAACAGCAGACCGTGCGACATTGCTGCCGTTACCCGAACCCAATGCCCAGGGAATCATCGAACTCACATCGAGCGGCCCCTACGCACCGCGTGATATCAAACAGATCGGCCCGCTGGTGATCCGCAGCCGCGCGGGGGTACGGGCTGAAATCGTCGTCGATGAAGCCCCCCTGGTGCTACTAGCTGAAAAAGTCCAGTTGCAAGGTCTGGTCTTCCGCAGAGCCAACGTCGCAGAAGGCGATCAGGACTTGCCCATACCCCGCGCCCAATTGCTGGTCGAAGCCCTGGAACTGGAACTGCGTGACACGTCCTTCTTGACCCATTCGTCGACCGCCACTCCGACCATTGATGCCGTGGATTTCCAGACGCGGCAGCCTGCCCCCTCGGCGATCTGCTGGCGAGTCCCCGACGCGGCCGGCCCCCGGAGCGGCCTGGCTGTGCTGGAAGATGTCGTCGTACTAGGAACGAGCTCCGCGCTTGAACTGTGCAGTTCGGCCAAAAAGATCACTCTGAAAAATGTCTTACGCCTGGGAGCCGGCCCGCTGATCGATGTCGCGCGACCGTTTACGGGCCCGTTGGAGTTGGAACTTCAGTTGGATCACGTCACCTGCCGGCAGTCGGGATCGGTTGTGCGGTGGGTGGTCATGGATCAAAAGCCGGCCAAAGACCACATCCGTCTCGAGGCCCGCGATTGCGTATTTGACGTCCTCCCCACGCAGGGTGGCCTGTTGGAATTTGTCGGGGAAAAGCACGTCGCCGGCTGGGCGAAACGGATCAAGGTGGTCGGCGACAACTGCCTGACGGCCGAGCAAACCGAAGTCGCAGTTCGTACTTCGCCCACGACGGACGAGTTCGCGGCCTGGGATAGCTCGGAACTCGAACTGGAGGGGATCACCCAGGAAGGTTTTACTTTCACCGGTCCCTTCAGCCTGCAAGTGGGTAACTCAGCCATTCAAAAGAATTCCGCCGGCATCGACCGCTCGCGTGATTTGCCAGGGGTCCTCTCGACACAGCTACCAGGCCGCACTGCTGCCGAAGCGCCAATCATCGCTGCATCGCCGCGTGTCCCGCCGGCTCCACGACGGCCCACATCACCGATTTCCGCCCCCTGAACCACGCACTGATTTCCGGGGACCGACATTGAAATTGTGTTGTCGACTACGGTGGAGGGATTGGGCGCTGCTCAGCTTCTGGCTGCTGGCATTCATCGCGACACATCTGCCCAAAGTCCCGCAGTCAGTCGGGCGGATGTCTGACAAGACGCTGCATAGCCTGTCGTACACGATCCTGGCCGGCCTGCTGAGCTGGGCGTTGGCAAGTCGCATCAAGGGAGTCGTGCGACACGGAGCGATGGTCCTGTTGATCATCGCACTCTACGGTGCGGTCGATGAACTATTGCAAATCCCGGTCGGCCGCCGCTGCGACTTTTATGATTGGCTGGCAGACATGCGCGGTGGCATCATTGGACTGGCAGTGTTTCATCTGGCGAGATGGCTTGCGCGGAAGTTTGAGCGACCTAGCCAACCGGCTGCAGACCTGTAGACCCGCAGGACGTCTCCTCGTGAACACCGAGCGCGGCACAGCTTGTATCAATCAATACGGCCCAGAATCGTGTGAAATCCCCGAATTCGGGTGCCACTGGCTCTGCCAGTGCCTTGCCGGACAGAGCATCGATAGACATCCGGCACTGGCACAGCCAGTGGCACCCAATCCAAGAGTCTATTGATTGATGCTGCGTTAGTGGCGAATCTCGCCCGCTCGGACGGGCCTGGAGACCCGTCCTACGGCACGCGACAAAATTAAGTCGCTTACCGAATCACAGGCAGCTCATGTTCGCGATAACGGTCCGAGGTCTCAATGACGCCTCGCTTGTCGTTGGCGTCCTCTTCGAATTCCGCATTCGGTTCGTCCTCGTCACGATGCTTCCGGGCATCGTATCCCACGGGAGAAATCGTCGGCTTGCCGACACGGACTTTCGTCTGCAAGGGTGGAGTCTGGGCCAGTGGCCCTCCCCCAGGCACCGTGACTTTCAACGGCTGAACGGCATCAAACTGCCGACCGTCGAGTGTTTTGAAACGGGCATGCAACGTAATGTTTGAGCCCTGCGGCAAACGTTGCCAAGCCTCTTCGAACAGGAACCCGGCCGCGAGAAATCCGGTGTGCCACGCCTTCTTCGTCTGCTCAGGAGTGAAAGACCAACTGCCGATTTCCTGCTGTCCTTCCGGAGCAGACAGATCCACCGCGCGCAGTTCCACACTACCGGGCAGCTTCACCAACCCGCCTTGTTCATCGTGGGGATAGAGCAAGACGCTCAAGACATCGTCGCCGGGGTAACCGTCGCGATCAATGCCGCTGGTCAAGTACGCGTTGAACCGCAGCCCAGTCGCTTTGAATTCGTTCTCGAAATGTTCCGGAGTATGCGACTGCTGACCATTCGCCGCCAACTGGGATCGCAACTGGGCCACTTCGTTTTGCGAGATCTGCAGTTCGCTTTGCGTCGCATCAAGCTGTTGCTGCAGCCCGGCGAGTCGGTCCTCTTGCTGACGCAATGAAGATTCGAGGACTTCGAGCCCGCTGCGCGAGGCGCACCCACCCACGATGGCTAGCGCCAGCACCACCGACATCCATGTCTGGTGAACCAATCGCATGGGAATTCCGACTGAACTGTGGCCGGCGAACGTCTTCCTGACATCCGCCGGACTTCTTCACTACCGACGGGATCTCATCACAATCAATAATTTCAGAAATCTGGGGCACCAGTGCTTTGCGGCATGCTTATGAGCTCTGGCACCGGGATGACCGGCGAACCATACCCCAGACATTCATTTCAGACACTCTCTCACTATGCCAGGTTCGAAACCGTACTGGGCAACTTCTCCAAAACATTATCAATCAAGCCATAGGCCTTGGCTTCTTCCGATGACATGAAATTGTCGCGATCGGTATCGCGTTCGATTTCATCCAGCGTGCGGCCCGTGTGCTTGACCATCAATTCATTCATGCTGCGCTTGATGCGGATGACTTCCTTGGCGTGAAGGTCGATTTCCGTCGCGGTCCCTTCCATGCCAGCTAACGGCTGGTGGATCATGATTCGCGCATTCGGCAAACCGTAACGTTTGCCCTTGGCTCCAGCCGTCAACAACATGGCCCCCATGCTGGCCGCCTGGCCAATGCAATAGGTCGCCACATCACAGGAAATGATCTGCATCGTGTCATAAATCGCCATGCCGGCCGTGATCGAACCGCCAGGCGAGTTAATGTAAAAGTGAATGTCTGCCTTGGGATCTTCGAACTGCAAATACAACAACTGCGCGACGATGCTGTTCGAGACCACATCGTTGACCTGCGTACCCATGAACACAATGCGGTCCTTGAGCAGCCGGCTGTAGATGTCCATCGCCCGCTCTTCGCGGCCGTTTTTCTCAATAACATAAGGGACGAGGGTCGTCATAATGTGCTCATTTGTGATGTCCGGCAGTGATGACGAAGCGGTTGAATCGGGCATCGATTGTGAGGCAAATTCCTCACCACCCGCTCAACAACCACGCGCGCCACTGACCGTGGGGGGTCAATACCAGATCTCCGAAAACTCTTCAATCGCAGTTCCGAGACAAACCGTCATTAATGTAGGTGCTGCGGTCAATCATCTGTGCCATATGAGAGTGTGAGGGTTTGAGAGTGACGGGGTCAAAATCACTTACGTGGCCGGAATTTCTTCCTTCTCCGATACTCTCACACTCTATTACCCTCACACTATTCAACCGCGCAAAAGTGGTCTGATTCGCGTTACGTCACCGGCGTAACGATTTCCGTCTTCTTGGGAGCCGCAACGAGAACTTCATCCACCAGGCCATAAGCCTT
This sequence comes from Planctomycetaceae bacterium, assembly GCA_021732415.1. Taxonomy (GTDB): domain Bacteria; phylum Planctomycetota; class Planctomycetia; order Planctomycetales; family Planctomycetaceae; genus JAKFVC01. The sequence continues at coordinate 22,035 of JAKFVC010000045.1, forward strand.
GGCCTGATCGGCTGTCAAATAGCGATCGCGATCTGTGTCCTTGGCGATCACTTCCAGTGGTTGACCAGTATGCTTGGCCAGGATCGCGTTCAGGATCTCACGCGTGTCCAGAATGTCCTTGGCTTGAATCTCAATGTCCGAGACCTGGCCGCCGACCTGACCATAAGGTTGATGAATCATCATCTTGGAATGTGGCAAGGCATAACGCTTGCCCTTAGTCCCACCCGCGAGAACGATGGCGCCACCACTGGCTGCCAGGCCCACGCAATAGGTCGCGACATTGCATTCCATAAACTGCATCGTGTCATAAATGGCCATCGTCGCCGTCACCGAACCACCCGGTGAATTCACATACATGTGAATATCCTGGTGCCGGTTTTCGGACTGCAGGAACAACAGCTTCATCACAATGAGATTGGCACTGCCGTCATGGATCGGTCCGTCGAGGAAAATGATGCGATTTTCCAGGAGCAAATCGCCAATCCCCATCTGGCGCTGCCTCGAATAATCTCGAGGACGTTGTAACTGCGGCGAATACTGTGCTGTCATCAGCGGGTCGAACATGCTGAATTCCCTTCCCACCAGCGATCAATCGTGTGTACGAGGTCCTGAAAAGAGCGTCTCACGTGAGCTGACAGCTCCGTCGCCTCATAAACTCGGCCATTAGGGCCCAGTCGTCGGAATTATAGGCGCGCCTGCCGCGGATTGAAGCGGATTGACAGATTAAGATCAAGTCCAGCGAGCAAGCATGCGGTCGAAAGTCTCAGCGGCGATGGACCTTGCGAGCGTTGTCGAGGACAATTTCTGAACACAAAATCGGATATCGATTCAGCAAAGTGACATGAGATCGCCGATTTGGATCTATCCCGGAGGGATTAAAGAGAGTAGCCGGTGGTTGAGCGCAGCGACACCACCGGTTGGTGGAATTCAGTGTTTTCGACCCTGAAGGGGTCGCAGAGCAAGAATTCTGCGACCCCTTATAGCATTTCCCCAGCTCTAGTGATTGGCTGCCGTGGCGATGCGGGACACTCCCTCGATCCCGGCAATTGACACGGCAGCAAAGCCAATCACGCGCGCCGATTTCTTTCAATCT
>JAKFVC010000196.1 GCA_021732415.1 Planctomycetaceae bacterium
CCGCCAAGGCCACTTTCGCCTTGAACTCCACGCTGTGAACCTTACGTTTCTTGGCCATCAACCCTCCCAGAAAATCAGGTATGAAACTCTACCTTATTTCCTGGTCCAGTTTTCGGGGTCCATCGTACCGGTTGACGCTCTGGATGCAGATAGACGAAGCTCTTGCCTAGCCGACCGTTGTAATTTCCCGCCGAGATCTTCAATAACCCGGGAGTTTCAACGCACGCTTGAATGGCGGCCTGTGTCGCAGCACAAATTGTCGGCAGGTCGCGGCCGTTGATGATGATCTCCATGACCGAATTCACACCCGGGGGGAGACCCGACTGGTCGCCGAGTTTTTCTCGGAGTGTGGGGCAGTATTTTTCATAGGTGCTGGCGATGGAGAATGAATAGCGGCTGCCCGCTTTGGAGCCACTGCCGGTCACTCCGCCGGGGAATGGCAGGATGACGCCGGGGACACTCGCCGCACCGGCGGCGGCTCGTTCTGCTGCGAGGAGTGATGAGTCCAGATCGGCCGCGAAGAACCACAGGTTGCCACCCATCAGGCCGTCCTGGAAGCCGAAGCGGCGATCGAGGACGAACTCGCCGCTGAGGGTGGGAATGACCCACACTTTGCGGTCGAAACGACGTGCCCGGTATTGATGGCCGTCTCCAAAAAAGGCGATCTTGCGGCCCAGTTTGTAATACGGGTCGGTATCCAGCAGATTGAAGCAGGCGGTCGTTGGACAGGTCAAAACGTTTTGACTCAGACGTACCAGCAGCGAACGCTCGAGAGCCGTCACCCGGTCTTTACGGAACCGGGGGACATGAAACTGCAACACGGCCCCGGGGCGTCCGTCGGGTGTGGCGAAGTCGCCAGGTTGGTCTTTGGTCTCGGGTAGATTGACGTAGCGACCCAGCCCCGCTTCACAATCGCAAAAGATCGTGCTCGAGGCGTTGCCGGTGGCTGCATTCACCGCGTGGTCGAGCCACTGGCGATCGCGCGCGGTGACCAAGACTTCCGCATAGATACTGCGGAAGGCTTCGGCGTAGGTATCGTCGATTTCGGCGCGGTGTGTCGTCATGTTTAGTGTAGCGGAATCTCGTAAGAGTTCCGCTGTAGTCTCCAGACTCAGGGCGGAACTCTTACGAGATTCCGCTACTTACAACGGCTTATCAGCCGCAGGGCGCTGCCCCGGTTCGGAATGCGTCGAGCGCTGCATCTCAAATTAAACCGAACCGGACGCTAACGCGTACCGGCTGATTGGTTCAGTTGCCGTCGCCGCGTCCCAGACCTTCGTAGATCGCCGCTTCGGTCACGATCTTGTCCATGAAGATGTCGTGAGCTGCAGTGGGGATCTCTTCGAATAGCTGGCATTCGAAGGCGAGTGCGACCAACTGCGTGTTGGGGCGCGTGTGCTCGAGCAACTTGTCGTAGTAGCCGAAGCCGTGCCCCATGCGGGCCCCGCGACGATCGAACGCAACACCCGGTACCATGACCAGGTCGATTTCAAAAGCTGAGACCTGCTTCTCGGGAAGGCCTCGCAGTTCGGCGCGTGGCTCGAGGATCTTGTACATGCCGAGGCCTAGCTCGTCCATGCTTTGCAGCCAGAAGAGTTCCAGTTCGCCGTCGACACAATACGGGACGACAATCTTCTTGCCATGCGTCAGGGCCACCGCCAGATACTCGCGCGTCTTCACTTCGGTGCGGACATCGACATAGAACATGACCGTCTGGGCCGCTTCGTATTCTGGCAGGTCGAGAAATTTCTCGACGATCTCGCGGCTGACTTCCTCTTTAAAGGGCTGATCCTTGCGGTTGGCATGAGCCTGCTCGCGGATTTCCTTCTTACGAAGCTGGAACGCAGTAAGTTCTTCGGTGGGCATGCGGGGACTCTCTCCTGAGTGTAGGGGGGCAACGACATCCGGGCGCTGGTGACGTTATTTTGGCGGTTCTTTCACGGGTTTCAACGGTATGCCCCAAAATCCTTGCCGGGAGCGTGAATTTTTCTGATTTCCCTCATCCACTCTCTGCAGTCGGAACAGCTTATTGAGTAGTGCGTGTATTCGGGGATGGATCGATTGCCGCTTCTGCTTATTGGCAAATATGTTACGTGTCGCAAGAGACGTCTCATGGCATCAGCCAGCTTGCTCCGATCAATAGAGTGCGATACGATGATGTTCGCGCCCGAGGTTTATTGTTTACGCAACCCACGAATTGAGATCTGCTTGCGATTGTCTTTGCAATCGGCAAAGCTCAATTCTCGCGTACGGCATAGCTGTTTGGGAGAGTTTTGATGTTACGTGTCTTGGGATCTCACCGGCAAATGTGCGACGGCGTCAACCGGCGCGAGTTGCTGCATGCGGGCGGACTGGGACTGACCGGCCTCGGCCTGAGTCAATTCCTGGCCTTGCGCGACGCGCATGCCGAGAACGCCAGCGGTGCTCCCCATTTCGGCCAGGCCAAGCGCTGCATCCTGCTCTATTTGTATGGGGCTCCCAGCCAGCTCGAAACCTTCGACATGAAGCCGGATGCGCCGGTCGAAATCCGCGGGACGATGCAGCCAATTGCCTCGTCTGTCCCCGGTTTGGACGTGTGCGAGCACCTGCCGTTGACCTCGCGGATCATGGATCGCGTGACGGTCGTGCGGTCGATCACGCATGAATTCCCGGTGCATGGGGTCGCATTTGCGACGACCGGAATTCCGGCGATCGATGTCGCTATGGAACTGGCTCCGCACGACACCCGGCACTATCCGTATTTCGGCTCGTGCGTCGACTATTTCACTCGGCAACAAGCGGCCGCATCTGGTACGCCGATGCTCGTTCCGCAGAACGTCGCCCTGCCCTTCCCCTTCAGCAGCCAGCGTACCGGGGAAGTGTTCCGTGCTGGACCGTATGCCGCGTTCCTGGGTGGAGCTTATAACCCAGTCTGGACTGAATTCGCCGGTGCTGCAACCGGCACCGTGGTGAAGACGTTGCGCGACATGAAGTACGACGTCCCTGACCCATACGTCGGCTGTACCAAGGACAGTCACTTCAAACTGAGCATGACGAGTCCTCAAGAACAGATGACGATCGACCGTCTGAATCAGCGGCGTTCGTTGCTGCAGCAGTTTGATGCTCAGCGGCGAGAGTTCGCGGCCACGTCTGAGGGCAAGTCCCTAAATCGCTACCAGGAAATGGCGTACTCGCTGATCAATTCGCCCGCTGTCAGCAACGCGCTCGATATCCGCCGCGAATCCCAGGAAACTCGCGATTTGTACGGGATGACGCTGTTCGGGCAAGGTTGCCTGGCTGGCCGCCGCATGCTGGAAGCGGGCACCAAACTCGTCAGCGTCTTCTGGGATGAATTTGGCCTCGCGGGTGACGCGTGGGACACGCACTGGAATCACTATCCCCGCATGACCGACCAACTGATGCCTGGTTTCGATAAGGCTTTCTCGGGGTTGATTCTCGATCTCGAACAACGCGGGATGTTGGATGACACGCTAGTTGCCGTCTTGAGCGACCACGGCCGGACTCCCAAGCTGAATAATGCCAAGGGGGGCGGTCGCGATCACTGGTCGCGAGCTTACTCGCTGGTCTTCGCCGGCGGTGGCATTGGCCGCGGAAAGGTTGTCGGCGCGACCGACAAGCACGCGAGCGATCCGATCGATCGGCCGGTCTCGCCGAAGGATCTGCTGGCGACGATGTACCATCTGCTGGGGATTGATCCTCATGCGACGGTGCCAGATCGTAGTGGGCGGCAGATTACGCTGGTCCCGGATAGTTGCGATGTCGTGCCGGAGATGCTGGCGTGAGGTGACTGGCAGGCCGAAACTCGTCGTCGTAGGATAGGCTTCCAGCCTGTCATTCATTAGTTAGAATGGCAGGCTGGAAGCCTATCCTACGGTTGTTTCCGGCCGGCTACTTCGAACAACGACTATCCTTGAGACACCCCGATGAACTTGCCGCTCACCAATCCCTATGCTGTGGGACTCGATCAAAATCCGGCCAATTTTGAGGCACTCTCGCCGCTGAGTTTCCTGCCTCGCGCGGCGCGGACTTATCCGAATCGGATTGCCTGGATTCATGGTGAGCGTCAGGTCAATTACGCGGAGTTCTATCGACGGTGCCGGCGTCTGGCGTCGGCGCTGACTGCACACGGGGTTGGTCCGGGGGACACTGTCTCGATCATGGCCGCCAATATTCCGGCCATGCTGGAAGCTCATTATGGTGTCCCGATGACGGGGGGCGTTCTGAATACGCTCAATGTTCGACTCGATGCGGCGACCATCGGCTTCATGCTGGAGCATGCGGAAACCAAGGTGCTGTTGACCGATCGCGAGTTCGCTCCCACCGTTGCGGCCGCGTTGGCCAAAGTCGCGAAGAAGCCCCTGGTGATTGATCTGGATGATCCTGTCTATACGGGCCCCGGCGACCTGCTTGGTGAGATGGAATACGAAGCCTTTTTGGAGACGGGTGATCCGGAATTTGAATGGCGGCGACCTACGGATGAATGGGACGCGATCTCGCTGAATTACACATCCGGAACGACGGGCAATCCCAAGGGGGTCGTCTTCCATCACCGCGGAGCCTACCTGTTGGCGATCGGGAATATCCTGGCGTGGAATATGGCGAACGGTCCCATTTATTTGTGGACGTTGCCGATGTTCCACTGCAACGGCTGGTGCCTGCCGTGGACGATGAGCGCGGTCTGCGGCACGCATGTCTGTTTGCGACGTGTGGAAGCTTCAAAAATCTTTGAGTTGATCGATGCTCACGGGGTCACTCATCTGTGTGGTGCACCGATTGTCTTGAGCACGCTGATCAATGGAGCTCAGCAACAGAACCGCCGATTTGAACGGCGTCTCGAAATCATGACAGCGGCGTCGGCCCCCCCGAGTTCCACGATTGCCGCGATGGAAGCGTTGAACTGCCACGTCAGTCATGTCTATGGTCTGACGGAAACTTACGGGCCGGCGACGATGTGCGCCTGGCACGACGAGTGGGATGCCTTGCCCCTGGATGAACGGGCCGTTCTGAAAGCGCGTCAGGGTGTTCCCTATGCCGTGCTCGAGGGCTTGATGGTGGCCGATCCCGAGACTCTTGAACCGGTTCCCGCGGATGGGCAGACGCTGGGAGAAGTCTTTCTCCGCGGCAACATTGTGATGAAGGGCTATTTGAAGAACATCAAGGCGACGGAAGAATCGTTCCGCGGTGGCTGGTTTCATAGCGGCGATCTGGCGGTGATGCACCCCAATCATTACATCGAACTCAAGGACCGTTCGAAGGACATTATTATCTCGGGTGGAGAGAACATTTCGTCGCTGGAAGTCGAAGAGGTACTCTATCGCCATCCGGCTGTCGCGGATGCGGCCTGCGTGGCCCGTCCAGATGAACGGTGGGGCGAAACGCCGTGCGTCTTCATCGATCTACGAGCCGGGCATGAACACGTGACGCCTGATGAACTCATCACGCACTGCCGACAACATTTGGCGGGCTTCAAGGTTCCCAAGACCGTCGTGTTCGGGCCGCTACCGAGAACTTCGACAGGCAAGGTTCAGAAGTTTGTGCTGCGGGATCGAGCCTCGAAGTTGTAGATCTTCTTCGGAGGCGCGCGTCCGGCGTGAGCCGGATGGTTGTTATACGGAAATTATCCTCATTCCACGTCATCCAAACGTGCGAGCGAAATCAATCAATATCTCTTCGATCGGGTGCCACTGGCTGTGCCAGTGCCGGGTTGTTTGCTCGCCGTCCTGCAAAGCACTGGCACCCAAACATGATTTATTGATTGAGCTAGGTCTCACGTTTATATGAAGCGGCAGGGTTGTAAATCACCGTATAACAACCATCCGGCTCACGCCCGGACGCTCGCCTATCAGGCGCTACGCCACTCACTGCGGCCACTTCAGTGCCCGGGCCGTCACGGCCAATCCTTGCAGTGTCAGATCGCGGTGATAACTTCCCGGCAAGCCAAGTTCATGCGCGACGATTTCTCCCCCTCCGCCAGTGATCAACACCATGGGGGTCTCACCGGGATGCTCTGCCGTCATCCGTTGGATTAATTCGCGAACCGCCCCGATGTGCCCCCAGTAGATGCCGCTTCGCAGGGCGGAGCGTGTCTCGGTCCCGATCGCTGCGGGGTGGCTTTGCTGAAAGCTTTCCGGTGCGATCAATGGCAACTGGGCCGTATTCTCGTGCAGCGCGCGCGATGACAATTCCAGCCCAGGCAGGATGGCTCCCCCCGCGAACGCACCTTCTAAGGTTACCCAGTCGACGGTGGTTGCCGTTCCGGAATCGACCAGGATTAGCGGTTGTTCGGTCGGTCGCAGAATATTGCCCGCGACGGCCTTCAATAACCGGTCCGTGCCGACTCGTTCGGGGTAGACAGTTTGGTTGGCGATCGGCAGCCCGACATTGTTGGCCAGAAATCGCGGTTCGGGCCACAGCGATCGGGGCCAACTTTCGAGCAGTTGCTCTAACACGGGCGGGTTAACGGCGGCAATCAGACTGACCGGTGCCACATCCCCCAGAACGGTTTGCACTTCCTGCCAGGGAAGCGTTTCATCTTGTTCTGAGAATGCGATCATGTACTCGCATTTCGGCAATTCACCGGGAGTCGCAGTGAGCCAATCGCGAAAGATGCCGATTTTTGTACGGGTGTTTCCGACGTCGACGACAAGTAAAGGGGCGGCGGCAGTCAAAATGAGTTTCTAATCAGTTGTGCTTGAATATTCAGAGGGACCCTTCCGCTTTGGAGAGGGCATTCCTTCGCAGTCAGCACTCTCGACTCAGAAAGAGTCAGACGTGAGGGCGCGACGCGGAATTCTACGCAGCCCGACGCTCGGAGGGGAGGGCTGTCAACTGATCCAGGATCGCTTTTAATATACGACGGTATTCATTCTCCATCCGCTGATGGCTGCCGGGCTTCACTTTGGTGACCGCTCGGACAGTGGTGTCCTGCAGCGTGAGACCCACCAGTCCCTGGATCGTCGTATCGGCCAGGACTTCGGGACACGCCTTCCGCAATTGCCGGCCCGCCTCGGTCATGGCTCGGAGATAGACTTCCAGATCGAGGCCCATCGGCACCTTGACCTCGACAATCGCGAAGATGAACCCCTTGGACAGATTGACGACCGCTTTGATCTGGCCGTTGGGAATGATGTGGAGTCGGCCCTCGTCATCACGGATCTGGGTATGGCGAACAGCGACTGCCTCGACGATGCCCTTGGCGGAGCCGATCTCGACAAAGTCGCCGACCAGAAATTGATTCTCGAAGAGGATGAAGAGTCCCGAGACTACATCCGTTACCAGGCTTTGCGCCCCCAGTCCCACCGCCAGGCCGATAATTCCGGCACCAGCGAGAACAGGTGCGACCGGGAATCCAAACACGATCAACATCCAGACTGCACCACCGACATAGGCCGCGTACTGGCAGACCGAGTGCAGCAGAGGGACCAACGTGCGAGCCTGCTGGCTGGTTTCTTCGCCCTCGCGATAGAGTCCGAACAGTTCATTTAACAGCACTTGCAGCAGTTCGACCACGACTCGCATGCCGAAGAAGATGCCGATGCACTGGACGAATTTTTCCCCGTAGCCAGGGACATAATTGAGGAACTGCAGCTCGTGCACGCTGAGCACTGCCGCGCTGATGTAAACGGTCATTTCGAAGCAGCGTTGCCCTAACGGGACCAGCCGCGCCAGACGTTCCCAATAGTGTGTCAGACGCCCCTGGCTGAATTGCCGATTGCCGTAATTCGTCAGCGGTTTTGCAAACGTTTGCAGGGTCAGCGTCAACAGTCTCGCCACGACCAGGATCGAGGTGACCCGCAGTGCAAATCCCAACGTGGGGTTGGTCAGTTTATCGATTTCCAGCAACCAGCCCGCAGTCAACAAACAGAGCAACACGGTCGCGGCGAGCGCATACCGTTCCACCAGAATCATCCCTTGCGGGACGAGCAGCACGGGGGATTCGGGCTCATCATGCTCCAGCGCGGCCCGGCGCAGGCGTTTCACCGTCCAGTCTTCTGCCACCGGACGCAGCAAACGGATCGATCGCAGCAGCGACCAGGCGACCAATCCCAACAATGACAGGAGGAAGAGCGTGTGACCCCACTTCAACACGTGTTGCGGGGTGATTTGACGCACCGCACTCTGAATATCATGCCCCACATCACCGCCGCAGGCATGATACGCAACGCCGAGAGCCAAAGTCGCACAACTGGCTGCCACAAACAGCCGCCAGAGCCAGATCTGCAGGGCCTGGTAGACGCGGGCGCCAGCCTGCAACCAGACTGCTTCCTGAGTCAACCGGCGCAGTGCTACCCAACCTGTCGACAACAAGCTTTTGAGCAAGAACCAGCTCAGCAGAACAACGGTCAAGCCGACGCCGATCGCCGTGACGTTGCCCGCGAAGCGGTCGTCATTCAAGACGTAATTCGTCAACCAGGAAAGTTGTTCCAAACCGCTCATGGGGATGATGATCGGAACCAGGTTCCGTCCGTAGAACTGGACTGAAATCGCAGGAAAATCAACCGCCTGTCATCTCCAGCAGGCCCGCCGAAATCCGGGAAAGAAGGGAGCGGAAGGATATGCCACCTTGGAAAACGTGTCAATTGCGCTCACTTGATGTCAATCCCATAAGTCCCATCCGTCCCATGTGTCCCATAAGTCCCATTTCAAAATTATGGGATTTCATTCACACGCTTGGACGACCCAACAGCTTCGCAATCAGCGGGACCATGGTCACGTCCTGTCCGTTGTTGCAGATAATGATGTCGGCGTGCTCACGGAGCGGACGGATGTATTTGCGATAGCCGGGCAAGACGTCCCGCTCGTAGCGGGCTTCGATTTCCTCGACCTGCAGTTGGCGGCAGGACGTATCGCGGTCAATCCGGCGGGACCAGCGCAAGTCGTCACCGGCCTCAACCCAGATCTTGATGTCGAACGTGGCCCTCAATTGCGGGTCAGCGAATACAAACAACCCCTCGACCAGGATCAGCGGACGCGCCTCGCAGCGCCGGTAGCCTACGACGCGCTGCGCCTCGTAGTCGTACACCGGCAGATTGGCATCCTGGCCAGCCTTCAACAGTTCCAGATCGGCGAGTGCCAGGTCGGCATTGATCGATTCGGGATTGTCATATCCATGCTCCAGCAACGCCACTTCTGACTGCGTGCGATAGTAGCCGTCGAGGTCCACAATTTGGGACCTGCCGTCGTGCTGGAAATGAATCTTCTCCGCCAGCCAGGACTTCCCCGAGCAACTCGCCCCAGAGATACCCACGATCAACGGACGAGCGGCGGAGGTCACGGCAGGCATTTGTGCGGCGGTACTCAACGTCTCCCAATTGAGATCCAGAGCCACGGCCAGGCGACTCAACAGATCCGGGGTGAGATCCTCGCGGCGCCCGGCCAGCCAGGCGGACAATTGCCGCACACTGATTCCGATAGACTGAGCCAATTGACCGGGAAGCCAGTGCTTCCGATCCAGAGCTTCCAACAGCAATTCGCCGAACATGCGGGTCCTTTGGGCAAGGTCGACTCAAGACCAGACGATTCTCTCAGGATTATCGCAGTTCGCTGAGTGGGTCGCTAGATGCACAGGGCCGTAGGATGGCCGCCCCGGCCGTCTGTATGTGGGGGCTACGCGATCATCAACAACCAGCTCATTGTGTCCGTTCACTTGGTTTTAGGAATGTATTAAAGCTCTCGCGAGAACACGACGGCCGGGGCGGCCATCCTACAGGCTATTCGCAATCGCCCACTCCAGCGAATCTCGTTGATGGGCACACGAATTGCCTGTTGAATAATACTGCTGGAATCGCAGCATTCGGTCGGTTTTCCGTCTGCGGTCATTTGAGATCTGAGCAATTATGAATCAGCTTGCATGCTGAGAAACCAATTCTTGCGGGCTTTGAAGGAGTTTTCTAATCATGGCAACCACTGGAAATTCGATGCATACTGAGACAGAGATCCCCGTTGTCCACGGTCGACGAGATCTCGCTGAGATGCGGCAGAAGTTCTTCACACATTTGACAGTTTATCTTTGCGTAGTCCTAGGCTTGGTCGCATTGAACTTCACGCGCAATCCCGATCACATGTGGAGCGCCTGGGTCGCGTTCGGATGGGGCATCGGAATCGTGTGCCACGCCTTGAAAGTGTTCTGGTTCGAAGCGGATCGCAAGTAGCAAAGTACTTCGGAGTCCCGGAAGGACTGCCGAATAAAGCCTGGGGCGCAAGCCCCAGGGATCGAAAAAAAGAAACACCCAAGCCCCGGATGGGCGACCGAAGCTTTGTTGGCAAATTGTCGGTCGCCGCTCCGGGGCTACACATTCGTCGTGGCGGACGCTGCTAGCGTCCACGTACACAGACGCTGGCAGCGTCTGCCACGGGGGTTGGACCGGATTGTTGCGTCGCGACTTCTTTGATCCCTTCGATTTCTTTGAATTCTTTGGCTGTAGGATGGCCGCCCCGGCCGTCGCCCAGTCGACTCGCAGCCGATAAAAGCGCGCCATCTTTGAATTCTTTGGCCGTTCGGAGTCCGAAGTGCCCCCGTGGCGGACGCTGCTAGCGTCCACGCACACAGACGCTGGCAGCGTCTGCCACGGGGGTTGGACCGGATTGTTACGACGCGACTTCTTTGATCCCTTCGATTTCTTTGAATTCTTTGGCCGTTCGTAGTCCAAAGTGCCCCCGTGGCGGACGCTGCTAGCGTCCTCGTACACAGACGCTGGCAGCGTCTGCCACGGGGGGGTGGATCTGGATTGTGACAGCGCGACTTCTTTGAACTCTTCGACTTCTTTGTTCTTGTGTTCACTAGTTGGGCCGGCTAGCGGTCCCATAGATACCCGCAAAGACAAATGCGACGGCCGGGGCGGCCATCCTACATGTCTTTGGCCGATTGCGCAGTCTGATCGCCGATACCTGAAGACCCACGATCTTCTTACCAGATCTCTCCCCGTATCCCGAACTCGAAACCTGGCCAAATCTCAGCGTTTTTACACCTCGGGCTACCGTCGATTTCCGCGCAAACCCTGATCCGCTGGGCGTTATCGAGACGGCAGACTTTTGATGTGCGCCCTCGAATACGCGGGCCTGTTGGAGCTTTTCGCCAAAGACGACGGAGAATCCCGGGGCTCACGCCGCCGGGCTCGCCTGGGCTGATTTCGAAAACCATCGGTTCTAGATGACTTGCAACCGGCAAGACAACCATCCGCCCCGTAATTCCTTAACGGCGCCGGACGCTCACCTACGAGGTACAAATCACTTCTTCGCCCGAGCATCCAGCCACTTGTTGTACTCAACGTGCGCATAGAAAATCACGTTGGTGCCGAGTTGGAAGCAATACTCCCAGATCTCGGTCTTCACGCCGGCGTGGCCATCGCTCCAGGCATCGGCGATATCGCCCGGGCTGTAGTAGGCGACCCAGCGGCCATCCACCTTCCAGCCCAATGCCTCTTTGCCACCGTGCGGGGCGACATAAGGCAGGAAGGGAATCTTAAACGGAATGCTGTGAATCGGATCATCGAGCGGCACGGCGACCGGTTCGATCTTGCCCTCCAGCACGCGATTCATCAGCTCCAGAAACTGGTTGTGGAAATGCCGGCTGCCGCCGTTGTCGCAGAAGATCATGCCGTGCTTGTCGAGTAAATATTCACGCAAGATCTTCCGTTCGGATTCCGTAATCGAGATGCTGCGCTGCCCGGTCATGTAGACAAACGGCGGACTCTTGCCGATCGGGAAGTTTCGCAACTGACTGATCGAACGCGATTCTGTTTCGGAGTTGATCTTCTGCTTGGTCCGAATGCCATACTCGGACAGCATGTTGAAGTCGGCACCGACACCGAAGTCCTGGTCCCAGTCACCGCCGGCATATTCCAGACGAATGAACCGCACCTTGCCCCTGTTCGTTCCGCCAGCAAAGCCTGCCCCTTCGCCCTGGCCATATCCCACGGCATACAGGTGAGCGGTGACCTCCTGCAATTGCAGCTTCACTTCATCAATCGGCGGCGGGCTGAAGATGATCGAGCTGAACGGGTTGATCACGAACTTCTTCTTGATGACCTTCTGAATCTTGACGGTTTGAGCGATCTGCTTCTGCTCGCCACCACCGGCCGGCATCTCATAGATTTCACTACAGCCACCTAATTGCGTGGCGAGCATCATCAGAATCGAGAAGGCCAGCGAATAGGTCAGCAGTGCGGTAATCGACTGATTCAGTTTGCGGCTGCGGCGACCGTAGTACCAGGCTGCCGGATCGAGCGGATTGGTGACCGGCTTCTCGGCTTCAGTTTCGCGCACGACTTGCGCGGGTTCGTAACGGGATTCTCCCGCCTGCTCGCGTTTTTGCGTCCGGAGACCTTCATAATGTTGAGCGGCCCGCTCGAGGCCCCAGATGACCCACAGCAGCCCGGTCACATAGGCCCCGGCCAATCCCAACTGAGCGACCGAAACCCGTAAGCTGTCCCAGGCCAGCCATTCGGCGAAGACCACCAGACCCGCCCACCAGGGCACGTACGCAATGCTGGCGACGATGGCCAAAGTGATGGGCGACTGGCGGCGACTCCATTGGACCCAGACACCACTGATGATGAGTCCCGGAATCAGTGCGATCAGGCGAGCCCAAACGGGCAACTGATCGAACGCCATCAAATCCAGGATGACACCCAGCCAAACGAGCGCGTACGCGGCTGTCGCCAGAAACGCGGGACGTCGATAGAACGAGGTGGGTGGCATGGTCGATTGAGACAACTTAATACGTCAGTGTGGTCGCAGAGGGCTAATGGAAAGCGACCTTCATCAGAAAGTCACACACGTTCGCGAACTTACTTTTTCGTTTCCAGCAAGTCATCCAGATTGTCGAGCGGATTGACCTTCGGATCAGCCTGCTTCGTTTCGCTCTCGCCCATCTTCTCCAACGTTTTCTCAGCATTCCCGGCCGCCGTCTTCGAAGCGGGGGCGGCTTTATCGGTCGTCGATGTGGCAGTCTCGGCCGCAGTCTCGGCCGAAGCCGCTTCTGCAGCCTTCGCCGCTGCGACCTTCTTGGCCTCCAATGCGGCCTTGGCAGCGGCCTTGCCTCCATACAGTGAGTAAGGAATGACCGTGAAGACCGCCATTAACGCAATCGTGCCGAGAGTCGCCAGAATGACCCCTTGAGCCAGTCCGCTATTGGCGACCGCCCCCAGAACTTCCTGAGGACTCTTGCCTCGCAGGTTGTGGACGAACTCACGCAATTCGGCAGTCGTGGCAAACGCACCTTCACGGGCACGATGCATGTCGCCACGCAAGCCGGATCGCGTTTCCAGGGGATCGGTGGGTGAAAGTGCCATGAGCTCTCTGTCCTTCATTCGTTACGAATTCAGCGCCGCGTGCGGCTTTCGCTGATTGTCATTTCTTCGGTTGTACGGTTTTCTCTTCGAGGATATGCACCAGATCGCCACCCGCCTGGCTGACCGCTTCAATCACAGGTTCAAATCGCAGGGCCGTGGTGTTGCGGTGTACCTTGAGCAGGACACTTCGCTTACCGGCTGGGGCATTCCCTAACAATTTTTCGATCGCCCCCGACAACTGCGACTCGCCAATTTCCTGGCCATTGAGATACAGCTTACTATCAATATCAACGACGACGCTGACCCCGATACTTTTGACTTGTTCCACCTTCGGCGTCGAGGCTGGCTCCCACTTAATGTGGCTGTCATCCTGAGCGCGAGCCAGAATCACGAAGAAGATCAACAGGTTGAACGCAATGTCCCCCATGGCCACGCTGGGCACTGTTGCCTGAAATTTTTTACGGGGAATCTTCATCGCGGGTCTTTATGTCACTGTAGCCTGGCTCTCTGAGCCGGGAGTATTTCTGTATTTGGGAGGGCGAGGCTCCTGCCGAGCCTAAGACGACCGCAGGTCGGCGTCCGCCGGAGGCATCATTGAGGGCCTCCGGCGGACGCCGAGCTAAAGCTCGTCTTAGGCTCGGCGGGAGCCTCGCCCTCCCATTTTTTACACGCCCTAAGGCACTTGAATGTTGCGTTCCTCTTCCAACTGCAGAGTAATCACCCCTCCGCCCTCTTCAATCGCACCGGTAATCGCAATCCAGTGATGGTAAGGCACATCCTTGGTGCTCTTCACCACGACGATTCGATCTTCCGGTTTCGCTTTACCCTGCAGCTTGCGTTTGATGCGCGAGGGAAAGTCGGTCAACGGAATCTTTTCGGTATTCACCGACACCGAATTCCGATCAATCGAAACTTCCAGATTCTCGGTCTGCTCGGTCTGCTTCTGCTGGTTTTCACTCCGCGGCAGAATCTGCTTGCGACCCGAATCTGGCTGCGTCGACGCACACACGAGGAAAAACACGATCAAGTTGAACGCGATGTCCCCTGTCGCCGCCGAGGCCGGTTCGATCAGGAAATTGTTGTTACGTCGAAGTTTCATAAGCGGTGGAGCGTGACTAAGGTCAGGTCAATCTGAGTGACTGGAACAATCAGGAGTTAACTCCCACCCCTTGTTCTTGTTCTTCCAACGCCATCTGGAGAGTGACCGCTTCGATCAATTCGGCGGCGGACTCTTCAACATCCAGCACGAAGCGATTGATGACGCTGGTGAAGTAGTTGAACCCAATGAACGCCGGAATACCGACGATCAGCCCCAGCACGGTTGTCAGCAACGACACCATGATACCGTCAGCAGCCGACACGACGATGTTCTGCCCGGTCCCTGCCTGCGAGTCGGCCACGATCTGGGCAAAGGACACCACCATACCCTGGACCGTCCCGAGGAACCCGATCATGGGCCCCACGCTGGACACCGTCGCGAGAATCGGCAGGTGCCGTTCCAGAGCCGCCACGATATGCACGCCATAGTCGTCCATCGACTTGACGACCTGTTCCTGAATCTTGCCCGGATCGTAGTTGAGACGCTGCAGCAACAGGAGCTTCCGAAGTCCCTGCGACAGAATCGCCGGCACCGGTCCCTGCTGACTGTCGCACAACTTCAACGCTTCTTCGACACGATCCGCCTGCAGCAATTCCAGCACCTGGGCTCGCAGTTGAGTCGTATCGGTTTGCAGCATCTTGAGACTGCGATAGCGTTCAATCACTACGCCGACAGCCAGGATTCCCAGGAAGAGAATCGGCCACATGAAGATCCCGCCATCGATCATGTAGCCCATCAATCCTGAGCTCAACATGTCGATATACCACGGCGTCTCCACATGCGCCTTGTCGGATGATTCCGTCTCGGCGGCCGCCTTCTCGGGCAGCGGAGCACTCGCCGAAGCCGGTTCACCCGGCTTGGGAGCCCCGTCGCGGGTCACAACGGGTGGAGTTTCTCCCCCAGGACCAGTCGCACCGGGAGCACCCGGAACTCCGGGGACTGCTTTCGGCGCGGCACCACCGGGAGCATCTAATAATTCCTTGGCGGCGCCGGCAGCCGGCTTGCCTCCACCCGGAACCGCATCGATATTCGGTTCTTGCATCAGAACCAGGAACAAGAAGATCGTACTCATAAGCTGAAGTATCTCTCGATGTCACATTTTTAGAGAACGTGTTATTGATGTCGCAGCACACCCGCAGCCGCGTTTCGCCAGAACGCGGGCAACCCGCACTCTGGCGAGTGCGGCTACCCCCGTTCTCAGATTGGCAGGATACTAGTTATTATCCTCAACCGAGTTGGCTTCAGATTCAAACTGTTGCAACATTTCCGGCAACGCCAGACGACCACGAGCGTACTTGGCCGCTTCACTGGCAGGATGATCCCACCGGCAGCGGTTGTAGCGGCGGAAGGCCATCGAATTGCTGCCACCCATGCGGTAACTCTCACCAGCCCAGAAGAGCGACAACGAGGTCAACGCGTCTTCAGGGAACAGTTTTCCAAAGCGGTCGAACGAGTCACCCGCCTTCGTATAGTTCTTCGCCTTGTAGTAGCACTGACCAACACGGAAGGCGATGCGTGAACCGTACTCATGGCCCTCGAACTTCTCGAGGAACTTTTCACCCACCTGGGCGGCAATGTCGAACTTCTCGGCCTTGAAGAAGTGATCGCTAATCCGAATCATCACATTCGCGATCAGCGGGCTCTTCGGATAAGTCGCGGCCAAGGTTACATAAGCTTCCAGTGCTTCATCGAACCGGCCCGATTCTTCATAGCATTGGGCCAGCTTGAACTGAGCATCCGCCGCCAGCGTATTTTCCGGATACTGCCGCACGATCACGGTGTAGGAATCGATCGCTTCTCCCCACTGGTTCAGCTCTTGAGCGAACTGGCCCAGCAGATAGGCGATACGCGGGACGTACTTCGGATTCGGATAATCTTCCATGACTTCACGCAGGATGCGTCGTCCAGCTTCCAGGTCACCGCGTTGTTCGTCGGCCCGTCCGAGCTTCTTATGGCTCTTGAACAGTTCGAAGTAACTTTCGGAGACGTGGAACTTGGTTTCGACAGCCAGCGTTTCGTCATTGAACGTCTTGCTGAATGCAGTCACCAGACCGTCGGTACCGATGACGACTGGCACCTGCAACACGGCTTCCAGCTTGCCCGTTTCGGTGCTGGCGGCCAGGTCGATGTACTTGATGTTGAGCACATCACCGAAGTACGTTTCGATCCCCGGTTCATCCGCACTCAGGTTCCCCGGAGTCGGCTTCTCTGACGGCTTCAAGGCCACTGAGCCTGTGAAGATACCGCTATGAGCCAGGTTTTCTTCCAGCGTAATCGTTTCCTTTTCGCCCCGTTCGGTCGTGATCTCTACTTTGGCGATATCACGCTCGTCCGAGATATCCAAGTCGGCATCATTCACCGAGAGGAACAGTTTTTCACCGACGTGCAAGCTTTGCACAGGGTGGACGTATTCGCGGTCAACGCAGGCCAGCACGCCATTGGCGATCAACCGGGCCTTGGCAACTTCGTCCTTCGCCGGTGCTTTCGGACGCAACTTGTCCGTATACGTTGCACTGACGATATCCTTACCGGTCAGATTCAACACACGGGTCACGAGTGTCTCACCGAGTTGTGGGCCCTTGTCATCCTGTCCCGGCAGCTTACCGCCACCGATGAGATTGCGCGGCATCCCCGCACTCAGGGGGATGATGTCCTGGCTTTCCTTACCACCCAATTGCAGAATGACCTGACCGACGAAGCGACCTTCTTCCAGAGCCCAACGCAATCCATCGGGAGCTCCCTGGAATCGCGAGAACTGTTCGCTCACCACACAGTCCACTTCGATCTTGGCACCACCAGTTGTCGTCAGGACGACGGTCACCGAACTGCGGCTGTCCTTCGCGGCATCGCGGTCGACGACTTCAATCGTCAACGGAGCTTCAAACGCCACCCGGCTGGGGACCTTGGTATTCTGCGGTTCGAGGAAGAGCACTTGCGGCGGAGCCTTGGTCTCTTCCGGTTGCCGAATAATACGCGTCTCCAGCACACGGATATTCGCTTCGCTGGGCTGATTCACATAGACCACGGTTTCACGCGGTACGGCATGACCGGGGAACGTGTTCTGAGTATCCAGGTAGGTGCAGTAGATGCGGTCACCCGGTTTAACAACAAACTTTTCCTTGTCCTTCTCGTCCTTCATTCCGGACGTGTCGACTTCCTTCGTGAAGATGCCCGGAGTCTCGGGAACTTCGGTCGCCGTCAATTCAATCGGCTCGCCATCATTCACGGCTACCTGGAACTTCAACTGATCCGAACCCAGGTTCTGGTCGAGGTCATAGTCCACAATCTGGACGATGAATCGCTCACCCGGATCAATACGGACCAGTTGCTTGGTGAAGGTCGCGACCTGACCGCTGTTCGGATCACGACGGAACTCGTACGCAATCGGCTGCAGCGTGGCGTTGAAGTAAGTCGCGGTCAGCGTCTTCGTCAACAACTGACTGCGGCCCGCCAGGTTCTGAGTGAACTCGTCGGTGTAGGTCGCGTTGATGCGATCGCCACCGGCGATTTCCAGAATGTCATTGTTCGCCAGGGACAGAATGTCGGCCGCCGTCGGAATGTACTTTTCATCCTCGTGGCTGACTTCGATGTTATTGATGGCCACTGCTTCACCGAGGTATTCGTTAATCACGAATCGTACGTGTCGCAGTTCCAGCGGATCGAACTGGAAGGCCCAGACGTTATCCGCCACATTCACCTTGGCCGGTTCGCGGGGCACGCCCGGCTTGGCTTCAGGTTGTTCGAGATCAAAGTCTGCCTTGCGGAACGGGCTCGGCAGGATGTCAGCGACATTGTTGTCAGCCCGTGTCCGTTGAGCAGACACACCCTGCGAAGCAGCACCCGCGGCAGAGAACATCGTCAGGTCATGCGTCCCACGGTCCAGCCACACATCGAAGCTGCGATTTCCGGCACCCACAGCCTGTTCCACCCGGCCATCAATCATGCAGGCCGAGGTGATACCCTGGATGTAGAAGCGCACCGCACCACTTCGCGGTTGGACGAACTTGCCCTGCCAGATCACGGCGAACGGTTTCGCAGCATCTTCGTTATCAGCGGGCAGAGTCCAAGCGAGTTGTTCCACTCCCTTTTCTTCACTGACGGGCTTCGTATTCTTCGTCAGATCGACGATCTGCTTCCAGGTTGAGAACGGCGTATAGTTACCGGCGTAGATCCGTGCGGTCATCGCACCGAATTCACCCGTGACCGAATCCTGCGGGGCTTCCGGCGGATTCGAGGCAATCCGGAACCAGAACCGACCGTCTTCACTGCCTTGCAGCTCGCCACGCACCGGCGCTTGAGCAGCCGGATTCGGTGTCGAAATATTGACCTTAGAAACCTGTTTGAGATCCTTCATGTCGACGGAGAGGAACTTGGGAGTTGCTCCATCGGGCTCGCTCAGCCAGAAGGTTTCGTTCGACTTGTCGATCGCCATCAGCGGACTGTGTTCGATCGCCGTGTCAGTGGCCAGAGCACCAGCCGGCAATTCACCGGTCACCGCGGAGCCTTCGAAGATGCCGGTGTGCGGACCAGTCTCGGTCAGGTTGGCTTTGACTTGATCCCCACTGCCTGCTTCCAACTTGATGGTCAACTTGTCGGCCTGATCGCTGAGATCACGGTCGGCATCGATGACTCGCATGTAGATCGGATTACCCGGCTTCAACTGATCGGGCGGACGGGCCACAGAGGCACGACGATTGTCTTCGCGATCACGAGCTTCACGTTCCAGCGTCTGGCTGATCGTTTCCTTGGTTTCGTCGACGATCAGCTTGCTGGCGATATCAAATTTCGCGTCAGCCGCAATCTTGATTTCCGCATCGGACAGCGGGACGTTCTTAAACTGCAACTTGAATTCATCAGGATAATCGCAACGAATCGTATCCAGACCCGTCAACTGCAGGGTCCGGTCATTCTTAGTCGCCTGGCCGAGCTTCGTGTCGACATCGACGCGGAACAAGCCCTTACTGCCAGAACTGCTGAGCAGGAAGACAGTCTCTTCGTCACCGCCCGGTTCGGTCGTAATCTTGACGGGAATCTTCGTGCGGCCCTGGCTGGTTCCCAAGTCGCTGTCTTGCACAACGATCGACAGGGCGGTCCCCGGCATGTGAGTCCGCTTGCTCTTGCTACCCAGACGACCGACCGTCCGCAGCAATTCGAGCTGATCCATATAACGTTGTTCGGCACCGTATACACCAGCCAGGCTATACAACGCCTGATTGGCCAATTCGATGCTGGGCACGCGGTCGAGCACACCACGGAAGATGCGGCGGGCTTCTTCCAGATCGCCACGACGATTCGCCAGCACACCACGGAGGAATTCCGCACGAATTACGATGTCACGATCACGGTTCGTCGCGAGCTTCTCGAAGACCGCTTCGGCCTGATCGTAAACCTTCTGAGCCATGAACGTCTCACCAATACCGAATTCAGCTTCCACGGCTTCCGGCGTCTTGGCATAACGATTCAGGACGGTGGTGTATTCACTGCGGGCCACGTCGAAACGTTGACCACGGACATAATTCCGAGACAACAGCAACTGCACCTTGGCCTTGGTGCTGTCGTCGATTTCCGCCACTTCACTATTCTTGACCAACCAGTTACGGAGGATGTCTTCCACCCGTTCGAGGTTGTCTTCACCACCGGCAGCCATGTGGTTTTCACAAACGAACATCACCAGGTCGACTGGCAGTTCATCGCGGTGCTGATCGAACAGCGCCTTATTGGCGAGATACGATTCGAAAGCCAGGCGGTCATCACCCAGTCGCAACAACAACGCGGCTTGCATCAACGGAGCAATCGGGCTGCTTTCATCGATGGCCAAGCCAGTACCACCCATGCGGGCGTAGCTCTGGCCGACCATATCCTGGCCCGACTTCTTGCGAGACGCTTCCAGGTTCGGGATGTTCGACAACATCGACGTCAACAGGGTCGACGCCCCGCCGAAGTCCTTACGACCAAGGGCGGCGATCGCATAGGGAATCAACCGATCCCAGTCATGCGAGTCGTTGTACATGTAGTGCGTGACCCGCTGGTAAGCCAGCAGGCGTTGCATCTCGGTCTGTCCCGCCGGAGCCGGCAGTTCGAGCAACGCGGCATACGCGGTGCCTGACGTACGCGGAATCTCCATATCGCGGAGCGTTGTGAAGACACGTCGCTTATCCGCTTCGCTCATCTCCTTCGAGTTGCGGGCGACATCCACCCACGGCTGAATGAGATTCTCTTCGATACCCCAACCCAGGAACGAGCGTTCCAACTGAATATCGCGATCATCGATCAACGTCTTCTGCCAGCCGTCCAGGTTCTTGGCCTCAAACTGCATGTACGCCTGAACGTAAGCGTACCAGCCGTGGTAGTCGTCAATCTTCTTCAACCGTTCGGTGATGAAGGCCTGCTTGTCTTCCGGCTTCTCCATCCGAGTCAACAGGCGGTCCGAACAATACCGCATTTCCAGCGGATGGTTGCCGAGAGTAATCGTCCGCGTCCAGTACTCCTTCGCTTCAGCCTTCGCCCCCAACGCATCCAGGCCATCGCCGATCACGTAGGAGTAGTACGGCTCGTTGCCATTCTTCGCCTGGGTCTTCAACACCCACGCGTAAATTTGCTTGGCCAGTTCCACGTCGGCATTGGCTTGAGCCGCACGCATCATGCGATACCAGCCGTCCGCATCATTGATGGGCGCGTCCAGCTTTAACATGTGCAGCGTGGCTTCCTTCTGCACTTCCTTCGGAGCATAGTCCGTGGCCGTGCCGAGGTAGAGGGTCGCCGCTTCGAAATCGAGCGGGAACTTCTGCGTCATCCGACCGAAGACAGTCGCTGATTCGACACGTTGCTGTTGATTGCCATAGTGGCGGTGATAGTAACCCAAACCATAGAGCAGGCTCCGCGCCATGTCGTCGGAGACGAAGGCGGCGTTCTCGGGTTCGAGCAGCTTGGTGCGGGCCGCTTGAGCCAGCGGAATGTTGCCACTGTCGATGGTGACCCAACCTTTGATGATCGGGTCGGCATCGGACTGCGCGACCGCTGCGGCCGCAATCGCAGCCCGTGCCTTATGCATGGCGTTCTGCTTGGCTTCATTCGCCCACGCCGGCAGGTAGGAACGCAGGTTGCCCCAATGAGCACGTTCCTTGCGAACCTTCACGATGGCAGCCAGGTCAGCCTGGAACTCAGCATCCGTCGGAGCCGAGTACAACAGGTAGCTCATCGCTCCCTGGAAGTGACCGTCGTTCGAAGGAGACAACGTGACCAGTTCTCGCAAGACCTGCCGAGATTTGGCTTCGTCTTTCGCCTTGTCACGCAGCAGATCGAGTCCCAGGACATAGCGCAGATAGTAGGCATCACGCGGATTCTTCGTGATGGCGTCACGCAGGATTTGTTCGCATTCCGGATACTTGGCCGGGTCGATGGCAAATTCCCGCACAAACGCCTGTCCGGCGCTGCTGCTCACCGCATCAAACGGCAACATCTCACGCACAATCGCCAGTCCCTTGACCTTGTCGCCATCGCGGAAGGCGGCCAGGGACAACAGTGACCGATAGTAGAAACGCTCTTTGCTTTCAGGAAACTTCTGGAACAACTCGTTGACGAGCGGTTCCATGTCGACCGCCTTCATCCCCGCGTAATGTCCCTGCAGAATCAAAGTCTGCAGCAGGTCTTGCCGGTCCCCCAGCGCACGAGCCTTCTTCAGGCTTTCGACAGCATTCGCATGCTGACTGAGACGCGAGAAATTATCCGCCATCCGGCGATGCAACTCTTGTTGAGCCTTAGGATCGGCGGGCTGTCCCGCTGCCAGCATGCGGCCGGCCGTCAAATTGGCCTTGGCCCATTCGCCACCCCTTTCCCAACAAGAAATCGCCTGCATGAAGCACGAGGCGATTCCATCCGGATTCTTGTAATGCGCGACGAGCGATTCCGCGATCGGCGCCGCCTGCTTGAATGCGTCAGCGGTGTTCACAGCATTGTAAAACTGAACCGAACGCACGCCCGACTGACGACCGAACGGTGTCGTCGGCTGACGCTTGTAGATCACCGCATACGCCTCACCCGCTCCCAGGTAATCGTCAGCCTGCTCCAATGTCTGGGCGAGCTTGATTTCGATTTGAGGCATTTCTTTGTCGTCAGGATACCGCTGTTGGAACTGACGGCAGGTCGCGATCGCTTCCTTGTTGCGGGCCGAGGCCAGCAAGCCATCGATCAGCTTCAACATGACATCGCGGTGCTTCGGATGCGTGACGTGTGCCGCCACGAATTTCTGGCCGACTCGGAGCAGCCCGAACACGCGACCGTGCGTGTGGTACAGGTCGACCAGCTTGACCATGAGTTCGGCAGCTTCGGGCGAAGTATCCCGCAGCTTGCCCAAGTCGGCTTCGTAGCCGGCAGCCTCTTTGCTGGCCGCTTCTTCAGCAGCCGTCGCCGCGGCCGCCGCGGCTTCTTTGGCCGCGTCCTTAGGAGCGGCAGCCTCTTGAGCAAGAGTGAATCCAACGGCGAAAATCACCGAACCGAAGGCAACCAAGATAAGGCGTCGAATCATGACAAATCCTGCTGTTCGATCTAATGTTCAACGGTTTCGGCGGCTGCGTGCTGCCTGACCGTAATTCC
>JAKFVC010000274.1 GCA_021732415.1 Planctomycetaceae bacterium
TGACATGGCGTGACTCCAGAGGATTGAGTGTTGTGTGTGGTAACTCACACTCTAATCTTCAGAGTCACGCCTGTCTTCTTTCTGGAATCTAACTTGGGTTGTGGGCGAAGCCCGCGCTGGGTTTCAAACCTCTCCTGTAAGAGTCAGTTTCGGTCTCTCATTTATGGTTTCGCTTCGCGACATAAGTTCTGTTGCAGTTGGCCCTACCGCGTCTATTCGGTATGATACATCAGGTAGGCTGCGGCGAGTCGTTGGCGATTTGACCCCAGAGAAAACAAAATCCCACGGTGCGCCCCAAAACGAGCTTTTGTCCATGATGCAGAGAACCTGTCAGGCTTGTCACAAGCAATATCTTCCCAAGACCCTTCCCGGGGGGATGTTGAATCGGAACTATAAGAATTGTCCCTATTGCGGCTCGGACAAAACGGCAGTGATTGCCGGAAAGATGGATAATATCCCGCAGTTGCAGCGCAAAGGTCCGCCCACTTCGGCCGGCTACAGTCATAATCGCAAGAAGCCGCCAACCCACTGATTTCGTAGCCTGACTCTCCAGAGTCGAGCGATTTCCAAGCGTGTTTCGACCAAGTGATCTACATACTCCATTGAAGTGACCGTGCCGTGCCTGGGTCTGCTGCTGGAATGATCGTGGTTCGCGGCGCGCGCACGCACAATTTGCGACGCCTGGACGTCGATATTCCCCGCAATCAGTTGGTTGTCATTACCGGTGTCAGCGGCAGCGGCAAGAGTTCTCTGGCATTCGATACCCTCTATGCCGAAGGCCACCGCCGATACCTCGACTGCCTGTCGGCTCACACCCGCCAGTTGCTCGAGCACCTGGCGCGGCCGCCGCTCGACAGCCTGGAAGGCCTCCCCCCGACGCTGTGTATCGAGCAGCGAACCGGCACGGCGTCTTCTCGAGCCACCGTCGGCACGCTGACGGAGATTCATGACCACCTGCGGGTCCTCTATGCACGTGCGGGAAGTCCGCATTGTCCGACCTGTGGGACCGCCATCTCCCAGCAGTCGCCGCAAGCAATCGTCGATCAAATCCTGGAATTCGAAGCCGGCCGGAAGGTGATGCTGCTCGCGCCGCTGGTGCGTGGTCGCAAAGGGGCACACGCCGATGTGTTTGCGAAGATCGTCCGCGAGGGGTTTGTCCGAGCTCGCGTGGACGGCGAGATCCTCGATGTGACCGATGCCCCTGCCTTGGCCAAGACGAAGATGCACACCATCGAAGCGATCATCGATCGCATCGTGGTCAAACCGGGATTGCGAGACCGTCTGGATGAATCGGTGGCCCTGACTCTGAAACACGGCGATGGTGCCTGTATCGTCAGCCAGCAGGTTGGTGACGGTTGGGAAGATCACCTTTACAGCAGCCGTTTTGCCTGCCCCCAATGCGGAATCAGTTTTCCAGAGATCGAACCCCGGACTTTCAGTTTCAATAGTCCCTACGGTGCCTGTCAGACCTGTCATGGCTTGGGGCAGTCGATTGAGGATCTTGCAGCCCCCTGCCCCGACTGTCATGGCGAACGACTGCAACCGATCGGTCGAGCGGTGACGTTTCAGGCGATGAATTTGCCGCAGTTCACCACGCTGACCGTAACGGCGGCTCGGAAGGTCGTCGAACGGTGGCTGGATCCGGCAACTGAGATGTTTAAGACTGTGGCCTCAACCGGACAAATGGTCGCTCAGCGCTTGCTGAAACATGTGAGTAGCCGCCTTCGCTATCTGGATCAAGTCGGAGTGGGGTATCTCAGCCTGGACCGGGCGGCCAACACGCTTTCCGGCGGGGAATTTCAGCGGACGCGGCTGGCGGGTTGCCTTGGTGCCGGGCTGCTGGGAGTGTGCTACATCCTGGATGAGCCGACCATCGGTTTGCATCCCCGGGATACCCAGCGACTGCTGGAAACGTTGAAGGAACTGCGCGATCAAGGCTCGAGCGTCCTGGTGGTCGAGCACGATCTGGATGTCATCCGCCAATCGGACTATGTCCTTGATTTGGGCCCTGGAGCAGGCGCTGCGGGAGGCCAGTTGCTGGCAGCCGGTACGCCTATCGCGATTGAAGCGGTCCCCGAATCGCTCACGGGCGCTTACCTGTCCGGTCGGTTGCGGGTGGCCGAACCACAGATGGAGAATGGCACGCAGCCAGCTCCGAATATCGACGACAACAACTGCCTGCGACTGACCGACGTCAGCATCCACAATTTGCAGAATTTAACAGTCGACTTTCCCCTGCAGGCACTCGTCTGTGTCTCCGGAGTCAGTGGGTCCGGGAAGAGTTCGCTGATCGGCGAAGCACTCGTCCCGCTGCTGCGAGACCGCATGCAGAAGACCGCACAGGCCGGCAAGTTGTGCGGGAAATTAAGCGGCGGCGAAAACATCCAACGCCTGGCGGAAGTCGATCAGGCTCCCCTGGGACGCTCAGGCCGTTCAAACCCCGCGACCTACTCCGGCTTGTGGGACGAAGTTCGCAAGCTGTTCTCGCGAACGCGTGAAGCTCGTGTCCGTGGCTTCAAATCCAATCGATTCAGCTTCAATTCGTCGGAAGGACGCTGCCCCGCCTGTCACGGACATGGCGTGCATCGGGCCACCTTGAGCGTCCTGAGCGAACTACCTCTGCTGTGTCCCGTCTGTCAGGGCAAACGCTTCAATCCGGCCACGCTGGAGGTCAAATACCGCGGGCACTCGGTGGCCGACATCCTCGACTTGCGCATCGCCGACGCCGCTGACTTCTTCGCCAACTACACGCAGTTGGCACGTCCCCTGCAGACCTTCGTCGAAGTAGGACTCGGGCATCTGACATTGGGGCAACCCGCGAACACGCTATCAGGCGGCGAATCGCAACGTGTGAAGCTGGCGACGGAACTCGGCCGCGACCACCATTCGCCGACGTTGTTCATCCTGGATGAACCGACCACCGGCCTGCACCCTCACGACATCCAGCGGTTGCTGCACATCCTGCTGCGACTGGTCGAGGAGCGCCACAGCGTCATCCTGATCGAACATCACCTCGACGTGATCGCGGCCGCCGATTGGGTGATTGATTTGGGACCTGAAGGAGGCGCCGGCGGGGGTCAAATCACCGCAGCCGGCTCGCCACACGAGATTGCCGCCAGTTGGGAAGTCAGTCATACCGGCGCGGCATTGCGGGAACTGCTGGAACACCGACAGAAACGGACTTTGTCATAGGCCGGACTCGAGCGCGATCCGGATAGTTGTAGCAATCTGCTATCAGCTTCCGCTCGATCACTACGCTCTACTTGGGTGCCACTGGCTAGGCCAGTGCTCGCAGTCTATCGACACCCAGTCCGGCAACGCACTGGCACAGCCAGTGGCACCCGATTTTAAGCGTATTGATTTATGCAACTCGCTAACAACCATCCTCCCAGTCATTATTTAACGGAGCCGGACGCTCGCCTACGAAGACTTGCATCACGCTACCCGTCGTTCGATTCGACTAGTGTGCCGCTGGAGGCAGATCCACGAAGTACGCCTTCCCGTCACTCGCCGCGACCAGCGCCCGTTTGCCATCCGGCGTGTAGCACGCGTGATAGCAGACCACCGGCAACTTGGTCGTGAAGAGGGCCGTTCCCGAGGCCGCGTCCCAGACATTCAGATTCCCTGCATAACCGACGGTCAGCAGGCGAGTCCCCGCGGCGTTGTACTGCACGCGATAGATGTCGTCCTTGTGGCCTTCAATCGTCTTCACGAGCGTCCCGTCGAGGTTCCAGATGAAGACCTTGTGATCGGTTCCCGCGGCGGCAATCTGCTGGCCATTGGGACTGAAAGACACCGAGTAAACCGGCGAAGTCGGTCCGGCGAATTTGCGGATCTCGGCCCCGTCTTTACCGTGGAGTCGCACCGTCTTGTCGCCGCCCGCCGTTACGAATGTGTTGCCATCGGGGCTGTAGGCGACTCCGTAAATCTGAGCCTCCTGTGCCGGCAAGGCTTTCATCGTCCCCGGCTTGGCCAGTTCCCACAGGCGGACGGTCTTGTCGTTCGACGCCGAAGCCAACGTCAAACCATCGGGACTGAAGGCGACACTGTAGACCTGCGAAGCATGACCGGTCAGATTCATTGCGAACGTGCCCAAGGCAATGTTCCACACCTTCAGGCTGCCATCTGCACTTGAGGTATACGCCGTTTGATTATTCGGAGCGAACACCAGACCAGAAATCGGGGCCGTGTGGCCTTTTAGTTCTTGAATCGGATCGAAGTTCTTGTCCTTGGGAGGCGCCGGCATCGGCGGGACTGGATCATAGCTCCGCAGGACTTGATCGTTTCCAGAAGCAATCAGTTTCTTACCGTCGACGCTATACGCGATGCCGGTGACTTCTGCGGGAGTGGTAAACTTCAACTGCACCTGATTGGGATCATTGAAGTTCCACACGAAGATGACCTTGTCGCGACCACCACCCGCAATTTGCTGATTGTCAGCTCGGATGGCCACAGACAGCGCCGGGCCGGTATGACCGGGAAACGCACGCACCGGATTACCGCTACCAAAATCCCACAGCTTGATGCTGCCATCTTCGCCGGCGGTGGCATAATTCGCACCGTTGGCCGCTAGCGCGAGATCGTAAACGGCCTTATCATCAGCCACCTTGGCACGGACGATCGACTGCGTTTGAATGCGAGTCGTCATGTCAGCACCGCCCGTAATGATGGTTTTCATATCGGGAGCAAACGCGACCGAGTTCACCGCCCCGGTATGACCGACCCAATGTTCCAACTGACGATTCAACATCAGATCCCACAGCCGAGTCGTCTGGTCGGCACTGGCGGATACCAGCCGGGTGAGGTCCTGACTAAAGGCCAATGACTGTACCGGACCGGTATGACCGGTCAGCGTCGAAACCGGCTTGGCATCGGCCAACAGATAGGTCCGCACGATGTTGTCGGCACCAGCGACGGCGGCCAGAGTGCTATTCGATGCCACGGCCAGTTGATTCGCAGGAGCTCCGGTATCGATCGAGAAGATGGCCGCTCCGTCGTTGGCGTTCCACACTTTCAAAGTCTTGTCCTGGCTGCACGACAGCAACTGGGCTCCGTTCGGCGTGTAGGCGACGCCAGTCACCGGGCCAGCATGAGCCAGCACGCGAACCTCAGCACCGTCAGCAATATTCCAGACCTTCACCTTGCCCGCCGCATCACCCGCGGCAATCTGCTGACCGTTGGGATGCACGGCGACCGCAGTGATCGCACCTTCCTGGGCCGTGAAGGCCTTGATCAGCATCCCGTTATTCACGTCGTACCAGCGAGCAATCTTGTCTTCGCAACCAGTCGCCAGTTGGGCTCCGTTGGGAGCAATCGCCGCAGCCTTCACCGCGCCGCCGTGCCCGTCGAAATTACGGACCGGAGCACCATCGGCGACGTTCCACAGGCGACAGAGCTTGTCAGCACTGGCCGTAACGAGGAGCTGCCCGTTCGGGCTCAAGGCTACAGCCAGCACCGGGCCGGCGTGCTTCTCCTTGACCTCACGCGGAGCCACAATTTGGGTGGGCCACAACTTCACCAGGCCGTCGATGCCTGTCGTCAGGATTTGCGTGTTGTTGGGATGATAAGCGAGTCCCGTCACTGCCCCCGCGTGAATTCCCAGCGTTCCTTGCAGAACTCCATCAGCAACGTTGAACAAGCGGAGCTGACCGGCGTCATCCGCGGCAGCCAACTGCATGTTGTCGGCTCGCACTTTCACCTTCGTCACTGCGCCCGCTCCCGCAGGAAAGTCCTTGGCGAGCTTGTTATCAGCGGTCGTCCACAATTTGACCGTCTTGTCGGCCCCGCCAGTCGCAACGCTCAGCCCATCCGTATTAACCGCCACCGCAGTCACGGGCCCTTGATGGCCGGTGACAGTCGCCGTCGGTGCAGAAACCGGCAGGTCCCAGACTTTGGCGGTGTTGTCCAGCGATCCTGATGCGAGACGTTGTCCATCCGGCGAGAACGATAAGCTCAGGACGAGATTGGTATGCCCTTCAAACGTGCGAGTCAACTTACCTGTCGCGGCGTCCCACAGCTTGATTGTCTTATCGAATCCCGCTGTCGCAATGGTCTTCCCATCGGGAGAATACATCACGAAATAGCACGGATCCGAATGCCCGGGAAGCTCCTTCAGTGCAGGCTCTTGAGCCACAGCGGCCGTCGCCAGCAATCCGCCAGCCGTCAGACAGCACAGCCACAAAGAATAAGAGAGCAGCATTCGCTGAGAGCAGATCCGCATATCCGACCTTTCCGAGGCGTCAAAACCGAGCGCACTTTATCGACAATTCCCAGCTAGCCAGTTTCGCGGCCACCGGAAGAGGTGTCAACAGTTGCATCAAGTTTGATGCGTTGATTGAGAGAAGTGAGGCCACAAGTTCCGTAGGACGGGTCTCGAAGATCCGTGGGATGGGTCTCCAGGCCCGTCCGGAGCCCGTTACGATCGACGCAACAAATCACCAACCCTCGCGAACTTCGCGCAGCGCACGGCTTCCGACGTTAACCGAGCCCCAAGTGCTTCAATAGACCCAATTCGGGTGCCACTGGCTATGCCAGTGCCCGTATTCTATCGATTCCGTTTCCGGCGAAGCACTGGCATAGCCAGTGGCACCCAATCCAGGGGTTTATTGAAGCGAATCAGCCTGATTGAGCACTGCCAACCGTACGCTGCGCGAAGCTCCCGAGAAATTGAGGTGTTTCACGTCGCTGGTTACAGGCTTGGACGGGCCTGGAGACCCGTCCCACGGAACCTTCACCCCAGCTCAATCGGTTCGCCGTCACTGATCCGATGCGGACGATTGGCGACATCATTCAGCATCAAATCGTGGGGAATTCCCAGCCGATGGAACAATGTCGCGGCAATGTCGTCGGGTCGCACGGGTCGATCCTTCACCTCGGCAGCGTGAGCGTCGGTGGCTCCGTAAACCTGACCGCCGCGAATTCCACCGCCCGCCATTAGTATGGAATAGGCCTTGGCCCAATGGTCACGGCCGCCTCCGTCGGCATTGTTGATCCGCGGCGTCCGTCCCATCTCACCCATGACGATTACCAACGTATCGTCGTAGAGGCCGCGGTCGTAAAGATCGGTCAGCAGGGCGGAGAGAGACTGGTCGAGTTCCGGCAACAGATGGGAATCATAGAGCCGGAAGTGGTCGAAATGCGTGTCCCAGATTTGAAAGGCCGACAACTTCGTATTAGGGGGATTCGAGACCGCATTGGCGGTGACAAATCTGACTCCCGCTTCGATCATGCGCCGCGACAGCAACAGGACCTGCCCCATCTCGTGGCGTCCATAGCGATCGTGCGTGGCGGCAGATTCCAGAGACAGGTCAAACGCCGTCCGCGAATCAGCCGACAAGATCAGATCAAACGCCTTGGCCTGGATGGAATCCAGCGTCAACGATGAGGCCTGCTGGTGAGCGCGGGCGAACTCATCATCAATCCCGGCGAGCAGACTGCGTCGCGCTGACAGCCGGCCGGAGCTCACATCCGCCGGAAGCTGCAAGCCTTCGGGGATCGGCAGCTTGCCCTCCCATTGCGGAGAACGATTCATCATCCGATTACGCACGACGGGAAACGGGTCGTAAGCGAGACCCAACCAGCCGCCACCGGCACTGGGCGTGGGAAAACCCATATCAAACAGGAACGTTGGAGTCAGCACAAATGGCGGCATCTTGTCGGGCGGCGGCAGCACGCGCGCCACGACCGAGCCATACGTGGGATGATCGTTCGGGGTCGGTGCGATGTTCGCATCCGTTCCGGGTGAGTGACCACTTAGCGCGTAAGCCGCGCTGCTGTTGTGCGCACTCAGATGATGCGTGGCAGAGCGAATAATCGCATATCGATGTGCCAGTGCAGCCAGCTTCGGCAGCCGCTCCGTAATCTGAGTCCCCGGGACCGAGGTCGAGATCGGACGATAGGGACTACGAATGCCTTCGGGGGCCTCCGGCTTCATATCAAACGTATCGAGCTGCGACGGTCCCCCATTCAGAAACACAAAAATGCAGTGCTTCGCGGGCTTTTCAACGGTCGTCTCGGCTCGTGCGGAATGACGCAACAGATCGGTCAGCGTCAAACCACCCAGCGCGAGACTTCCAGCACGGAATAACTCGCGCCGCGAGAAAGTCCGCGTCGCCGCATTGCTCGTAGTCAGTCGAAAATCATTGGCGAATGGATTCAAAACTAATCCTTCAGTTCCAGGACGAGAACTTCGTCAGGATCACCAGCGACGACCGTTTGCTCTAACTTCGATGTTTTGGGATCACTGAAACGTTCCGGAATTGCGGACTTCCCGCCAATTCCCGTCCCTTTGTCCTTCGTCAGAACTTCCGTTCCGGGCAACGAGGATGTCACCGACACCAGGTAACTCCCCTCCAGGGCTCCATCACCTGTCTTGTACGTCGACAACACAAACGCGCCGTCTTTGTCGATCGTTCCTTGAGCCATCCGTCCCGATTGAGGATCTGTGGGATTGAACATGACAGATCCATTTGACAGCGGCTTACCATTGTACTTGACCACTCCCCGTACCTTCACGGGGACTGGGTTGTTTGATCCCCCGCAGCCCTGCGCAGCGACGATGCAAGCGATCAACAAGCAGAGCCCGCCGCAGCGCTGAGAAAATGTGCTTGCAATTCTATCCCACTTTACAAACATGCTGAAGCATCCTTGTCGGCTATCTCGGTTTAAATTAGGCGAGGCGAATCGCAGACGCGAGCAATTGGGGTGCCACTGGCTCTGCCAGTGCTTTGCCGGACAGTCGAAAGACTACCGGCACTGGCAGAGCCAGTGGCACCCAACCCAAAGCGTAAGGTGTGACAGAGCACTAGCAGCGTCTGCCACGGGACTCTTACAAGTCACCGACAGTTTCGCCGCCAGCCTTGGTGCCGAGATACGAGAACGTGAAGAGGTTCATGCTATCATTCAGGAACCGGACTGAACCATCAGCCATCACGAAATGCGCTCCGCCCACATGGTAGCTGCTGAACCGTTCGCGATAGTAAGCGTCACCATATCCCGGCGTATTCAAGCCATTGACAGTGGAAATCATCGACCACGGATCCATCCATTGGAACGGGGTGGCGTATTGCGTGCCGGTGGCCGGATTTTTTTCCCGCCGCATCTCACCGACCAACAGCGTGTTCGACGTGCCGTCGGTGATATCCTTGATGTTGACGCGAGTCGCTCGCAAGGAAAAGATCCCTGATCCACCGCCCACGGTCGCGGATGCCAGATGCCAGCCCGGCTGATCGGTACACAGGCAATTCACATTGTTTCCACAAACGCCACATCCATTGGTAACGGAACCGGGATAAGCGGCCGCGGGTCCGGCACTGCCCCAGTAACTGGATAAGGCGGCGGTGTCGGCCGAATACGTCCAACTGGGAGCACCTGAAGTGACCGAGGGCGAGACCTCGCTGGGGCAGAGATAGCCGGGGATCACTTGAGTGTGCTGGGGAAGTGCCTTCCACGTGGCGTTACTGCTCGAGGCCGAACAGGCATTCAAGGCAGCCAGCTGGTTATACAATGGCGCCTGATCGATATACGGCAGGATGAAGACGCGCCAGCCAAAACCGTTATTCCCGGTCTGGCTGCCATTCACGATATCGGCCCCCACGCTTCCGCCAAAGGGAAAGCAGCCCAACGAATCGTGGTAATTGTGCAGGGCCAATCCGATCTGCTTCAGATTGTTCTTGCATTGAGACCGCCGCGCGGCCTCGCGAGCCTGTTGAACAGCGGGCAGTAAGAGTGCGATCAGAACGGCAATAATCGCAATGACGACTAGCAGTTCGATCAGCGTGAATCCTCGTCGACGTAATGTACTGGTGCGCGTTGACATGTGACGTGATCCTTAGCAAGAACGGAAGTGAAAAATCGTATGGGCAGCGAGCCTCGCAGAAAATGAGTCGAATTGCCGTCGAAACACGGCATACGCGATGCGCGTCTTTTGTCGACACTACACACGAAAAAACCGGGATTCAAGAAAAATCTGGGACGCAAATTAGAGAAAAGGAATCAGAATAGGTTCCTCTTCGTACACGACTTGCCCGGCACTGGCACCGGATGGTATTTTGCATACAATCTACATCCGGCCCGCAAAAGCTGTCAAGACACCACTAAAAGATTCGCTCACCGAATACCAATTTTTCGTGAGATATGCGAAACTGATTTTCTCATCGCTCACCATTCTGGAACTGACACATGGCAACAACTCCCCTGATTGCGTTCAGCTTGCGCGACCAAATTGTCGAGCACATTCGCAATGATGTCCTGCGCGGCCGTCTCGCCGATGGCGAACGACTGAATGAAGCGGAGTTGGCGGAACGCTTTGGAGTCAGCCGGACTCCCATTCGTGAGGCCCTGCAACAGTTGACCTGCGAAGGGCTGCTGGATGGCCGGCGGAATGTCGGCGTCAAAGTCGCCCGGCGTCCGCCCGATTCCATTCGTGAGCTGGTCGTCCCCATTCGTCGCAGCGTGGAGATTTTCGCCCTCAAATCGTTCTTCGATACCATTACCGATGACGATTTCAACAACTGGAACATCATCCTGGAGCAGATGCGAATCGCCTGTCTGGCAGGTGATTTTCCCTCCATTTCCGAGCAGGACCTGGCCTTCCATCGAGCGATCGTGCGCCGCGCCGGCCAGACGGATCTCGATGCGATCTGGGCCTCAATCGTGTTCCGCGTACGACACCACTTCTGGGAAACCCAGCACCGCAACTACGCCGAACCCATCGCCATCTACGAAGAGCATATCGCCATTCTGGATGTCTTCCGCAAAGGGGACATCGATGCGGCGGTTGAGGCTCTGGCAGCGAACATTGCTTGAACTCCAAGCGGAAGAATTTGAACCACGAATGACACAAATAACACGAATGTGAAGGCCCTAAAAACGGCACACTGCCATTCAGCGTGCCGCGTTAAGGTCACCTCACTTTTTTAAATTCGTGTCATTCGAACCATTCGTGGTTAAAAAATTCATTCTGATTCTGAGAGGCTGTCTTTCATTTGGCCTGCGCCGGTCCCGACGTCAGTTGGAAGTCGCCCCCTTTGGGGTTCCCTTTGATGATCTCTGCAGTCAGCGTCGTCTTGGTATTGTATTGCTCGGGAATCAATTCTCGCAGATTCGAACCGGGGTCCGAGCCGGCCCCCCCATTGGATTCACGAGCCGAAATCTCGACCTTCTTTTTGCCGGGTGTCACTTCGAAGGAATACTTGCCGTTGATGATCTGATCACCATACTTCCGTTGCTCGTTCCCTTCGGCATCGACGAACACAATCTGTCCCTGAGCCAAGGGCTTGTTATCCAAAGTCACATTGCCGGACACCACAGTTTTCGCAGGCCCCACCGTGGTTGGCTGCCCGCAGCCGGCAAAGCTCACGACAGTCACTGCGATGCACACGGCAAACCAATCAGACCTGATCCACGTCACGTTGTTCCCCTGAATCTCAATGTAAGAATACGAAAGACTTCACCTGACTCGGGCTAGAATTCGCCGATGACGTTTCCATCATTGCGTGATCCCAGATTTTGGAAAGTCGTGCGATTGATATTGGAAGAAATGAAGCGGACGCTGCCGTCGGCCAATAATCCGTGAGCACCACCAATGTGATAGCTGCGAGCATATTGCACGCTGCTCCCCGAACCATTCGCACCAGCCACACACGGCGAGATTGGCTTACTGACGCAAGACAAGTGACAGTCCGGCTGGTCGGTATTCGGCGGAAAAAAAGTGCTGATAAAGACGGTGCCGCCGTAGTTGTCCCAGTACAGTCCGCGCCAGTCATTTCCGTTCAACCCCAGCGCCGTGGTACTCATATCGGGCTGCAGAATCATCTCACTGGCCATCATGGTATTGGAAACCCCATCGGTCAGATCGCGAATCCGCGTCCTCGAGATCGTGTAGAACATGCCGTCCAGTGACAGACCGCTGTTGACGTTGAAATGCGCGGTCGTCCCCGCCGCAATTGCCAGATAATTGCCTTGAAATCCAATCGGGGGACTCGCGTAGGTGTTCTGCTTCGGATTGGCGGGATCGGACGGACACATCAAGGTCGGAATGACCGTTTTGGTCCCCGGCCAGTTCCACGAAGCCGTTGCACCTCCGGAGTTCTTGCCATCGAAATATGGCGAGATCAGGTTATAGAGTGGCTGCTGATCCAGGTACGGCAGAAGCATTTGCATCCAGCCAATCCGGTTGGTGGGTGCCGTTGTTCCCGGATCAGGCGACCACAAGGCGGGGCCCATTCCTCCGGGAGGAAAGACCGTCATGGTGTCGTGATAACTATGAAACGCCAGCCCGATCTGTTTGAGATTGTTTTTGCACTGCGAACGTCGTGCGGCTTCGCGAGCCTGCTGTACGGCAGGCAAGAGTAGCGCGATCAGAACAGCGATGATGGCAATGACCACTAGCAGTTCGATCAGAGTGAATCCTCGTTTGTGATGCACATGAGTCTCCTGGAGACGTGGGGTCAATGGAGCGAAATCGTAGAGAGCATAGAACGACGCTGTCATCAGAGTATCTAGAATCTTGGATTCCACACAAGAGTTAAAATGTTCTTTATCGTCCCATCATTGATGTTGAGG
Organism: Planctomycetaceae bacterium; assembly: GCA_021732415.1. GTDB lineage: Bacteria > Planctomycetota > Planctomycetia > Planctomycetales > Planctomycetaceae > JAKFVC01. The sequence goes on from JAKFVC010000274.1 coordinate 12,565, forward strand.
GTTTCAGGAGCGACTTTCATCCAGGAGCTTTGGACCGCACTCAACCGCGAGAGTCCAGAATCTCGCTCCCGCGATCTCGAAGCCACCCACGATTTCCATTCCAAACTCGATCGGATATTGTCAGGTCGTCATCTCTCGGACCGGGCTTCACCATTGGAACAGGATTTCGCGCCATGCCTGCCAGCTTGCCATCACGACTGCCTCGAATTTCGTGTCTGATCTCGAGTGTGCTGATCGGCACCTTGGCCATCACGCTCACGGGGCATGCCGCAGAAAAAGAATCTGTGCCCGTCAAGCACCGCATCATGATCTGCGAATACGGTAGCGCCGCGAAGCGATTGGCCGAGATTTCGCCCGATGGCAAGCTGACTTGGGAGCACAAGTTCCCCGCGCTCGCCGTCTGCTTCCGGAAGACCTCTGGTGGCAACATTGTCTTCGCCGACGGTGGCGTTCCAACGGGACTGCAAGTGATTGACAAGGATAACAAAGTCCTGTTCGACTATCGGTCCAAGTGCGAGCAGATCCTCGGCTGCGACGTACTCCCCAATGGCAATTTTCTGTTGGCCGAACAGGGGCCTTGCCAGGCTGTGGAGATCACTCCCAAAGGCGAGGTCGTTTCCACGGTGAAGCTGCAGACCACCGAAAAGGCTGCTCATCGACAAATGCGTTGCCTGCATCGCCTGGAGAACGGTCATCTGCTCGCCGCCCATGAAGCCGAAGGGGTCGTTCGCGAATACGACGCCACCGGAAAGCCCGTCTGGGAATACCCGAACATCACAAACGTCTTCGAAGCCCTGCGTCTCGCAAATGGCAATACACTGATCGGGTGCGGTACGGACAAGCGCGTGATCGAGGTCACTCCCGAGAAGAAGATCGTCTGGGAACTGACGGCCGCCGATGTTCCCGAATTGAACCTCACCTGGATTACCAGCCTGCAGGTCCTCAAGAACGGCAACCTCGTCGTCGCGAATTTCCTAAGAGGCCAGGAAGGCAAAGGAGCCCATGCCTTCGAAGTGACGCACAACAAAGAGAAGAAAGTCGTCTGGAAATTCGCCGACCACACCTTAGTACGCTCAATCACAATGGTCCGCGTACTCGACGACGAATAAACAATCCCATTATTGGCAGCGAATTATGAAGGAGACAGCGAATCGGACAATTCCGTGTCCTGCTGTCGCCCTCATTCGCTGCCGTCCTAAGTGTTCCCACCCTTCACCCTTCACCCTTCACCCTTCAACCTTCAATTCACTCCATTCGATATCGCTCAAACGGATGATCGCAAGGCGTCCCGCGCGTCAAATACATCTCCCGCGCTTCCGGGGCAATGACCACGGAAAACACGGTTTCCCAGAATCCGTGGGGCGGAATGTTATTCGGATGGCGGCAGATCGATTGCGGGTGGTTCTCGTGATCGCACAAAGCCGTCTGCAGTTGCTCGAACGACCATTCGGACTCAGCGGGTTTCTCCAGCAATTGGTCAATGCGTGCGAGGCGCGGCCGGGATTGAATCAATTCCGGGTAGCCGGAACTGACCGCAGCCAGTTCCGGATGCCGCGCGTGATTCGTGTGGGTGACGATTCCGTCTCCCGCGTCGCGCAACACGTACACGTTGTCGATGGTGACCTCCAGGTTGGCCGGGCCCTGAGGAGTCGTCATCATAATATTGGCGGGAATCACTCGCTCCGCGCGGCTGACTGCCGTGACGGCACCCTCCAGCGAATCGGCCTCCAGAATCCCGCGTGCGGTAAAATAATGCGGCACACCAAACTTGCGGGACGGTGCCGGCAAAGTATTGAGGCAAATTCCAATCCCCTCCGAATTGAACCCGATATACGCGATCAGTCCCGCTTGCGTCACGGTTGTCAGCGCGGGTTTTCCCGTCGGATGGCGAGTCAAGACGAGCGTGTAGGGATCCAGAAACGGGTCATTGTCCCAATTCTGAGCAACAACGCGCCCTAGACCTTCCACTGAAGCCAGCGAGAACGAAGTGCAACCCCCTTCATCCGCCTGGAGTTGATTGCGGACCTGCAGCAACATCAGATCGGCCAGGCTCACTCCTGCCGCTTCCGCAGTCCCGCGAAGCTCTTCGACCATGTCGTGGGAATAGCCCTCTGCGAGCTTGATCGACGTCTCAGCGACGGCCATCGCCGAGTCTCGCGAGATGCGCAGCGTGCGATTGACCTGCTGCATGGCCACTTCGCAGAAGCCTCGCACCAGATCGCGCGCTCCCTCACCGATCTGCCGTCCCAATTCACGTGGCCCACCGCTCACTACCAGTTCCGTGTACCGTTCTGCCGAAGTCATGGCAATCTCCTGATGATCGAGTACGATGCTGTGACTGCATCTTCCCGAGAAATCATGCTCACGGCAAGGATAATCGTTGATCGCCCGCCCGTGGGGGGGAGCAGGATTGTCCGTCTCACTCTCCAGCGAGTAGCATGTCCAGACACTCGCCCCAGGCAGCCAACAACACGAGGAACAGTATGGGCCGCTCGTTGAGACTCGCGTGGTATCTGACCTTATCCCTCATCGCCGGGCCCTCCATGCTGCGGGCTGCCGACACTCCGGAACAAATCCTGGCGAAAGCCAAAGCGGTCTTATCGCAGATCGAAGGCGAGATCCCACTGGCCGGATTGCGTGAGCCCGTCGAGGTGCTGCGCGACCGCTGGGGGATCCCTCATATTTATGCCAAGAATACGCCCGACCTGTTCTTCGCGCAGGGTTTCATCGCGGCCCAGGATCGGCTGTTTCAACTAGATACGTGGCGACGCACTGGCCTCGGCGAAATGGCCGCAGTCACGGGCGAGCAGGCCCTTGAGGGCGACCGTTTTGCCCGTTTGATGCTCTATCGCGGCGACATGCAGGCCGAATGGCAAAGCTATTCTCCGGACACCAGGGAAATCGCAACAGCCTTCACCCAGGGCATCAATGCCTTTATTGATCACGCCCAGCACAAATTGCCCATCGAGTTCCAGATCCTCGGTTATCAACCACAGAAATGGAAACCCGAAGATATCCTCAGCCGGATGTCGGGCATCATCATGACGGGCAACTGGCAGCGCGAAGTCGCGCGGGCTCGGTTGATTGCCAAGGTGGGATTGGAGCAGGCGCGGCTCATCGTCCCCACCGACCCCATGCGTGACTTCGCACCGGCGCCGGACCTCGACCTCAACGCCATACAACCGGAAATCGTTCAGGGATACCTCGCGGCCACCAAACCACTGAAATTCGATCCCCTGCCGACAGAGAGCAACAACTGGGTCATTGACGGGACACTGTCGGCCTCCGGAAAACCGATGCTGGCCGGCGATCCCCATCGAGCACTGGGACTTCCCTCGCTGAGGTACCTTGTCCATTTGCACGCTCCCGGCTGGAATGTGATCGGCAGCGGCGAACCATCGCTTCCGGGAGTGGCGATCGGACACAACGAACAGATCGCCTGGGCCTTCACGATTGTCGGTACCGATCAGTCGGATCTCTACGTCGAACAAACCGATCCCGCCGATCCGCGCCGGTACCGTGTCGGCGAAGCCTGGGAGCCAATGAAGATCGTACAGGATACGATCCCCGTCAAAGGCAAACCGGCAGGTGCCCCCGTCGAACTGCGGTTTACGCGACACGGCCCCGTGATCTACCAGGACGAGCAGAAGCACTTGGCATTTGCACTCCGTTGGTCAGGCAGCGAGCCCGGCGGAGCCGCGTACCTCGGCAGTCTGGCCGTCGCTCGCGCCAGCAACCGCTCCGAGTTTCTCAAGGCCTTGGAATCGTGGAAAATCCCCTGTCTGAACTTCGTCTATGCCGATCTCACGGGCTCGATTGGATGGGTCGCCGCCGCGCTGACGCCGATCCGCAAAAACTGGGATGGGCTGCTGCCGGTACCAGGTGCCTCCGGAAAATATGAGTGGCAGGGATTTCTTCCCGTCGCCGATTTGCCCCAGTCATTCAACCCGCCTCGACACTGGCTGGCGACCGCCAATCACAACATTCTGCCCACAGGCTACACCCGCGAGATTGGCTATGAGTTCGAAACTCCCTACCGTTTCCTCCGCATCCAGCAACGGCTCACAGAGAAGCCTCAATTCACACTCGCGGACTTCCAAAGCATCCAACATGAAAGTACATCGCTGCCAGCGCAAGCGCTAATCCAATTGCTCAAGAGTGTGGATCTGCCGACGGAGCTAAATCCCTACGCGGCTCTCTTGCGAAATTGGGATGGCCACCTGAGCAAGGATTCGTCCGCTGGTCCCCTCTATTCCATCTGGCTTCAGGAATTAATGGACGGCTTCTACGCCACGCGAATCCCCAAAGATTTGCGTACCGAGCGTGGCGACCTCCGCAATATCGCCACCGTCCTGCAGCAATTGAACCATCCGACTGAGAAGCATTTCGGCCCGGAGCCCGTCAAAGCGCGCGATGAACTCCTGCGACAAACTTTTGCCAAAGCCGTACCCCGCACACTAAAGCTGTTGGGAGACGATCCCTCGAAATGGCGCTGGGGCCAATTGCACACTGCGACCTTGCGGCATCCGCTCGCCAGCCTCGGGCCCAACTACGAGCAGGCCTTCAATCTCGGCCCAGTCGAACGTTCGGGAGACAGCCACACACCGAACAACGCGCGGTACAATGAGAACTTCCAACAAATCCATGGGGCCTCTTATCGGCATGTTCTCGACCTCGCCGATTGGGACCGCGGCCTGGCGACCAGCACCCCCGGGCAGTCCGGGCAACTGGGCAGCCCCCACTATCGTGATCTGTTGCCTCTGTGGGCCGACGGCAAGTATTTCCCACTGACCTACAGCTGGGGCGAGGTGCAGGATGTGACTGAGCACCGACTGCGACTTCAGCCGTCGCCAAGTAAATAGGGTGCGACACTACCGATGCGGTTGACGGGAACGCGAGGCACCGCCGAGCCGTAGCCCGACTCTCCGAGTCGGGTCGCATTCGCCTAAAGCACCCGACTCAGAGAGTCGGGCTACGCTTCGGCAGAGCCTCACTCATTGTCCACGGCGCCACTTTCCCTCTTGCTTTTGAGTCGCAACCATGTTTCACTATTGGAATTGATTTCCAATATGAAACCGCAAGGGCGCGACATGAAAGCGAACTCCCAAGCCGGAGCAACGACCGCCGGCACTGAAGCGGGCAATCTGCAACGCGGACTCGCGGTGCTGGAAATGCTGGCCAAACGCCCCGACGGCGCGACGCTGCGCGAGATCTCGGATCAACTGGCATTGCCCGGCGCGTCAACCCTACGCATCGCACGCACGCTGGTGGAGCTCGGCTATTTGTCGCGCGAGGAAGCTTCAAAACGGTTCTTCCTGACGAACAGCTTTCTGCGACTGGGGCAACCGCCAACGGCCTCGCGAGGACTGTCCGAATGCGCGATTACCGCCATGCGGCGCATTCGGCAAACAACGGGCGAAACCACCCAATTGTGCTGCCTGGTCGGTACCGAAATGGTCATCCTCGAACAACTGCTGTCGCTGCACCCGTTCAAATACTCGGCCGATCTGGGAGCCCGTTGTCCCTGCTTTAGTTGTGCACCGGGCAAGGCACTCGTCGCCTTTTTGCCCGATGTCGAGCAGGACGAGACCGTGAACCGCATCCAGTTCAAACGCTTTACCGAAAACACCATCACGTCAAAGCGAGAATTCCGCAACGAGCTGGCCCGGATACGCGAGCGTGGGTTCGCCGTTGATCGCGCCGAAGGCATGGCAGGCATTCATTGCATCGCGGCCCCGATCCTCGACCGCCATCAGTCCCCCGTCGGAGCCATCACGATCGCCGGCCCCTCATCGCGGATCCCCGAGGACGAATTCGAGGTCCTCGGACAAATCGTTCGCGAGGGAGCCCGACAGGCATCAGACGAATTCACTCGGCATTAGGACGGCAGTCGTACCATTGGCATCTGAGACAGCACGAACTGGAAATGGGAGCCGGCCATGTGGCGCACAGTTTTGTTTAGGGTCTTCGCGGTACTGCTCAGTTTAGTGACAGCCGCCCAGTCCGCGACGGCGGCAGACGCTCCAACTCCCGCCCAGAACGAGTTCTTCGAGACTCGGATCCGGCCGGTACTCATCGAAAAATGTTATGAATGCCATAACTCCGCAAAGCTGGCCGAAGGCGAATTCGCCGCCGACTCACGAGACGCCTTTCTTAAAGGCGGAAACAGCGGCAAGGTGATCGTCCCCGGCAAGCCAGCCGAGAGCCGCTTGCTGGCGATTCTGCGGCATGAAGTCGACGGAGTCAAAATGCCGCAGGGACTCGGCAAGCTCGACGCACGCGTCATTGCCGACTTCGAAAAATGGATCATCATGGGGGCGCCCGATCCCCGTGATAAAGCTCCCTCGGAAGAGGAACTCACCAAGGCAACATCCTGGGAAACGATGCTGGCCAAGCGTAAGCAATGGTGGAGCTTCCAACCCATTCGCGCCATTCCCGCACCGGTCGTTCCCGACAACAAATGGTCTGACCATCCCATCGATCGCTTCGTTCTCGCGAAATTGAGAGAGCAGCAACTGGAACCTGCGGCCCCGGCCGACCCCGGTACGCTGATCCGCCGCATGTATTTCACCCTCATTGGATTACCCCCCACGGGCGCCGAAGTCGAACTCTGGACTAATCGACTGAAAGGCCCGCGGGGAATTGAAGATCTAGCCGACCACCTGTTGGCCAGTCCACAATTTGGCGAGCACTGGGCTCGACACTGGATGGACTGGATTCGCTACGCCGATTCGCACGGTTCCGAAGGGGATCCGGCAATTGACAACGGATGGTATTTTCGCGACTACCTGATTCGGGCGCTCAACTCTGACGTTCCTTATAATCAACTCGTTCGCGAGCAAATCGCCGGTGATCTGCTCGCGGAACCTCGTATCAATAAACAACTGGGCATTAACGAATCCCTGATTGGGCCCGCCCACTGGCGAATGGTTTTTCATGGGTTTGCCCCCACTGATGCTCTGGATGAAAAAGTACGATTCATTGATGACGAGATCAACACATTCTCCAAAGCGTTCCTCGGTTTGACAGTCTCGTGCGCCCGCTGCCACGATCACAAATTCGACCCCATCAGCCAGAAGGACTATTACGCCCTGTTCGGCATCCTGGGATCCTGCCGGCCAAGTCGTGTGGCGATTGATACACGCGACAAACTGGACGCCAATCGCGATCAACTCGCAGCTCTCAAGCCGCAGATTCGAGCTGCGATTGCCAACGAATGGCTGGCCGCCGCACCTCGACTCCGCGATCAGATGACCGCAGACGATGGTCCGTGGAAGAAAGCGGATACTCCCAAGCTCCTATTGAATCCCCTATTTCAGTTAAAGAAGTCCATCGCTGACGGAGCAACCTTCACTGCAGCCTGGAAAGGCCAAGTCGACGGATGGAATAACGACCGCCATCAGCGCGAGGAACACACCAAGCGCGCGTATTGGAAGCGCTGGAACCTCACCCTGCCAGAAGACTATGCCACGTGGTTCCGAGAGGGGACAACGCTGCCCGAAAAGCCCTTGCCCGCTGGCGATTTTGCAGTGTCGGCCGCTCCCGATAGCGTCCTGACAGGAATCTACCCCGCCGGCATCTACTCGCATCGATTAAGTGCCAAGCACGTAGCTCGTCTTGAGTCCGGCTATGTTCGCCTGGACGACAATTATGAGCTTTGGGTGCGAGCGCTCGGCGAAGGCGGGGCGAGCGTGCGGTATGTCGTGCAGGACTACCCTCGCAACGGCACTGTCTTCCCGATCACGCAGCTCACACCAGAATGGTCATGGCAACGGTTTGACCTCACCTACTGGAACAGCGACGACATCCACGTCGAGATCACAGCGGGCAAAGACGCCCCACTAATGGTCAACAATTCACCCCGTTCCTGGTTTGGAATCCGCGAGGCCGTCATCGTCCGCAAGGGTAATCCCGGCCCCTCCGAGCCGCGCGACTTCCTTGATCCAATCTTCGAACTTTCTGCTGCATCGCCCCCTGAATCCCTGAACGATCTCGCCGACCGCTATGTCGCGGCCGTTACCGCCGCTGTGAAATCCTGGCAGTCAGAGTCGATCACCGATGCCCAGGCGACTTTGCTCAATGCCTGCCTCAAACAGGGCCTGCTACCGAACCATCTCGACGGGTTGCCAGCCGCACGCCAATTGGTGACGGAATACCGCCGACTCGAAGAAGCGATCGTCGTTCCGACTCGCGTACCGGGGCTGGAGGAAACCGCAGGTCGCGATCAGCCGCTAATGACACGCGGGAATCACAAGCAACTCGGCGACGTCGTACCGCGACGCTTCCTCGAAGCCATTGACGCGACTCCCTATAAGACGACGCAGAGCGGTCGCCTGCAGCTCGCCGACGACCTGCTGCGCGACGACAACCCGCTGACTCGCCGCGTCATCGTGAACCGTCTGTGGCACCACGTGTTCGGCCGCGGGATTGTCCCCACTCCCGACAACTTCGGGAGGTTGGGACAAGAGCCCACGCATCCGGAACTGGTCGACTATCTAGCGTCAAGTTTCAAAGAACAAGGCTGGTCGATTAAAGCGTCGATTCGCTCGATGGTCACTTCGAAGACCTGGCAGTTGGCGTCGCACCCCTCGGCCCGTGCCACACAGGTCGATCCCGACAATCGATTACTGTCGCACGCGAATGTCCGCCGTTTAGAGGCCGAATCGATTCGTGATTCATTATTAGCCGTCTCCGGCAGACTGCTTACCGAGCAGTTCGGCGGACCTGTGGATGGCAACGCCAATCGGCGCAGCGTCTACGTCCGAGTCCAACGCAATGCCCTCGACCCCTTTCTGCGAGCCTTTGACTTCCCAGAGCCCTTCACCACAACCGGACGTCGTGATGCCACCAATGTCCCGGCTCAATCGCTGACGATGTTGAATGATCCTCGAGTCGCCGAACTGGCCTCGTCGTGGGCGTCGAGCGTACTGACAGACAAACAACTGGCGACCGACGAGGCACGGATTCAAGCGATGTTTGTCCGAGCTTTCGGACGTCCGGCCCAGACCGGCGAGGTCGCCAAACTGCAGTCGTATCTGTCCGGTACGAAGGACAACTCGGCGAAAGTCGCGAGCCAGATTGCCGGACTGAAACAACAGATCGACCAACGACAAGCGGCAATCAGCAAGCTGCTGGAACCGATCCGAACTCGACTGATCGAACAGGCTAAGACGAAGTCTACAGCCGGAGAGCAAGTCGTCCCCAAGCCGATCAGTCGCTGGGAGTTCGAAGGCGACCTGCAGGATGCGATCGGCCCCGCTCATGGAGCCGCCAAGGGAGGCGCCAAGGTGGATAACGGAGCTCTCGTGGTCAACCAGCAGGCCCATGTCATCACGACCCCGATCAAACAGAATCTCAAAGCCAAGACGCTGGAAGCCTGGGTGCAACTGAGCACTCTCGACCAATCGGGCGGTGGCGTCATGACGATCCAGACCCCAAACGGCGCGGCGTTTGACGCAATCGTATATGCCGAGCAATCGCCACGTCAGTGGATGGCGGGGAGTGATTTCTTCAATAGAACGCAGTCCTTTAATGCCCCCGCAGATCAGGATGCTGCTAAACAATCTGTTCATCTCGCAATTGCCTATCATGAAGATGGTCGCATCGTGGGATACCGGAACGGGCAGCCTTACGGCAAACCTTATCAAAGCAAAGCCCCATTCGAATTCAAAGCGGGAGATGCCGTCATCGGCTTTGGAATTCGCCATTTGCCAGCAGGAGGCAACCATATGCTCTCGGGACGCATCTTGCGTGCGAATCTATACGACCGCGCACTAACGGCCGACGAAATCCAAGCCACGTCACAATCAGCTCCCTTCTTCGTTTCTGAAACGCAGGTCCTCGCGGGATTGAGCGAGGCCGATCGGGCCTCGGTGATGCTTGATCGACAGCACATTCTGGCATTGGAAGCAGACATCTCGGCACTCGGGTCGGTGCTTGATCCCAGCGATGAAAAGGCGGTGTGGACGGAACTGGCTCATGCATTGTTTACCTTTAAAGAGTTTCTTTATTTGAAGTAGCCAACGTATCGCGCGACGGCAACCAGCACCCACACAGACACATGCTGTGAGCCAAGGCGCGTAAGAAAATTGACATCCACACAACGTTAAGCCTTCACAAGCCTGGAATAGTCCAGTCTTTCGCTACCCTCGCCCTGGTACCCCGGGGAGAGGGGCTGGGGG
>JAKFVC010000205.1 GCA_021732415.1 Planctomycetaceae bacterium
CTCCCCGGGGTACCAGGGCGAGGGGAGCAATTGTCGCTGCGCTCCCTTTTTGGCTCTATATCAAGAACAATCATGTGGGCGATTTCTGCACGTGTGGGACGGTTCGCCGCAGGAAATTCCAAGCGTCTTCGACCGAATTGCTGATGGGGGCCAACTCAGGAGACCACGCTGGACTCCAGTCCGAACCGGTACCCATCGGGGCTGGAGACGGGCTCGCCGAGGACATGCTGCCGGCAGGCCAGAGCAACGCAAAATCTTGAGCTGCCGCGAAGGACTCGTTCGCCAGTTGCGAGTAGGCTCCCTCGGCCGAGACGAGTACGGCTCCTAGATCGGCCTTTGGTTTCGACGGCTCCGTAAATACGCGGACGGCCGCAACCCGCTGATCAGGCCGCTGCACCGTCGAGCCAACAAATACAAACCAGACGGCCGCAACTGCACCGGCGAAGACAGCCCATGTCTGCCAGATCTGCGGCGCCTGGGTCTGAGCCGATTGACGAAGGGGACGGACTGCAGTTTGCCGAACGGGTTGCTCGGCGCGAATGATCTCGAGAACGTCTTGCGTGAGCTTGGAGGAAAGTTCGCTCGATACTGTAGGCTGACCGGTCCGCCATGCCGCGACACCACGCGACAGTATCGCGACATCTTCGAATAGATGATCGCAGGCCGGGCATGTCGCGGCGTGTGCGTCCAATTCCGCGCAGCGCGGGGCGAGTCGTTCGTCCAGTCGCTGCTGCAGTAGAGCCCCGAATTCAAAACATTCCATGGGAACACTCATTTGTTCTGCACAATCTGGCTAATTAAATGGCCCTCGAAGCGAACTCACTTTGACGTCGCAATGCACCCGACTCAGAGAGTCGGATTATGTTGGTCGCTGATCGAAACCTAGACTTCGTAACATATCGGCAATATCTCGGCGAGCCCGATGCAGCCAGGTCTTGACGGTCCCTTCCGGACACCCCAAAGTCTGGCTGATCTCCGAAACACTTAACTCTTGTTCGTAAAATAAGATAAAGCACGTCCGATGGTCTTCGCGTAACGTCGCCAGTGCCCGCTGCACGGCGTCTGAAAAGTCCGTATCGCGAGTCGCCTCCGGGCGGCTCGGCAGTTCGTTCAGGATTTCATTCGCGGTAGGCGTTCGGATCCGTTTGGATAAGGCAGTCCGGCAACAATTGGCCGCGATCATCAGCAACCACGGTTTCAGTGGACGTAGCTTGTCCCACCCGGCAAGGCTGCGAAATGCGCGCGTAAACACTTCCTGCGTAATATCTTCCGCATCCTCACGCTGCCCCACCATGCGGCAGCAGAGGCCGTAGATCACCCCCTGAAATGTCTCGACGAAGCGGCGCGCGGCGGTCGCATCGCCCGCCAGGCACCGTTCGACTAGTTCCACCTCTGGTCCGATCACGGAAACATCCCGTCCTACAGAGGTGATACCGGACTCATCCCTATTTCGGTTTCAGCGGAAACAAGAATCAGTGCCGGGAGTCAGAGATCCAAGGCACCGTGGGACGGGTCTCCAGGCCCGTCAGTCCCTTACTTCGCAACTCTTGTGAGACAGAAACATTCATCCAGACGTTGAAGGGAAAGAATTTTCTTTGTGTCCTTTGTGACCTTCTGTTCAAGAATAATTAGAACAGAAGGTCACAAAGGACACGAAGAAATGCGTTTGCGTATCAGCCGCTACCAAGAACCGGAACGGCTTTCTGGCAATCTTGCTGGACGGACGGGCCTGGAGACCCGTCCCACGGATTCATCGTGCTCCTCAGACGCCAGACTACTTCATCACGCATTCACGGAAGACTTGCCGGGCGACCTTGTACGCATTGCGGACGGCGAAGGCGCGGGTTTCGATTTGCTCTTCGGTGTAATAGCGGCCCGATTCGCTGAGCGGGAGGCCCGCCAGGGCGATCGTCAACGGCATCAACGCCAGGAATTCTTTTTGATTCTGCTGAATGTCAGTCGCATCGGCCATGACGGGCGCTCCGTTTGCAATTGTGTGACGGTGTAGTGAGGGACGAACCGCGTGCCGCAACCGTGAACCCAGCCTCGGGCACATCGGCGTTTTGACTCGCTCGATTGGGGTCTCAAAGATTGTGCAAATTGATCGGCCTTCTGGCAAGAGAACCGCGATCTACGTAGTCGCGGGATCCTTAGAATGCAGCGGAACGACCAGCAAGGTGAACAGGACACAGGTCAAGGTTCTGAGCATGATGTCGGCCCTGGAAACGCCGATTAAGACTGAGATGCGAAACACCAGATTACGGACAATCTAGTTGGGCAGGGGTGAACTTGCCAGCATCGTCGTCACAGATGGGAACTGGATGATCAGTTAGTTCGTCTGACGTAGGAGAGCGATCCTGCCCGTTACCTAGTTCGCTACCGATAGAATGTCAGACAGGATGCCTATCCTACGGTACCGATGCTGGCAGCGTCGGTCACGAGTGTGTGAATTGGAGATGAAACCGTCGAGATTGTCGGACTTCGGCGTTGCAGTTGCCTCACCGAAGCTGGACAATTCGGACATCGTGGGAATCGATTTTGGGTTTTGATATCATTAGATCAGGTCCGTAGACCGATTTAATGCAAGCTGATGACGCGTTATTTCCCACGCAAACATCCCAACTCCACTCTCCAAACCCAATAACCAACGCAATTTCCCAGGAATTTGGCGATAATGGCGCAGACGCAATTCAACTGGATGAGCTGGGTTCGGCGGACTTTTTACCGCGGGTCGGGCAAACGTCGCAATTTGTCGATCGCGCGCCATGCCACCCCTGAAATGCTGGAAGACCGAGCCCTGCTGTCGGCGTCTTCGTCGTTCTCTGCCGGGAAGTGGACCATCAACGGTGATCTGAGCTCCGCCAACCCGGGCGAAACGATTGTCATCGACCAGAATCCAGCCGATTCCAGTCAATTGCGTGTTTCCATCAACGGCTCCACGTTTGCGGTGCAGTCCATCGACCGTTTGCGTTCCATCACGGTGAATGCCGGGGCTGGGGATGACACCGTCACGATTCAGTTGCCCGATGGCCTCAGTCGAGTCGCGGTGATCGTGAATGGCGGGGCCGGCAATGACACTCTTAATTCCGGCGACCATGCCGCGACTCTCCGCGGTGGTGACGGCGATGATATTCTGAATGGCGGCAGTGGCAACGATCGCCTGTTCGGCGGCAAGGGTGCGGACATTCTCAACGGGAATGGCGGCAACGACCTTCTGCAGGGTGACGACGGCGAAGACAACTTACGCGGCGGTGACGGTCTCGATCGGCTGATCGGCGGCAAGGGTCGCGACTGGATTTATTCCACTGACCATACCGACAGCGTCAAGTCAGACCAAGCCGACATGATCGCCAAGGAACAAACCGGCGGTCTGCAACAGTTCAAGTCCCAAACCGAATTTGAAAACTGGCTGGTCCATTCGGCCGCGGTCACGCAGCGCTTGGGAAATGGCAACATCTTCTTCGCCATGCGCGGCGGCCCGGCTGTGGACGGCGTGCTGACTCCAGGTAGTTCGGCCTCGAGCACGACGGACTCACATTCGGACACGAACACGCAAGTTGACGGCGTCGATGAACAGGATATCGTGGAAACCGACGGACGATACATCTACACCGTCCGCGGCGACGAGCTGTTGATTATTGACGTCCAACAACCTGCTGACGCGAATATTGTCTCGCGGACAAAACTCCCCGGTTGGGGTTCCAGCATGTATCTGGATGGCGACCGACTGACGATCATTTCCTATGTGAATCGTTGGCGAGTGCTGCCGCCCCAGGAAGAATTGGCCAGCCCGACGTTCGCCGACTCCCGGATTGCATTCTGGAATTGGCGTCCTGAAACAGAAGTGATCACGTACGATATTTCCGATACCGCCGCTCCCAAGGTGGTGGAGGACACCACCTTCGACGGCAGCGTGAGTACCTCGCGCTCGGTTGATGGCCGGATTTACCTCGTCGTGGATAACAATCTGTGGCTCGGGAACGGGGTGATCAACTACTTCGCGCCGACTATCAGTTCGAGTATCCCGTCTGTTATCGACTGGTCCACGGTGCTTCCGCAGTACACCACCAAAAGTTATGACGCCGCGGGAAATCTGACCGAGACCACCGGTTCGTTGTTGAACTATGCAACCACCTGGGCTCCCAATGATCCGCTACAGAACTCGAGCCTGACGTCCATCTTGATGTTCGACATTCATCAAGGCTCCGCGGGCATCGATTCCACGACAACGGTCTTCGGCGTAAATGGACAGGTCTATGCCTCGACTGACGCCCTGTACATTGCGAGCTCCGACTGGGGTGATGTGATGCCCGGAGGGATAGGCCAGTCTGGTCCGTTCACCGACATCTACAAGTTCGACCTGACGTCAGACGGTTCGAAACTGGCAGGGATCGGTTACGTCAGCGGCACAATTATCGATCAGTTCGCCATGGACGAACACGACGGTTATTTCCGCATTGCCACGACGTCCAACCCGTGGCAAAGCAATCAATCGAGCAACGTCTTCGTACTGCAACAACAGGGAGACCAGTTGTTCGTCGTCGGCAGCCTCACGGGCTTGTCTCCGACCGAGCAAATCCAATCGGCACGCTTCGTCGGCGACCAGCTTTACCTGTCGACCTTCCTCCGTGTCGATCCGCTACTGTCAATCGATCTCAGCGACCCGCTTAAGCCATTCGTCGCCGGTCAATTAGAAGTTCCGGGGTTCTCGTCCTACCTCCAGCCGTGGGGCGATCATTTCCTGGTGAGCATCGGCCAGGATGCCGATCCTCAAACCGGCATGGTCACGGGGTTGCAACTGTCGCTGTTTGATATCAGCGACAGCGAACACCCCAAGCTGGTGGGCACATACAAGCTGAGCACATCCGCTTGGAGTACCTACAGCCAGGCTCAATGGGAACATCACGCGTTCTCGCTGTTCAACGAGCAAGGAATTCTCGCGATCCCGGTCTCCAGCTGGGATTCCGATACGGGCTACACAGCCGACCTGGACGTCTTCCAACTGGATCCCGAACTGGGCTTCACGCTGCTGGGAACGGTCCATCATGACAGCGAAGTGACTCGCAGCTTGCGAATCGGCGATCAGTTGTTTTCGCTGTCCGATTCGGATCTGAAGATCAATTC
This sequence comes from Planctomycetaceae bacterium, assembly GCA_021732415.1. Taxonomy (GTDB): domain Bacteria; phylum Planctomycetota; class Planctomycetia; order Planctomycetales; family Planctomycetaceae; genus JAKFVC01. Next base: position 5,125 of record JAKFVC010000205.1, read on the forward strand.
CCTGTTCGATCCGTCCGTCGAAGTTGCCGACGTTCCACTGGCTGATCCGAACGCGGTTATCGACCCGCCGATCATCATTGATCCGCCGATCTTCTACCTGCCGATTGTCGGGCCAATCGAGTTGGATGACGGGCAGATCGTCGAGGCGTAGTGCCAAGAGCGCGTTTGAGATGGGAGGGCGAGGCTCCCGCCGAGCCTAACACGAGCTTTAGCTCGGCATCCGCCGGAGGCATCAAACGGGGCCTCCGGCGGACGCCGACCTGCGGTCGTACTAGGCTCGGCGGGAGCCTCGCCCTCCCAAAAATGGCCTTTCAAACACGCTCTTAAGAGAGCCGTGCGATCAACGACTCTCTTTGTCCGGCTTTGTCGAACGTCGTGCCCGGATGGCTTCCAATCTCTTGCGGATTTCGGCTTCGAAGCCGCGATCGACTGGTTGGTAGTAGTTCTTCTCAACTCCCAGATAATCCTGATCAACCCAGCCCTCGGCTGACGAGTGCGCGTACTGATAACCTTCTCCGTGCCCCAGCCGCGCGGCTCCCTTGTAGTGCGCGTCCTTGAGATGCATCGGTATCGGAACGACGCGCTGAGTGCGAACGTCTTCCATGGCTGCATCAATCGCCACGTACGAGGCATTGGACTTCGGTGCAGTGGCGATATAAGTCACCGCTTGAGCCAGCGGAATCCGGCACTCGGGAAGTCCAATGAATTCGGTCGCGTGCGCCGCCGCTTGAGCGAGAATCAGCGCCTGCGGATCCGCGTTGCCCACGTCCTCGGCCGCGGCGATGACGATCCGCCGCGCGAGAAATCGGGGATCTTCGCCCGCCTCCAGCATCCGAGCCAGCCAATAGAGAGCCGCGTCGGGGTCACTGCCCCGCATGCTCTTGATGAGGGCACTCGCCGCATCAAAGTGCTCATCACCGCTCGCGTCGTATTGGATCGCTTTCTTCTGGATGGATTCCTGAGCGACTTCCAAATCGAACGGGACTCCTCGTCCGGCAATCGACAGGACACCGATCTCCAAGGCCGTCAAAGCCCGACGCGCGTCACCGTCACAGATATCAGCGAGAAACTCCAAAGCCTCCGGAGTGGCAGTCACCTCATGTTCGCCCAATCCACGAGTCTTATCGGTGAGGGCTCGCCGCAGTAATCCCAGGACATCCTGCTGAGTCAGCGCCTTGAATTCAAACACCTGACTGCGGCTGACCAGCGGCGAGACCAGCGAGAAAAACGGATTCTGCGTCGTCGCCCCGATCAACGAAATGATGCCCGCTTCCACATCGGGCAGCAGGACTTCCTGTTGAGTCCGGTTGAAGCGATGGAGTTCGTCCACGAACAACACAGTACGCCGACCGGTCGTTTCCAATCGGGCCCGAGCTTCATCCAAGGCGGTACGCAGCTCTTTGACGCCACAGGACGCGGCATTTAAGCGCGAAAACTGGCTGTCGGTGTGCCTGGCAAGCAATTCGGCCAACGATGTCTTGCCGGAACCTGGCGGACCGTAAAAGACGACCGAATGCAGGCGGCGAGCATCGAGAATCCGCCGCAGGAGTTTTCCTTCGCCCAGAAAATGCTGCTGCCCGGCAAACTCATCTAGTGATCTGGGCCGCATGCGAGCGGCCAGCGGGAGCGCGGCTTCCCGCCGCTGCTTCTCCTGGCGGGCAAATAGGTCCACGGCTTCAGCTCAGGAAGAGAAATAGAGAGTCGGCGACCATCGCGAACGACGGCCACACAAATTCAAATAAAAAACCTCCGCACATGCCGGCAAGCTGATTTCTGAACCCGCAGTTCCAAAGTGGGGACCTCCACATGGGTTGTGTTGGCTAAATCGCGGCCGAAGCCTTGACTCGCTATACACGCAGCCACGTAAAATAGGCCCCCGGCGGTGTTCTTAAAGGGTCAGCAAAATATGGAGCTTGTTATCGAACACAGCAGAGGTCTTTTAAGGACTGTTGCCAATCCTGAGATCGATGCTACCACCCGCCATCGCAACCCGCAAGCGGGAATTGTGTGTAGGCTGTTTCTTCACGTAGTCCGACTCGCTGAGTGGGGAGATATCGAAATAGCGCCAACCCCAATCAGCCGAAACGCGCTAGCGTCTGGTTCAGCTTTTCATTGATCGTGACCGATTCCTGGCGCTGAACCGTGGGCTAGCGCCCAGCGGCTGATTTGCGGGAATAACAAAACTACGTCGTCACAATTTCCAAAGCCACCGGAGCCCACAATCCGCCCTGTTCGTCGGGAGATCCTGCCCATTCCACTTCGATTTCCAATAAATTGTGAAGCTGCAGCAACGAGGTAATATCAAACCGGCCGCCGAGTTCAGAGTTGGAAATCTCGCCCACAGCCAGTTGGTTCAAACGGATCACCGCAGTTCCTCCGACCCCGTCCAATACGAGATCAACTCGCTCGTGCGCATCCAGATTCGTGGGGCGGTTGAAGGGACGAATGAAACACACACGGCCGCGAAAGTTCCCCAGAAAATCCTGCCAGGCGGCCGGAAACTTGACCGTTCCTCGACCTGGCAAATCGACGCCAGCCGTCGTGGGCGCCGCGAACAGGGGCTGGTATTCCCAGGGCCCCTTCAGATTAATCCGATGCATGTCTCTGCTACTATTGAAATGGTGTCGCGTCTTTGAGCGGCGATTGTTCACTTTACAGGCGACCAGAACGATTTTTTCAGGTCGGTTTTGGCAGTCGTTCGAAAGCCCAATCGTCCCACAGGCAATCGCTGAGTCGTCTGCCTCCACAATTGATACAGTGAAGAGACTCTCACGAACCCCTACAGGCGCTAACGACTCTCGCAACCTCTGATGAGTTCGCAAGTTCTGGAGTGGTTCGCTGGTGTCAATGCAGAATCGTGGTTATACTTCCACCATCACAGGACGTCGATGGATGTCTGCTGTCTGGGCGGAATTGCCAACAGAATGGGCAGGTAAACATCGCAGATCCAGTTTTTGGTCTGAAAGTTGCGTAAATGTGACTGCGTAAATGTGATAGAGTTGGCCGGGTGTGAGAATCTCGGATCTCGAGAATCTCTCTCGCCTTCGTCAACCAACGTCAGTAAACTCCCGGCACATTCGTCATTGGCTGCGATCTTAATTTTGCAGCGAGGCCGAATAGCCGGTCGAACGCCCGATAGAACGACTGCACGACAAATTCAATTCACCCGTCCCTGACAGGCATCGCTGAGGACACCAGCGAATGGAACATAGCTCCGCTGTTCTGTTATCAGAATCCGTCGTAGACAACTCGACGGGACGGATCGAATTGTCGCCACCGGCGCATCCTACAGTGCCCAATACCGCAGCTTGCGGAAAGGTCCACGGTTCTCCTGTGACTGCGACACTCTCGCCCACTGAAGCCCCCAGCCGCCGTACCAGTCAGCGAACCAATTCGCTGCTGGGCGTGCAGATCCTGTCGACCGGTTCGTACGTGCCCGATGTGGTGGTCACCAACCAGCAAATGCAGGCGCAATGCGGTGTGGACCCCGATTGGATTGTCCAACGGACCGGGATCCACGAACGCCGCTACTGCCGCCCGGAGCAGGCCACCAGCGACCTGTGCGTGGAAGCGGCCAAGCGCGCCATCCGCAACGGCCGCGTTGACCCGTCCGAGATCGACATGCTGGTCGTGGGGACGTTTACTCCCGACTTCACCTGCCCGTCGACCGCTGCCATCGTGCAGGACAAGCTGGGTCTGGACTGCGGTGCGTTTGATGTCCAAGCCGCTTGTGCCGGATTCATGTATGCCTTGGTGACGGCGGCCCAATACGTCGCGACGGGCAACAGCCAGATGGCGCTGGTCATCGGCGGCGACTGCAATAGCCGCATCGTCAATCCCAAGGACAACCGAGTCGCCCCTCTATTTGGTGACGGAGCCGGTGCTGTCATCCTGACGGCTGGTGATTCGCATCAAGGCCTGCTGTGCTATCAGTTGGGTGCGGACGGTGGTGGCGGCCCCCTGTTGGATCGTCCCAGCGGAGGGACTCGACACCCCACAACCAAGGAAGATCTCGACGAAGGTTTGCAATTCTTGCAAATGGACGGTCGCAATGTCTTCAAATGGGCCGTGCAGACTGTCTCCAACACGATCGAATTGATGCTCAATCGAACGGGCATCGACATCGACGACGTCAGCCTGTACCTCATGCACCAGGCCAATGTCCGCATCATCGATAACGTCGCCGAGCAACTCGCGATTCCACAAGATCGACTCTTCAAGAATCTGCAGAAGTACGGCAATACGTCGGCCGGATCGATCCCCATCGCCTTGGACGAAGCCGTCCAGGCGGGCCAGGTGCACCGCGGCGATACGCTGTTGATGACCGGCTTTGGTGGCGGACTGACATGGGGAACCTCGTTGTTCCGCTGGTAGGCTGAGTTCTCGGTTGGCGAGCTCCGGTCAAATGGGAGGGCGAGGCTCCCGCCGAGCCTAACACGAGCTTTAGCTCGGCGTCCGCCGGAGGCATTTCGATTTGCGGCCTCCGGCGGACGCCGACCTGCGGTCGTCTTAGGCTCGGCGGGAGCCTCGCCCTCCCAACCCGACGGAGGTCGGCACTGCGAGGTTGACTCGTCTCGGAAGCGCTGTAGACTTTAGGTCTGAAGTGACTTTTGTTCCGATTGTGCAGCCGTTAACTGCGCCTTGATTTGACGGCTACGCACCATCGAACTTGAGTCGACCTGTCCCGCGCGCTTCAACCCCGCTGGTAGCGAACGCGTTCTGCTACTCGAAATCTGAAAAGCCCACATGTTGCCGTCCTCGCGCCGCCAGTTTTCTCTCTCATCAATGTTCTCGTTGGTCACTCGCCCGCTGTTCTCAGGCCGGGCACCCCAGCGCCGCAAGATTTGGCAGTCGTACGGCATCGAAATCCTGGAGACCCGGCAGCTTCTCGCAGCGGATCTCTCGGCGGTTCTCGTTGACAGGTATTTGACAATCAGCGACGTGGATGCGACCGGCAAGGACAACTCGCTGTCGGTGTCAGTTGTGGGCACAGATCTGGTCATCAGCGACGAGAACGAGCAATTCATTGCGGCGCCAGCGGGGGGTACCTTGAGCAACGGAGATAAGACGCTCACGATTCCTCTGGATTTGCTCTCCACTGATCAGGACATCTACTCCATGTTCACCATCAACGCTGGAGGGGGAGCGGATACCATCGTTGTGAATTCTTTGGGCACCGCGTTCAGACCTGTTCTGAAGATTAATGGTGATGACGGCGATGATTCTGTGACGTTTCAGGGAGCTCCCAGCATCTCGACTCAGGAGCTCTATGTTAAAGCCGAAACGATCAGCGTGAACTCGGCGCTGACGGTGAACCAGATGCATCTGACTGCAACTGGTGATGACACCATGTTATGGATTAATGCCCCGGTCTCGATCTTGGGATACAGCGATTTCGTGGCCGACAAGATGGCGATTAACGCGTCTGTCAGTGTCACGCTGGGGTGGCTGCGGTTGAGTCCAGAGAACGACGCGGACCGATATGATCAAGTCAACATCGGCGCGGTCGGTGACGCAACAGCTGATACTCTGGAGTTATCGGACGCCGAACTGGATCGTATCAGCGCCGAGCTCATCATGATCGGATATGAAGCCACTGGTACTGTTACGGTCAGCGGTGATATCGAACATGCAGGGGATGCTGATATTAGCGTCTTCAGTTATCGAAATGTGGTGTTCAGCAACGGAGCCAGTTGGACGACCCATGATGGCGATCTTCGGATCGAAGCAAGTTCGAGCAACGGCACTGGCATCAATGGCCCGGCCGTCGAGATTGATGGCGGAAGGTTGACTTCGACCGGGAGCGGTTTCATTGCGCTCTACGGCGTTGGCGGCAACGTCGGACAGGACAATGTTGGAGTCTCTGTGCACGACGGTGCTGTCATCGAGTCGACCGGGACAGGCGCGATTTATGTGACGGGCTTAGGCGGTGTGGGAACCTCAGGCAATCGCGGCGTGGAGATCAGTGGCGCGGAAACGGAGATCACGTCAGTCACCGGCGAAATCAAGATTTTGGGAACCGGTGGCCTGGCAACCGGGGATCAGAATCTCGGTGTCTGGCTGCGGTCGGGGGCGAGTGTCACTTCAACAGGCACTGCCCCCATCTCGATCGAAGGTAGCGGGGGGAGTGGGGTCAATGAGAACAACGGCGTGATGTTTAATGCTTACGGCAACGCCGGCCGCACCAACGTCACGACGCGTGACGGCAACATTACGATCATCGGGCACGGCTCAGAGTCGGTGACGGGCTCATCAGTGACGGGTTCGGGCAATCGCGGGATTGGCATGTATGAGGGGAGCGTGATCCAGTCGACCGGCAGCGGCAAGATTTCGCTCGATGGAACGGGGCGCGCGGGTTCCGATAGTTCGCGTGGAGTGGAACTGATCAACGATGGGACGCTCATTACATCGGCCACCGGCGACATCCAGATCACCGGCCATGGCGGCGCAGATTCTTCGGCCTATGGCGTATGGATGTGGGGGCCTGCCGTCGAATCAACAGGCACGGCAAATATCAGAATCAACGCCACTGGCGGAGCGGCCTACGACGGTGCAGGCTTCGTGGCCGAGGGAAGTACTACTCGTGTATCCACGGTCGATGGCAATATCTCAATCGTCGGACACGGAGGGGACGATCTCAGCGGTCAATTCTCCCGCGGCATGCGAATCCACGACAGCGCGCTGATTGAATCCACAGGCACCGGCACGATTACACTGGATGGCACGGGCGGTGACAGCATTCACAGCGCGCGAGGCGTCGAATTGGTCGACACGGGAACCATCGTGAGATCCGTCAATGGCGATATTCTGATTAAGGGGCAGGGCGGGGATAACACGTCTGGTATTGGCATCTGGCTGCAGCGGGGAGCGGCTGTCGAATCGACCGGCACCGCCAAAGTGACGATTGATGGCACTGGCGGCGACGCAACCAACAGCATGGGCGTCTATATCGACGGGAATGCGGGTGATGCTCCGACTCGCATTTCCTCGATAGACGGTGCGATTTCCATCACCGGGCACGGCGGAAATGCTTCCGCTGGTGACTCGGAGCGGGGAGTGATGCTGGCCCGCGCCATTATCGAATCGACGGGCACAGCCTCGATCACCCTGAATGGCACGGGCGGCATGAGCCTCGGGGATTCTCGGGGCATCGAAATTCGCGATGCTGAGACACGCATTACCTCAGCCCTGGGAGATATCAACATCACCGGGCAGGGTGGTAATGGCAGTTCCGGTTACGGCGTCTGGATTCTGGACGGCGCAGCGGTCGAGTCCACCGGCGCCGCTGCGGTCGGGATCAACGGCACTGGTGGAGCTGGCAACGAGGGTGCAGGCGTCGTGGTTGAGGGCCATACCACTCGAATTTCCACCGTCAATGGAGACATCTCGATCGTCGGCCAAGGCGGAGACGATCTGGATGGTGAATTCTCGCGCGGCATGCGAATCCACAACGGAGCACTGATTGAATCGACAGGCACCGGCAAGATTACGCTCGACGGCACGGGCGGCGACAGCATCGACAGCGCGCGAGGTGTCGAACTGGTCGACACGGGGACGATCCTGCGATCGGTTACTGGCGATATCCTGATTAAGGGGCAGGGCGGGGATAACACATCCGCTATCGGCATCTGGCTGCAGCGCGGAGCGGCCGTCGAATCGACCGGCACCGCCAAGGTGACCATTGAGGGTATTGGCGGCGACGCAACCAACAGCATGGGCGTCTTTATCGACGGTAATGCGGGTGATGCTCCGACTCGCATTTCATCGGTAGACGGTGCGATATCTATCACGGGGCACGGCGGGAATGCCCCGGCTGGTGACTCCGAGCGGGGAGTGATGCTGGCCCGCGCCATTATCGAGTCGACGGGAATCGCCTCGATCACCCTGGTTGGCACTGGGGGTACGAGCCTCGGCGGATCGGCTGGAGTCGAAATTCGCGATCCTGAGACACGCGTGACGTCGACCGTGGGAAGCATCCAGATCACAGGACAGGGTGGCAGTGGTAGTTCGGGTTATGGGGTCTGGATCGCCAACCAGGCGCTCGTCACGTCCGACAATGGGAATCTGCAAATCACTGGTCACGGCGGAGACGAAACAGGGGACTTTAACGTGGGTGTTCTGCTCCAGAACGGGGGCGGTATCCAATCCACCGGGACGGCTCAGATCACGGTGCAGGGGACTGCAGGCAGTGGCTCGGCGAGTGTCGGCATCTGGATCGAGAACGATTTTTCAGCAGCTAGCATCACGTCCTCTGCGGGCACCGGCAATATCACGCTCATCACAAACAGCCTGTATATCGATAAGAGTGCACATCCGAGCTCGATCGATGCCGGCGCGAACCCCGTCACCATTCTGCCTCTGTCAGACGGCACTCCCATTAACCTCGGCAGTGCGGGTTCAAGCGGCGTCCTCGGGCTGCTTGACGCAGATCTGGATCGCATTACGGCAGGGACACTAACCATCGGAAGTTCCGCGAGCGGGGACATGGTCTTAAGTGCCAGCCTGACCCGTCCCGTGACTACAAATCTGCAGCTCGTGACGGGGGGCGATCTGCTCCTTAGCGGTGGCAGTGTCGATACCGCCGGTGGCTTATTGCGACTTCAGTCCGGGGGCAGTCCCCGTAGCATCAGTCCGACTCACGCCGGAGTCGATGCGAGCGCGTTAACCACGACTCTCAGTGGTGGTCTATCCATTGCCTTGAACGGTCCCGTACCGGACACCGAGTATACTCAGTTGAATCTCTTGGGCGGCGGCGATCTGAACGGGGCGAAACTGCAACTGACGGGAAGCTATATGCCTCCCAAAGACACGAGCTTCGTCATTGTGAATAGCACTGCCGGGGACGCGGTAATCGGCACTTTCCAGGACTTGGCCGAAGGCGCGATTATCGGTTTCAATGGCCGATTACTGCAAATCACCTACCACGGCGGCGCCAACGGTAACGACGTCATCCTGACTTCCCTGAATCTGCCACCCGTGGTCACAGACACCAATCTTTCGGCCACTGAGAATCTGCCGGCAACGGGCACGCTGATGGCGACGGATCCTGACTTAGATTCGCTGTCCTTCAGCTTTGTCACGAATGCGCAGCACGGCACGGTCGTGATTACGGACGCGTCAACCGGTGCCTACACATATACCCCGAACACGGGATATTACGGGCCCGACAGTTTTGCGTATCTCGCCAATGATGGACTGGGTAACAGCAACGTCGCGACCGCCACAATCACGGTGAACGCTGTTCCTCAACTGGCATTGAATGGTGACGCGGTCATCTTCAATGCGAAGGCCGCTCGGAAGGGGGGGCCGATCCGCATCGTGCCGCATGTGACCGTCAGCGAACCCGATGTCTCACCCGCCCTGGGGATCGGCGGCGGCACACTTAGCGTTACAATTGGTGTCTCGGCCAGAGTCACGAGGAAAGGTGTTAAACTGGACGATACGATCGGCGGCCTGGCGGCTGCAACTGCCATCGGGACAACCACCGGGCCCTCATACGAGGGCGGTATCCTGGTGCTGCACGTCTTGTTAAACGCCAACACGACAGCGGGCGATGTCCAAAGCTTTCTGCGAAGGATCACCTTCGAGACTAGTACTCCAGGCCTCAAACTACTTCATCGAGTCTTCGTGGCCCAGGTCACAGATACCGCTGGTGCCGTCAGTAACACTTTGCAGCAAACAATCACCGTCACCAAAAAGTGATCCGCCCGATTTCTCTGTGGCAATGCTAGCTTGGTGGGAGGGCGCGGCTCCGGCGGAGCCTAACACGAGCTCTAGCTCGGCGTCCGCCGGAGGCCCGTCCGATGCCTCCGGCGGACTCCGACCTGAGGTCGCACTAGGCTCGGCGGGAGCCTCGCCCTCGCTTCTCAATCACGCGTTTAAGCAATCTAAAACAGCCAGTATTCGAAGAACCTCTCCGCCCAGTCCTCCCGGCGAGTCAGCGCGAATCGCAAGAGTTCTGAAAGAAACTCGTCCGCGTTCCGCTTCATCTCCGTAAACGCGGGATTGGATTCTCGCGCCAAAGGCGAATCGGGTTCGAGTGTTTCACTGAGTGACTCGCGGAATCCCGGCGTCGACATCGCGGCCACGAAACGGTTCAAGCATCCTGCCAGGATGCCAAACTGGCCATCGCCATACTCAGCATACAGAGCAGCCAATCTCTCCGCGGGCGTCCAGGTGAGCCGATCGGCCAGCCAGTCCTGTTTGCGTTCCTTGGTGCGGCTGGATTCTCCTAAGAGAAACAAGAGACCCACGTAAATCAGCAGGCGACTATGGCGGGCTTTCAGATTTCGCAGACGCCAGCGAGAGTCGTTCGCCAGTTCTCCGAACATATATGTCTGGCACAGTGATTTGAAATAACGAACCAGATCATTCAGCAAGTAGGACCACTGCTTCGACTGATCGACGGCCACATATTGCGAGGCATAGCGTTCGACGATGCTCCTCGTCAGCTCTCGGAATGCCGCTTCGCCCCACACCGGTTGCAGTTCCTGCAGGAACAAGATCCGCGAGCCAAACACACGCTGATCTTCGGCGACTTTGCCGAGGGTCTGCGGATCAAGCAATTGTGAGATAGAGACCGGAGCGGCATAGATCCCCGTTTTTTCCGGCGCTTCCAGCTCCAATGCGGCCAGCGCCTTCCAGACCGCGGCGAAAGCGCTCGAGCCCGCCGCAGACTCTGGAGAAACTCCCTCTCGCAACACGACAACCAGATCGCAATCCGATTCCGCAGTGGCTTCCATCCGCGCGAGAGACCCCGCGATGCCGACCGTCACGATCTCCGGCGAGAGATCCGTTGCTGCCAGGGCGTCAGTGATCTGTCGTAATCGGCCTTGCGAAAAGTCCCATGCCGCTTGAAGTGCCGGATGGTCTACCAGGGGATATTGCGTCACCGACCAGTCTCGATGTTGAGCATATTGTGTTGCAGGCAAGATCCGTGACGGCACGCGCGAGTCCTTCTCCCTGAAGCTGTCGTAGCCCGACTCTCTGAGTCGGGTGGGGTTCAGGCTGAGATAATAGCGTTCTGACGCGACGGACGCTTCAAACCGACGCTGGCAGTGTTGGCCAAGGAACAAGTTGAGGGGACAGGTTTGAAAAACATTCCATCGTCATCAAATCGATCTCACCCGACGCAAACTCACGTCACATTCATTCCTGACGGAGGGGGCTAACGCTCGAACTTTCGCCGCCCGCCGGCACTCGCGAAGCCTCGCTAACTGCTTGTGTATTAAACGATTAGCACGCTCGCCACGCAGTCCGACATTCGGTCGAACGAACTATTGGCACTCAAACTGCGTTAGACGTCAGGTATGTCAACGCATCCATTCAAGCGAGTCTCTGAATCATCACTTTCGATGCCGGGATCTCCTCGTACTTTGGCATTCTCTCGGGCCGGTGCCTCAGGAATCGTGCGATTGGCTTGATGAAAGATTTTCTCGTGTCGACCCGCCCGACTGCAGGAAACGTCGGCGAGTCCTCCATACCCCACGATGGGAAGGACTTGATCATGTCTCAACGGAATTTCCGCGGCTGGCAACCGGCCGCAACTCGCGTTTTATTAGGTGGCGTCGTGCTGTGGCAATTGACCGCCATCGGCTTCGCAGAAGACAAATCGCCCAAGCATCGCGGCACACCGCCGCGACCAACCGAACAGGCGAAACGCGTCGAACCCAAAGCCACCGGCAAGACGATCGCCATTGATCGATTCTCGACAGTAGATAACTCACGATCCAATCTGAAGTTCCAGCCCAATTTCAGCCGCGAACCTGCGAAGGTCCAACTGCAGCCGACCAATACGGGTGCCAATCGGCTCGCCTTTCTCCCTGAAAAAGGGGACAAGGGAAACAAGGGTGGAAATGCCCAAAAGTCTCCCGCCACCGACAAGCCGGTCAGAATCGAGACTATTCCCAAGATTGAACCCACCAAGCCACGCGACCATTCAAATCCGCCGGCGCACTTTCAGCCTCAGCTAAAAATCAAGATCGAGGAACGCACGAACTCGGGACGGCCGAACAATCCGCAGAACAATCCCGTCAACGGTGCAGTCGATCCCAAGCGGGACGGCAAGATCCGCATTCACACCATCCAGCCCCAGCCTGACTTGAAGGTCTCAAACTCGCCCAATAAGAATGATAAAGTCCCCGGTGAAAAGCCGGTGCGATTGAAGGCGGGCGAGACGCTGACTCGCGACCATCACGAGCAGATCAGGGTGCATCTCGACAAGCAGCACCGTGATCTCGTGGCCAATGGGAAAGCACCTGATCGCGTCAAAGTCGTGCTCCCGAATCACATCAAAAAGGAAGGGGTCGACCGCCTGCAAAAGCTGCCTCGCGAAGCTTTGAAGATGCCCGTCGCCAAGAACGGTAAGCTGGATCCCAATGTCGCGGCGAGACTCAAACTCCGGCCCGCCCATGAAGTCCTCGAAGCTCGGCAAAAGAATGGGGAGTTTCATCATCTCGCTAAACTCCACACCGGGCAGACATTCAAGCTGGATCGACAATTTCAACTCCACCGGCAGGGAGATATCAGCCGCCGGATGAACCTGGTTGCCGGGCTACAACAGCGCGGTGGATGGAAGCACCGGCACTTTGGACCGATCAGCCCGTTCTATTCCAGCCACTGTAAGTCGATGTGGTACTGCGGCCCGTCGTATTGTTCGCCGTATGTCTGGTATCCCAGTTGGGCTCCGTGGGTCGACTGGTGCTGGTGGGATACGTGTGCCCCGATCTACGATCCTCGTCCGATCTTCTGCCAGCCGGTGTATTACAATCCGTGTAGTCCGTGGGTGGCCTGGCAATTCCCAACCTGGCAGCCACTTCCCTATGTGAACTGCGGATCCTGGGTGGATGTCTCACCGGTCATCGTGAACTCCGGAGCCGACCTGCAATTGCTGGCGACACGGTTCGTCGACCCCGGACATCCCGAACACGAACTGGGCCCCCGTTTCCGAGTCTGGTTCCGCAACAACAGTGCTTTTGACCTCAATCAGCCTTTCAATGTCCTCCTGCTGGCGTCGACCGATGCCAACGCTTTTGCGGGTTTGCCTGAAGCGGGCGTGCGAGTTCCCGGGATGCGGGCTGGCGAAATCCAGTCAGTCGACATTCGCCTGCCCTACGCGGCGAATAAGCTGGGCCGCGACTCGTCAGGACAGGCCATCCCCTTTACCTACTTGAACGTGTTGGTCGACAGCCATAACGAGCTCCCGGAAGCGTTTGAAAACAACAACGGAGCAACCTTGATCCGCGGCGACATTCTGCCAGTGGATCCCGCGGCCTTCGCAGCAGAACCCGGGACTTCGCAGCCGAATGGGATCATCCACGTGGCCGGCGAAGGGCTGGGGCCAGAACCCGGTAAGGCCACGGTGGTGATCGGGGATCAGGAGTTCCAGGCGGAAATCCTCGGCTGGTTTGATCTCGGGATTCAGATTCGACTCCCCGACTTCGACCTCGATCAGCCCACGGCCGCGGATCTGGTGATCATCCGTGGAGACGGCGCCGCAGCGAACCCGTTGACGATTGAGATCGATCCTCAGACGTCGGCCCCGGCAGTGTCCGCTGTGGATAATGGCCCCACCCCCGAGTTCCCGGTTGCACCGCCACTGCCCGAGCCAGAAATGTAGCGCGGTGGGACGGGTCTCCAGGCCCGTCCGTCCGCTCCTTCTTCGCGACCTTCGTGCCCTTCTGTTCAATTTTCTAAACAGAAGGGCATGAAGTTTTGAAAGTCCAATGGCCTATATCAAAAATCGTGTTCTCTCGAAATCTGGACGGACGGGCCTGGAGACCCGTCCCACGATACGCTCCGTTCTGCTACTTCTCAAACACCCGGTTGGCACTGCCAGCCGGGTGTTTTGCGTTCGCGGCGTACGTCAAACGTAACGACATGTGATACTTCGTTTCACGCAAAAATGTTCTCCAAGGATCTTCCGGATTCCGTCTTTGCACGACCAGATCTCATATTTCTTTACCGCTTCTCTTGAATTTTGATCAATCAAAATTATAATTTGACCGATGTGAGTGGAAAGGAGTCGTAGCTCGAGTCCACAGTTCTGGAGAGTCTTGCCGTAAGTTGAGGTGTGTCGTGTTGCGTCGACGTGGGTTTACATTGATCGAATTGCTCGTGGTGATCGCGATTATCGCGGTGTTGATTGCACTCTTACTTCCGGCGGTGCAGCAGGCTCGAGAAGCGGCGCGGCGTACGCAATGCCGTAACAACCTGAAACAGATTGCCGTCGCTCTGCACAACTACCACGAATCACATCGAGTATTTCCGCCGGCATATGTGGGAAGCATTGGCGTCTCGGGCACGGCATCGGGCGTGACCTTTCCTGATGACAACAGCAATGGGCAGTCAGGATTTGCCTGGGGAACTTTGTTGCTGCCGCAGATGGATCAAGCTCCGCTCTACAACAAGTTGAATTTCTCGCTGCCATGCTGGGACTCAAGTCACGCGACGCTCGCGAGTACCAAACTGAGCGTCTTCCTCTGTCCTTCGGCCACCGGTGGCAGTGATGGCTTCGTCGTGGAGAAATGGACGAGCGGTTCCTCGGCAGCCCCTTCGGTACCCGCTCCGATAACGCCTGCTCTATTCTTCGCCCATGCGCACTATGTCACAAATGCCGGAATTCATCAGCCTTGGGGGCGAGCACCCGCTTATTCCGACGATTTTTCCAAGCCTGAACCAATCCCCTCGACCGGGCAGTCTGTCATCCAGGATGGGCCATTCTATCGGAACTCGCGCATCACCGTCGCCAACGTGACCGACGGATTATCAAACACCGTGTTCATCGGCGAACACAGTTCAAGACTCAGCAATAAGACGTGGTACGGAACGGTGCCCTACGCCGCGACTTGTCCCAAACCCGGTTGGCCGTCCGAATGCAATAGCGCTGGCTGCCTGGTGGGAGCACACAGCGGCCCCGACACGCACGACCATCCGCAGGTCATCATCCATGCCCCGAATCACCCGTTCGGCCATACCGATGAGATGTTTTCCGAGCACGGCGGCGGAGCCAACATCATGTTCGGCGACGGGTCAGTGAGATTCGTCTCGCAGTTCATCGACGGCTTCGTGTGGGTCGGGGTGAGTACACGCAACGGCGGCGAAGTGACCAGCGAACTGTAACTCCATCGTGGGATGGGTCTCCAGACCCGCCTGAGCCCGTAACATTCAGCTCCAAACAAGACAAAGGCCTCGCGAACTTCGCGGAGCGCCAACTCGCAACAATCAATGCGGCCAGCTACTTCAGCCAGCCTCGGGATTCGGGTGCCACTGGCTCTGCCAGTGCATTGCTGGACAGCGAATCGAAAGACTACCAGCACTGGCAGAGCCAGTGGCACCCGAAATCGGGTTTATTGAAGCACTTGCACCTTAATTAACCAACGAGAGCCGTGCGCTGCGCGAAGCTCGCGAGGCGTTAAAACTATGTCCCATCGATTATTTCAGGCTCAGACGGGTCAGGAAACCCATCCCACGGTGTCGTCAGCCCGCAAGTCAGTCGCACGCCTTTTTCTCGCGCTGGCATTGATCGGATTGATGACGTTTGCGGGTTGCAATTCCGTGCCTCAAGTCTTGTCCGACGAGGCCGCCTTCGGCGAACTCGACGCGCTCTACACAGCGGTCACCAGCAAGAGACGCAATCTGTTGAGTGATTGCCAGAAGCGGATCACCAAGCTGCACGACGAGAAACGCATGTCTGACGCCGGCTTCAAAGAGGTCGAGGCGATTATTGCGCTCGCAGAAGAGGACGAGTGGACTCCGGCAGCGGAGCGGCTTTATACCTTCATGCGCGGACAGCGGAAGGCGAATTAGCCTCTTCTGTAGCCTGACTCTCTGAGTCGGGTGCTCTTTGGCCAGAAGAAGCTCCGACTCAGAGAGTCGGGCTACAGCGCAACAAAAACCCCGAGGCTCCTTCCGGAACCTCGGGGCCGATTCTTAAAAATTCGGTTTCCATATCCACGTTGAATATAGAAGCCACTCTTCCGGCTACTTCCATGGTGCTTCGCACCACTTCCAAAGCCTAAGCAGGCACCGAACCGTGCTTCAACTACGAACACGATTGGGACGAGTACGGCTGTCCGACGATGTGGGCGATTGCTCAGAGGAACAAATCAACTCACAGGGATTACAGCCCGTCGGCGACTGTCAGACAGCCAACCTCTGGTTAGAACTACAAGACATATGTAGACCACCTCCTTCCTGCGAGAAGTTACCTGGAACTTCCAGACCAGTTCTGGATGTCTCCAGCTTTAGTCCGGCCCACCCACGTCTAGGTCAGGCACTGATTCAATACTAGACACGCTTCTCTGGTTCGTCAATTGCATTTTCTGAAAGTGATTTGGATTTGTCCTAAATCAAATTCGAGTCCATATTTGCGACCAGCGGATGGAGGACAATAATCAGTGCGTTAAGGTTCGCGCGCCGTGCAGAATTATGCAAAGTTTGAAATGATTTTTGTCGCGTTTTGAAGCAGCAAAGACGAGCCGAATCTCTAGCGACGGCATCGAACCCGTTGCATCGAGTCACGGCACTCACGGGAGTTTCTGACTAGGAAATTTCACCACGGAGACACGGAGACTTAATTTGAGAATTCTCCGTGTTCTCCGTGTCTCAGTGGTGAATCTAAATCCCCTGATCCAAGAAGGGATTGAGTTCTTCAAACACGACCGAGTATCTAGCAAGCACGCATTACGCTCGATGCGCAGTCGCCACGAATCCGGCGGCTAATGTGCCGATTTTTTGCAACGCGTCGACGGTTGAAGTGCCGTCGGTGGTGATGGCTCCCATTTGCCTGACGATTGCCGAGCCCACAATCACACCATCCGCTAGACCACGCAGTTCGTCAACCTGTTCCGGCCGGCTGATGCCGAACCCGACGGCCAAGGGCAGTTTGGTCTGGGTTTTCAGCCATTTTAGCTGTCCGAGGAGTTCGGCAGGCAATTGATCCCGAACCCCGGTCGTCCCGGCGATCGAGATGCAATAGATGAAGCCCCGGGCGATCTCGAGGACTCGTTGCGTGCGTGCCGCAGTTGTTGTCGGGGCGATCAACTGCACGAGATCCAAGCCATGCGCTGCCGCCAACGCAGACATGTCGGCCGCTTCATCAGCTGGCAGGTCGGGGACGATCAATCCTGAAAATCCGGCTTCACGCGCAGTCTTCACAAACGCCTCGGGCCCCATGCGGAAAATGATCGCATAGGCCACCATGCCGACCAGAGGGGGCAGGGGCGTATGCGTCTTCGTCAGTTGCGAGATCGTGGCAAACAACTGCGAAATCTGCAGTCCTTTGCCCAGCGACCGAGTATACGACGCCTGGATCACGGGCCCGTCGGCAATGGGATCGCTGTAGGGAAACCCGATCTCGATCAAGTCCACGCCGCGCGAGGCCAATTCGCGAATGGTCAGAGCCGTTGTCGCCAGGTCCGGGTCACCAGCCGTGATGAACGGCATGAATGCCATGCGGTTCTCGGCCTGAAGTTTCTCAAACGTCTCAGAGATGCGTGAAGACACGAACGGATTCCTATTCGAAGGTATTTGCCAATCATGCGGCGAAATTAAATGCAACATC
>JAKFVC010000138.1 GCA_021732415.1 Planctomycetaceae bacterium
CCCAAACCTGACACCCGAGTGCAGAATGAAACCGTTCACAGGATCTAGCGCAACAGAAACTCCCGATTTCCACAACCCCAGCTCAATTCAAAAACGCTGGGCTATTTGACGAGAGGCATCATCCCAGGGTGAGGCTCCCGCCGAACAGCAGGCGTCTTTCGACCATCGCCAGACTATGCGGTTCGGCGGGAGCCTCACCCTCCCATGACGCCGAATTGTCCTTTACGCCGAATTGTCCCGGGCGTTACGGCGTTCGGCTCGCCTGGTCGACTTGCTGCTGTCGCGTTAGGCATGCGAGCATCAATTTAGAGCAGATTGGGATTGATTTCCGCCCGCCACGAGTCGAATCTAGGCGCCGGCGTTAGCGTGATAAGACGCTATGGGGAAACTGGTTACAGGGTGCATACAATAAATCTTGTGGAAAATGAAAGATTTGATGGTATAACAATTGCCAAAGTCCGATTGAGAGAGTAATATCGCGAGATATGAGCTCTGTGTTTGAGGATTTGTGAAGGGCGATTGTTGTGACTGCTCGTAATGCTCCGATCTCTGGAACGCCTCGGATGACCGATATTGCCGCGCGGGCTGGTGTCTCGCGGATGGCAGTTTCGGCCGTGCTGATGGGGACCGGGAACGGGCGGATTGGCGTCAGTGCCCAGACGGCAGATCGCATTCGACAAATCGCCGAGGAACTCGGATATCGCCCCAATGCGGCCGCCCAGCAACTGGCTGGCAAACGCAGTGGAGTCATCGCCGTTGTGGCTCATGATTGGAAAAATTTTCTCGCTCAGCGAGTTTTGACCTGGCTGCACGAAGCCGCCGAGAAGCAAGGGTTCCGAGTTCTGGCAACCCGGGCTCTCGACACTCTGGAACCGATCGAGCAGTTGATGCGCGATGCGCGTTCGGGGTGGGTGGACGGGGTCGTGTATCTGGCTCATGAGAATGAACCGCAGTGGCCGGCGGTCACCGACCTCTTGCGGCAGATTTCGAACGTTGTGACGGTGGTGGGCGATCTGCGGATTCCCGGTGTGACAGGTGTCGTCAGTGATGTGGCCTCCGGAGCTCGGGCGTCGATTGCTCATTTACAGAGTCGCGGCCGAAAGCATCCTGTTTTGATTACGGAAGAATTGGAAACTCCCTCGATCCGGTCTCGGATTGACGCTTATTGCCAGGCTGCCGCGGAGTGTGGTGTTCAGTTTCAGTTGAGCGATGTGCATCAGGAAACGCGTGGCTGGATGGTCAGCGATCCAGCGTTTTATCCACGATTTGATGAGTTGGCACGCTCGATCGTCGGCGAATGGCGCGGCGATAGCGTGCTTTGCGATACAGATTTTACGGCCGTCGGTTTGCTGCGTGCATTCCGTCGCTTAGGGCTGAGTGTGCCCGACGATGTTTCCGTCATTGGCTGGGGCGACCTGCAATTCGCCGCAGTTTTTGACCCTCGGATTACAACAGTCACACATCAGTTGTCAGAGTTGCTGACGCATGTCGTGGCCAAACTCCATCGGCAAATCGAAACCGATTCAGGCGCTGGAGAAATCGAGTTAGTCGAGACCACTCTGGTAGTGCGAGAGACGTCCTGAGAGGGGCGTTTTCGTTGCGGAATTGCTGAAGATTAGAGCGATTTTGCTCATATTTTCGCGATTGTAGGGTGTGAGAGTATGAGTGTGCGAGAGTAATGGGGTGATAAGCGCCGTCCACATGTGGTGAGGCGCGACTTAGCCGCGATGCTCTCAGGCTCCGATACCCTCACACTCTCCACTGCGCGAGCATTTTATCCATCGCTATCGGTTGATCCCGAAGCCCTTTGTGGGGTTCGGGCAACACCTCATATCGCAATCCCGGCAGTGCTTGCCGCTGGATCCGCATGTGGTTTGTCATGCTCTTCGTTCGAGTACGGGCTGCTCGTCCGCGCCGTGAGTTGTGTTTGGGTTTTTAATCTTTTATTTGGAGGAGTTGCCATGCGCAACAAGGGTTTGCAGCGAGGGTTTACCCTGATCGAGTTGCTGGTAGTGATCGCGATCATTGCGGTCTTGATTGCCTTGTTGTTGCCGGCAGTGCAGCAGGCCCGTGAAGCGGCTCGGCGGACTCAATGCCGCAACAATCTCAAGCAATTGGGACTGGCACTGCACAATTACCATGACGCGGCCAATGCCTTTCCTCCTGGCAACGTGATTCCCGATCCGGGCACAAACATTCGGGGTGCCTCCTGGATTACTCGGTTGCTGCCGATGATCGACCAGGCCGCGGCCTACAATCAAATGGTGTTTACGGGCACCGACTGGACGATGCAGAACGGCAACCCCAACAAGAACTGGGCCATTACGAGTACGTTACGCGTGGCCGCCTTAAATTGTCCGTCGAGTGTGCTGCCGCAGACCAGGACTCAAACTTCGTCCGCTGGAACGACGGCCCTGGGGGCCCCTGCGAGTCTGACCTATCAAGTCGGCAATTACGTGGGTATTGCGGGCTCCTATGACGATCCCGTGAACGGTGCCAATTGCTGCCCGACCCCCAGTACCTGGACCGGTTACTATCGCTCGAACTACAACGGCATGATCGTCGCGTCGAATGGCACCTACGGCGCTGCCCGACCGGCAAAGATGTCCGATGTGACTGACGGTTCTTCGAATACGATCATCGTCGGTGAGCAAAGCGCCGCTGATCCCTCATGCAGCCGGAGCGACAAGGATTGCCGGGCGGGAAATCATGACGGCGGGGCGTGGTCTGGCGGAGCAGGTGGTGATACCGACTGGTGGTTGAACATGACCATCATTCGCGCTCCGATCAACTCGACGCAGGGTGTCAACGGCGACGAACAACCGTACTACCGCCACACGCGGATCACATCTCTCCACACGGGCGGAGCTCATTTGCTGTTCGCCGACGGCGCTGTGCGATTCCTGTCGAACAACATGGATTATCTCACGCTGGAACGCATTGCGTCTCGGAATGATGGGGCAGTGGTCGGTGAGTATTAGCCAACTGGCATTTCTCGAGATATAAGATGTCACCGCTTGACCCCGGAGGGGTCGCAAATATTAGCCGGTGGTTGAGGAGCGGAGCGACGACACCACCGGTCTGGCCCCAAATAGGATCGCATCCTGGAGGGATGCCAGAGGGAACGAAGTGACGGATCGGCCGAGTTGTCAACGTTCTGCGACCCCTTCAGGGGCGGGGATGCAATGGGACGATATCCGGTGGTGTCGTCGCTCCGCTCCTCAACCACCGGCTACTCTCTGTAATCCCTCCGGGATATTTACGAAGACCGGAACTCGCGTCATTCCGCCAAAGTGCATTAGGAATTATCAATCGAGCGGCCTCACTTTGAGGCCGCTGTTCAGGGGAGCGGGCCAACTCTCTTTTTTTGCCGCTGTGTTTGTGAGCGGCGTCGATTCACGGATCTAGTTTTGAGGTATGCCATGTGGCCGAATTGTCGCTCGAAGATCGTCTGGTGTGTGGTTGCCGTGGGGCTGTTGGCGGGCGCGGGTTGCGGGGGCGGGGACGGCGTCCCACAGGTGTACCCCGTGAGCGGTGTGGTCACCCGCAACGGAACTCCGTTGGCCAATGCGAATGTGGAGTTCATGCCAGAGAAGGGACGCCCATCCTCTGGGACTACGGATCAGGATGGCAAATTCGTTCTCGAATACCAGGCCAACGTGCCGGGGGCATTGCCAGGCAATCATCAAGTTGTGGTTGCGGAGCAATTTCAAGGCGCGACCGCCGACGGCCCGGCAGCTCCCCGGACCCCCGCCGCAATGCCCCGCGAACCACAGACTTACCGGTTGTCGCAACCCTTGCACGTCGAGGAGAACTCGAACTCCTTCAAGATCGATGTCAGCGCGGGCACCGCAACCGCGAGTAATTAGAGCGCCTCAAGTGAAGGGTCGGGCCCCGTGGCAGACGCTGCCAGCGTCTGTGATCCGACGCTGGCACCGTTGGCCATGGGGCGCAACGCCATGAAGAGCTTTGCCAGCGATGATTGCAGAATACGATTCAGATTCAGATTCGACTCCATGGGAGGGTGAGGGACCCAGAGGGTACCCCGCCGAACCGCATAGTCTGGCGAGGACCGATAGACGCTTGCGGTTCGGCAGGAGCCCCACCCTCCCATCACGTCGGAATATCTTCACGGCGATGTCCCGCCTGGCCCACACTGCCAGCGCGGGATCGCAGACGCTGGCAGCGTCTGCCACGGGGGCGGCTTCTGTCGGGGCGATAATCCTGAAAACCTACAATCACTTTCTTCGTCAGGCTCTGCAAAACTGACATCGATTGTAGTATGCTCAAAGTGGACTTCCGCACGCAGGCCTCCGGTCTGCATACTGGGACGGTGACTGCCCAGCGAAAGCGGTAAAACTCTACTTTCTACTTTCTCCCCTCAACTTTCTATTCGCGCAGCGAATGCGGAGGCTGGATTTGAAATCGCGTGATTCGCAATCTCGCCGCCGCCGATTGATTCACCACAATCTGCTGGGCAAGGAGGCGTCGCGCACCGAGCGGGGGGAGCAACATTCTCCAGCCGCCGGGTCCGAAGTGGATGCCGTCGAGCAGGCGACTCAGGCGGTTCTCGCCACAGTTTCCGCCCGCGTCGACAAGGTCAAGCCTGTCGTGGCTTCGAGCTCCGAGATGTCGACCGTGGTCGCGAGTCGCCGTCCCGCGGGGCTGGGTACGATTCTATCGCTCTTGCGGCGTAAAAGTCCGGTGACCTGGCTCTTCACGGGGGACAACATTGTGCAAGGAGCCGGCTGCACAGATGGCCGGCGGAGCTGCGTCGAGCTGTTTGCGGAACGCATTCGGGGTGAACTGCGGCGTGCCGGTGATGTGGTCATCAATACCGGAGTCAGCGGTGATTCGGCCCCTCAGTTATTGGCAACTCTCAAGCGGCGAGTCCTTCGCTATCGTCCCGATGTCGTCGCGATCAGTCTGGGAATCAATGATTGTAAGGCGGGGACCGCTGGTCGCGAATCGTTTCGTAGTACCATGCGGGAAATCCTGGACCGGGTGCGGACGGCAGGCGGGATTCCGCTGGTGATGTTACCGCATCCGATCTACGTTCCGGCGACCCGCAACCGCGCCGATCTCCGACAATATGTGGAGATTCTAAGGCAGGAGATCGTTCGCGACGAAGTCCCCTGCGTCGATCAGTGGACCGACTGGCTGCAACATTGGCCCGATCCGGTCGCGACTCGCGGGCGACTGGCGGATGGTCGGATCCAGCTCAATGCGGCCGCACATCAGCATCTGGCCGGTCTGATCTTCCAGACCCTGCAGATTTTCGATTCCCAAAGCGCGGCGTGTTTTGGTTCGATTGTGAAGTCCACGTAGCTGAAGTCGCCCGGACATCGGGGGCCGTTACCAATACGGCAAAAATCCTCAATACTGCTCTGCTCGGGTGCCACTGGCTGTGCCAGTGCCGAGTGTTTATCGACTCGCTGTCCGGCAAAGCACTGGCACAGCCAGTGGCACCCGGGAATTCAGGCTTAATTGTGTACCAAGCCTTATTGAAGCGCTCGTGATTAATGCGAGCATAGTGGTCTTGGGCCTAACGTGTCACCGAATATCGAACTGCTGACTCCGGCAGGGTTTTTGCAATGATACAGAACGTTCTTCACGATTTGTTTCCGCAACGAACGTCTCATTTCGGTTAACATGATGTGAGACAAAATCCTGTTTACCGCGAGGGAGCGATCATGGAAGCTTGCGACGTTCTGATCATCGGTGGCGGCCCGGCGGGTTCGTCCTGCGCGTGGAAATTGCGGCAGTCTGGTCTGAATGTGGTCATTCTGGATAAAGCCCAGTTTCCGCGGCATAAGGTCTGTGCCGGATGGATCACGCCCCCTGTTCTGGACGAACTGCAGATCGATATTGCCGACTATGAGCGACAGTCGGTGATCCAGCCCATCACGCGTTTTCTGACCGGGATGATTGGCGGCCGCGAAGTCGAAACGGTCTATGGCGCAACGGTCAGCTACGGGATCCGACGGTTCGAATTCGATAACTATCTGCTGCGCCGATC
The DNA here is from genome assembly GCA_021732415.1 of Planctomycetaceae bacterium. Taxonomy (GTDB): domain Bacteria; phylum Planctomycetota; class Planctomycetia; order Planctomycetales; family Planctomycetaceae; genus JAKFVC01. The sequence continues at coordinate 6,020 of JAKFVC010000138.1, forward strand.
AGGGGCGCAGCTCAGGCTGGGAGAACCGTTTCGTACGATTCGCAGCGAGGGTTCCGACTGGGTCGTGAATGAGTCGATTCGGAGTCCGCTCGTTATTGGGGCCGGCGGGCATTTTTGCCCGGTCGCCCGGCATTACTCAACGAGCGATGCCGAATCCGTCACAACAGACGCGGGAAAGCCTGCTGCTGGTCGACAACCTGAATTACCCGTTGTCGTGGCCCAGGAAATCGAATTCGAAATGACCGCGGCTCAAAGTGAGCGCTGCACCGTCCTGCCGGATCGTCCGGAACTGCTGTTTTGCCCCGATTTAAAGGGCTACGGCTGGATCTTTCGCAAACGGAACTGGTTGAATATCGGCTTGGGACGCGAACAGGAAGGTCATTTGTCGTCGCACGTGGAAGCATTTGCCGCTGCCATGCAGGCCCTGGGCAAAATCCCGCTCGACCTCCCGGGGCCATTTCATGGGCATGCCTATAAACTGCGGACGAGCCTTCCTCGACCATCGACTCCTCATGGGATCCTCCTGATTGGCGACGCCGCCGGCTTGGCGGATAGCAGCAGCGGTGAGGGAATTCGGCCCGCGATCGAATCAGGTTTGCTGGCGGCCGCAACGATTCTGGAAATCCGGGGAGCGAATCTGGTCAACTTGACCCCAGTCTATAGCGAGAAACTGCGGGGGCGCTTTGGTGGTTCCGCTTCCGCTTTGGCCGGAATCTCAAGCTGTCTGCCGCAGAGTGCCCGCCAATATGCCGCCGGCTGGCTGATGAGATCGCCTTGGTTCAGTCGCCGAGTCTTGCTCGACCACTGGTTTCTCCATACAGAAGTGCCGGTGTTGCGAGTCTGAAGTTCTCCAACGAACCTAAAATGACATGAGTGGCAAAAAAAGTGCCCATTTGGAGTCAGTCTGATCGCTGAGGAATCACACTGACTGCTGGTCGACCACTTCTGGTGAAATCTTAGGATGCGTTTCCCCCAATCTACCCAAGCTTGCTGATTGCTGGCCTGTGTGTCAGATTGGCACAGCCTGCGAAATGGATGCTGTGCGATTTCGCGCAATTGCGTTCAATAAAACATTGGACAAATGAGTATAACCTGTGCGTTTGATCCGAATATTGCAAGTTTTCTGCCAGTTCTCGGGGTTTTAACGAACGATTGGATTTTTTTCAAAAATCGGCATGTAACCTGCAGTAATTGCCGATGTCAGGGTGTTAAATGCCGCAGCCTCTGACCCAGATGCGGCAGCGGCAATTCTCGGAGAGTCTTGCAAAACGCCCTTCAGAATTCAGTCTCACTCATGGAGGAATGTCATGTTAGTTCTCAGCCGGAAGTCGAACGAAGAAATCGTCATTGGCGGTAACATTCGCGTCAAGATTCTCGAAATCAGTGGGAATCGCGTCAGGTTGGGAATCACTGCTCCCAATCATGTTCCAGTACTGCGAGAAGAGATTTTCGCCCGTATGGAAGCCAATCACGCTGGCGAACTGGAATTCGAACTGGCGGGTAGCTCTGCCGGTTAGCTCGCTGTCCGACGACGCAGAGATTCCATGGCCAGCACACCCGCTGGTGTGGGCCGTGGCGATGGAATTCCTCAAACAGTTTCAGGATTGCTGTGACTGGGCACACTCCATGAGTTTGCTGTCTCCTGAACCAGGCAACTCGGAACGATCAAACAGGGCGGAAAAAGCTTAGATCCGCCCCGCTTTGATTCCCTGCAATTTTCCGCTCCTTCTGAGCGCGGTAGACGTCAACCAACATCATTTCCAGGGTTGGCCGTCAAATCTGAGTGGACTCCACTCCCTTCTCGACTTCTTTGCCTCCCGTTTTCACCCGGCGAGGACCTACTCACAGTGTTCTTCGCTGCTGACCATTTGCTGAATTGCCGCGTTTCGCTTATTATGTGGGTTGGTGTTTTGAGCGGGTGGCATCCCGCTGATTGTGGCAGACTTGTGAAACAGGAGACGTAGTCCCGTCATGGCTCGGAAAACTCAGAATCGCATGGACTTGCGGAAGCAAGCGGAAGCCGCCGACGCGCAGAATCCGGAAGAGGCCGACGAAGTCGAACTCGAAGATGATGATGCGGATTTAGACGCTGAGCTAGACCTTGAGTTGGACGACGACGACTCCGGGGATGAGGCCCCGAAGCGCAAGAAACGCGCTCCCAAGAAGAAGCCCGCCGCGGCTCGCCCCAAGCGAACCAAGACCAAGGCGGTCGTCCGCAAGCGCATGCTGTGGGGCGTCTTCAGCTCCAGCATGAAGGAAGAAGGACGATTCCCTTACGCCGAGAAGGAACAGGCGGAAGCCCGGGCCGAAGCTCTGCGCCAGAAGAACAAGAAGGAATACTTCGTTCAACCGATCAAAGAACCGATCGCCGAGCCCCCCGGCCTGACCAAGGCCGAGAAGGCTGCTGCGGATAAGGCTGACAAAGCCGCTGCCAAGGCTGCCGCCGCTGCCGAGAATGCATAGCTGACTCGATCGAACAATTGAATTAAAAATAGATCCCAACCGGACGCTGACTGCGGCCGGTTGGGATTTTTTGTTCGTAACAAGTTAGCGCCGCTCTGCACATTCGTATCTATCCCGGAGGGATTAAAGAGAGTAGCCGGTGGTTGAGCGCAGCGACACCACCGGAAAGGAAAGAGTCCATTTAGGAATATCGACCCTGAAGGGGTCGCAGAAACGCGAATCTGCGACCCCTTCAGGGTCGAAAACACTGAATGCCACGGTTCCGGTGGTGTCGCTGCGCTCAACCACCGGCTACTCTCTGCGACCCCTTCAGGGTCGAAGGCCAGAGGTTCTTCACTGCAGCCATTTTGCCGCATCCTTGGCGAAGTACGTCAGAATCATGTCGGCTCCGGCGCGCTTGATGGAGGTCAGGACTTCCAGCGCCACGCGTTGCTCATCGATCCAGCCGTTCGCGGCGGCCGCTTTGATCATGGCGTATTCACCGCTCACGTTGTAGGCCGCCAGCGGCACGTCCGGATGGGCTTGCTTCACGCGATAGATGACATCTAGATAACTGAGGGCCGGCTTGACCATCAGGATGTCAGCCCCCTCGGCCAGATCGAGAGCCACTTCCCGCAGCGCTTCCCGCCCGTTGGCTGGGTCCATCTGATAAGTACGGCGGTCGCCAAATTTGGGGGCACTCTCGGCCGCATCGCGGAACGGACCGTAAAACGCCGAGCAATACTTGGCGGCATAACTCATGATTGGAATGTGAGTAAATCCCGCCGCGTCCAGACCGTGCCGCAAGGCCTGGATCATGCCGTCCATCATGCCGCTGGGAGCAATCAAATCAGCCCCCGCCTGGGCATGGCTGACCGCTTCCTTGACGAGGATCTCGAGAGTCTGATCATTGTCCACATCGGGCTGACCATGACGATGGCCAATGATGCCGCAATGACCGTGATCGGTGAATTCGCAGAAGCAGACGTCCGTCATCACCAGCAGCTTCGACCCCAGCCGTTTGATCTCGCGCACCGCCTGCTGAATGATTCCGGTATCGGAGTACGCATCGCTGCCGACGGCGTCTTTATGCTCGGGGATCCCGAACAGGATGATGGCGGGGATACCGAGTGCTTCAATCTCGGCGATTTCCTCTTTCAGCAAATCCACGGTGATCTGCGATTGCCCGGGCATCGATCCAATGGGGATGCGTTGCCCCTGACCGTGCTTGATAAACAGCGGCAGAATGAAGTCACCCGCATCGAGCTTTGTTTCGCGGACGAGTTCACGCAGTTGCGAATGCGATCGCAGCCGCCTCAGACGAACTGACGGGAATTGTCCAGAAGCATCAGCAGACATGGAGTCTCCCAATCCGAGAATATTCGCCGTGTCAAAGCGGAAGTTATTTGAAATGCATTAATCTCACGCAAAGGCGCCAAGGCGCAAAGAAGAAAGAGAACGTTTAACCTCGTCTTCTTTGCGCCTTGGCGCCTTTGCGTGAGATTTAGGCATTGAATTTAATAAACTCATCCTCACGGCACCGAGCCTACCGGTAAGCGGCGATCGCCCCGGCAACGCCTGCCCCGGCGGCAGGCTTCTGGCCTTGGTCGAGCAGGCATTTTTCCAAAGCCGCCAGGCAAATGAGGACATTTCGTTGGCTGCTGGTTTCGCCCATCAGACCGATACGCCAGACCTTGCCCTTCATCGAACCCAGGCCGCCGCCGATCTCGATGCCGAATTCGTTGAGCAACTGCGAACGGACGGCAGCGTCGTTGACTCCGTCGGGGATCTGAATGGCGTTGAGCATCGGCAGGCAATGGCTCGCTGGGACCGCGTACTTCAGCCCCATCGCTTCAATGCCGGCCTTCAACGCCAGATGATTCTTCTTGTGCCGGGCGTGGCGATTTTCCAGCCCCTCTTCCAGCACCAGCCGCAACGCTTCGCGCAGGGCATAGTTCATGTTGATCGGGGCCGTGTGGTGATAGGCTCGTTGCTGACCCCAGTAGTTGCGGACCATCGACATGTCGAGATACCAGCTGGCCACCTTCGTCTTGCGAGCATCCATCGCCGCCAGGGCCCGCGGGCTAAACGTCACGGGCGAGAGTCCCGGCGGGCAGCTCAAGCATTTCTGAGTTCCGCTGTAGACCGCGTCCAATTCCCACGCGTCGACTTCCAGCGGGATCCCGCCCAGTGAAGTCACGGTATCGACCAGCATCAATGCGCCGGCCTCATGGACGATCTTCGAGATCTCCGGCAACGGTTGCCAGGCCCCGGTCGATGTTTCGGCATGAATGATACCGAAGACCTTCGGCGAAACTTTTTTAACTACAGCCGCGACTTCATCAGCAGGGATGATCTCACCGAAAGGTCGCTCGATCTTGGTGACAACAGCACCAGCGCGTTCGGCCACGTCGGCCATGCGTCCGCCGAACACACCATTGACGCACACCACCATGCGATCGCCGGGTTCGATCAGATTCACGACGCACGCTTCCATGCCGCTGCTGCCGGTGCCGCTGACGGCCAGCGTCAGTTCGTTCTTCGTGCGGAAGACCTCGCGCAGCATCTTCTGGCTGTCGTCCATGACCTGCAGGAAGTACGGGTCGAGATGCCCGACCGTGGGAGCCCCCAGGGCGGCCAGCACTCGGGGATGAGTATCACTGGGACCGGGCCCCATCAAAATGCGACGCGGCGGGTCCAGAGCGGGAGGAACGGGCATCGACATGCTGAGCATCTTTCATTCTAAGACGAAGTAAGTGTTTTCGTAACATCATAGCCGTATGCAGCGAATCGAATTTCACCGCTGCCGGACAATGTCGTGAAGGATATTTCAACGTCATGGGAGGGTGAGGGACCCAGAGGGTACCCCGCCGAACCGCAAGCGTCATTCGACGCTGGCTAGACTATCCGGTTCGGCGGGAGCCTCACCCTCCCATCGACATGAATCACAGGTTCTTCGGTTTTACAATCGCAACGAACTGCTTGAACTCGGGAGCTTCGGCCGTTTCGCACCATTCAAACAGGACGGATTCCGTGGTCACGATGGTGGCTCCCGCGGCGGCCAGCCGTTCGAGAGCGATCTTCCAATCCAGCTGCCGACGACTGCCAACAGCATCCGCCGCCAGAAAGACTTGATAGCCGGCCGCCAGGAGATCGAACGCCGTCTGCAGGACACAGACATGGGCCTCAATCCCGCACAAGACGACCTGAAAACGATCATCCGTGCGTTCGGCAGCCGGGGGCCAGTTAAGAACCTCCGCACAACTGAAACGCAGCTTTGCGGGACGGTCGGGCAGATGTTCGGCCAGGGCGGAAACGGTGGGCCCCAAGCCCTGGGGGTATTGTTCGGTGGCGAAGAACGGAACATCGAAGAGCTGGGCGGACTGCACGAGCTTCGAGCAATTCACCAGCAGACGTTCGGTCTCGCAAATCAGCGGCGCGAGTTTTTCCTGGACATCAATGACGACCAGGAGACTCGTTTGTCGTGATAGCAACTCGCGGCTGCGCAGATAGTTAGAGGCGTTATTTGGCATACCGCGATGCTACGTCTGCAGAGAAACAGTGTCAAGGAAGCGCGCACCGCGCGTCGTGGCCTTAGTCCGCGATCGTCAGGATAAAATCGCCAGGCTGCTTGCCATTTTGCCAATCGATTTTTCCGCCCTGATCAATCAGATCACTACCGACCGAGTAGGCGGTGGGCTTGCCATTCAAAATTGCATAGCGGAGTGGCTGTCCCGAGAATGGATCGATTAACGGAGTCGTCAGTTTGGCCTCCTGCAGTGCCACCGGCAAATCTGCTGGCACCATTCCGTGAGCCAACTGGTAGCGCCGAACGGCTGTTAGGGCAATCGTCAGTGCCACACGGGCTTTGTCTCGATTGATCGCGAGGAAATATTGGTCGATACGGGAACCCATCAACATCACCGCTAGTGTTGCGTTCTCCGCTTGCATTTTTGCTATGAGTTTCGCCGCCCAATCAGCCGGGAGTTCGGCGGGGAGCTTGCTTGCGTTGCTCAACAGTTCGGATGTCATCCGATTCAGCGCGGCGAATTCTGCCGGCCAGTTCTTGTTGCGGAGTTCGGCTTCCAATTGAGGGGCACTTGTCATTCCGTTGCCGCCCATGTCGATCAACTTTTGCGGTGTTAAGCGGCCGCTCTGGAGATCTTCCATCGTGTTCTTCGCAATCACATACTCCGATCGTAACCCTTCATGCAGGCCGTCCAGTCCGCGTTGTTGATGCTCCACCAGGAGAGCCATCAATTGGTCAGTCTGATCGACTGTTAGTCCGGGTTGGGACAAAGTGCAGTCGACAATCCGAGTTAATATCACGGTATCGATGTTCGCTGAGACCATCTGAAAAATCATGGGAGCCCGTCGACGAAGGTCTCGCGACAAACGCAAGGTTCTGGCTATGGACGACTTCGCTCGCCCCCAATCCCCTTTCTGGCGCGCGAAGAAAGTCTCGATGTTACAGAGGCGGGTCAACGACTCCAGCGGCTTGATGGGGGCCACCGTAAAGTTAAAATGATGGTTGTATTTCAATTCGCAGTCAGGCTTGGATTGTGCCGCAGTCATTTTTGTGATGACGGGCTGTGCAAGATTAACGAGCTTCTCAAGCTGAATGGGAGAAATCGCGCCCGAGCGAATCTTGTCTGGATCCGAAGCGATGTCGATCGCCAGCCGAAAATTCTTTGCGGCGGCCACGCGATTTTCTCGCGCCGGGGCAGGATTCGCCGCCGCTACGTCCTCGTTGACTTCAGAAAAAACTTCAGGATAGAGTCCGGCGGCGTTGTCTTGCGGAGCAACGCGATCCGCCAGAAAGGCCGGCACATCGAACGGCTCGTTTGATAAGGCTGCCGGACCTCCAGCAACGGCAGGACCAGGCGCGGGTAGTGTGGCCGCTGGCTGTAGCGCCGCATTGGTCACGGAAGTTGTTTGATTTTCAGCGACAACTGCTGGCGGCGTAGATTTTCCCTTCAGAAGTAGCCACCCTCCGAGTCCCAGCACGAGGACTACCACCCCAGCTCCGATGAGCAACGGCATCTGATTGTTGGATGTTCCTGAGCCGCGCTTCCCCTTCTTCTTGCCGCGAGAATTCTTCGACTTGGACGAGGGACGCTCGACGATTTCTTCCTCGTCCAGTTCCTCTTCATAGTCATCGAGTTCGGGCTCTGATGGCTTAGAGACTTTTGATCGGGCCGGGCTGACAGCCTTGAGCGCTTGCGCGACGAAAGGCTCGGAACATTTCGGGCAACGAATTTTCTGGCCGATTTTGTCCGCGTCTTTCAGTGACAGTTTGGCAGAACAGTTCGTGCAGACAACAGTGATGGGGGCGGCCAAGTGGTCCTCTTTCAACACAGATTGCTACGAAAAATGTCGCAATTGTGGTCTATGCGGAGTGCATCGCAAGGTCGCCCAGCGACACGTCGAGATCGAAAAGGTGAATGGCAAAGTCGAAGAACAGTTCGCTGGCTGGCTAGAAAAAGAGAGGCTGCGGCCGGTAGATATGGCTACTGGCCGCAGCCTGCACATCAGATTCTCGCCCGACTATCCAGAAGGATTAGCGATCGACCTTCGGCAACTTCGCCGCAATACCGGCAGGCTCGGGATCTTCGTAGGGCAGCGCCTTCATGAACTCCACTAAGTCCGCCACCTGCGCGTCGCTGAGGTGACTGGTCTTGCCGTGTTTGTCGTCCGGATTGCATTTGCGGAGCACGTCTTCCAGCGTCTTGGCCTCGCCGTGATGCAGGTAGGGGGCCGTCCGATAGACGCTCAGCAGCGTCGGCGTGTCGTACAGCGGGCCCATCTTTTCTGACTTGTCAGATGTGCCGGTTCCCACATCATGCAGCTTATACGGCTTGACCGGGGTCGAGTCGCTGTAGTACGGGCCTGAGTGGCAGGTCGCACATTTTGTTTCTGCCGAGAAGAAGAGTTCCTTGCCCCGCTTGGCTGAGTCGCTCAAGCCTTCTTTGGAATGCGGGCTCATCGGGACGGGGTGAGCGTTCGAATAAAACGCCAGGGCATCGAGTCCCTTTGACAGACCCTTGTTCGGTTTATCCAGCGATTCGTGGATCGCACCGCGAACGAGTCCCTGTCCCTGCATCAGTTGCCCGCGAATGGTGTGCTCGAAATCTTGTGATTCATCGCGATCGGCAGACCAGTGCAGCGGATGCGTCCAGGCCATCGCGTAGAGAGCCGTCGTGTTGCGCAAGCCTTCCGGATTCTGCCAGGTTCGCCCGTCCGAGTCGCCGTCGGGATGACAGCTCGAGCAAGAAATCCAGCGCCGGCCGACCATCGGTTGCAGCGCGGTGTAGAACAGAATCTTGCCGAGCAACTTCTCTTCACCGAGGGGATTCTCGCAAACTGTGATCTCCGAGATCTTCTGCAGCGAATTGGTATTGTAGCCGGCCACTTCAAAATCGAGCGTGTTGTAAACGTAGAACTGCGATCCATCGGGGGCGAACTTGACGGCTCGCGGGTTGTGACCCAGCCTCACGGTTTGGTGGTGAGCCAGTTCGCGATAGTCGTCATTGATGACGTCGCAGACATACATGTCGTCGGTCCCGGCAAACACGGTAACGACCGTTTTGGCGTCGGGAGAGATCGCTGTTTCCCACGGATTGGCCACGACGAAAGTGCTGTTGAAGCCATCCATCGGCATCGTGACGCGACGCCGGCCTTCCCCCGCAGTCGTGGTCAGGACACCCACGAACGGGACCACGGAACCTTCACCGCGGTTCACGTGCGTGCGCGACCGAATGTGTGGGATATAGGCCTTCGGACGGGTGGGATGGATCGCAATCTGTCGCGAGATATTGTCGGCCGCGTTAGCAATCCAGCGGTCCACTTCTTTCCCGCTGCTCAGGTCAAATGCATGCACGTTGGCCGTGAGATACTCGGTTACATACAGACGGTTGTCGCTGGGTGACAGGGCAATACCACGCAGGAAAGGGGGAGCTAGCGATCCACTGCGGATGCCATTTCCACCAATGTCGAGCGTGCGGACGATTTTTTGTGTAGCGACGTCAATCTCGACGATCTTCGCGGGATATTCCAGGGTCGCAAACACTCGGCTACCGTCCGGGGTCGCCACGATTCCGTAGGGTTCGTCTTCCACCGCGATGCGACCGGTCACCTTTCCGGTCGCCCCGTCGGCCAGGACAATTTGATCGTCGCCATACACGGTCACCGCAACGTTGGTCGATTGACCGAGAAACGTGACTCCTTCGGGATGATGTCCCACGGGAATCTCATGCACGACCTTTTTCGATTGGAGGTCGACGATGGAGACCGTCCCATTGTCACGATTCGTCGCGGCCAGCCATTTGCCGTCGGGCGAGATGTCCAGCAGACTATTGGAAGTCCCGGCACTGGCCGGCAAACACCAGATGCTACACAGGATGAACGTCGTGAAACTCAGCTTCGCGAAAGACATCGTCACTCCTCACTGAGAGATTGTTCTAGGACTGCGGTTGTGAGCGGCACGGCGCTAGCCGCCGGTTTTTGAGCGTCTTTGCCATCAAACCGGTGGCTAGCGCCAGTCCGCTCACCAACTTCTGGCGCAAGACGTCGGATTTCTCCTCGTGGCCGACGGTGCTAGCGTCGGAGGGGACAGACGCTGGCAGCGTCTGCCACGGGGGCTGCTCGTTCGATTGTAGCGATCGTCAACCAGCCTGCAATTGCTGTTCGAGAGCCTCCACCAGATCATTGACGCGCCACATCTGCGTATGGATCTTGATGGGCTCTTCGACTTTCAGCGAGGCGAGGATCTTCTTTTCCGCGGCAATGACCGTGCTGTGATTGCGGCCGCCGAAAAAGTCTCCGATTTCTGCATAGGCGGACCGCGTGTGTTTGCGGGCCAGGTACATGGCCAGCATCCGCGGTTGACTGAGAGACTTTTGTCGCTTCGACGACTTCATATCCTGAATGGACACTCCGAACAGTGAACAGACTGCCTGCTCGATGTCGGCCAGTCGCACCACGCGGATGCAGTCCCGTTCCAGATCAGCCAGCACCTGCCGCGCGGCCGTCACACTCAATTTGCGGCCCTGCATTCTCTGGTAGGCACACAACGTGTTGAATGCACCTTCGAGCTCACGTACGTTGTTGCGGAACCGATCGGCGACGAATTGAAAAACTTCGGGCGAAAAGTCGACTGAGTTTCGCAGCGCCTTGCTTTCGAGAATGCGTCGGCGAGTGGTCGCATCGGGGGCATCGATCCGGCAGACCATGCCGGCCAGGAACCGCGTTCGCAACTCGTCGCTCATCTTGGTCAGCAGTCGCGGATGTCCATGAGCCGCCACGACCACTTGCCGGCCGTGGGACTCCAGTTGCTGCAATGTATAGAGGAACTCTTCCTGAATGCCGGGCTTGCCGACTAAGAAGTCGATATCGTCAATGATCAGCACATCGACCGAGCGGAACCGTTGCCGAAAGCTCGGCAGCTTGTGTTCCCGCAAGGCCTGCGTGAAGAAGTTGGCGAACGCTTCCGCCGTCAGGTAGACGACTTGACGCCCGGCAAACCGCGATTTGATCTCGCGACAGATCCCTTCGAGGATGTGTGTCTTACCAACTCCCACGGGGCCGTGGACGAACAGGGTTGTGAACTGTGCTCCGGGCGCCAGGCTGATCTGCTGTGCCGCAGACAGTGCGAACTCATTACATGAACCGGCGACGAAGTCCATCAGATCGGCATACCGACGTGTGGGGCGTGAGGAGGTCTCTGCCACAGGCTTCACCGTAGCTGTTGTCAGTTGCGGTTCCTTCTTAACGCGCAGCACCGCCGGCATGGGCTTTTCCACAGGGCGCGCTTCATCGCTACGCGGCTCAGGATCACGCCGTTCCGCTACGCGAGAGTCCTTCGACTCCAAGCGTTTCGGCGTCGCCGGCGCACGTCGTGTCGGTTCAGTGGGCACAGGCGCGACGGGACTCTGTTGCAAGACGACCTTCAGGGAAGAAGGACCCGCATCGCGTCCCAGTTCGGCGCCGGCTTCACAGCCGACCTCGAAGCGTACGTTCGCCGACAGGCCTAGTACGGGCTGTGCGGCGGCGAGCAAAGCTGCGCGAAAATTCTGCGGCAGCCAGGTGACCAGGAATGGGTTCGTGACAGAGATGACAAGCTCGTCACCCTCCACTCGGAACCCTGTCTTTTGATGGAACCAATGCTCATAGCGTCTTCTACCAATTGCGGCTGCGAAACTTCGGAGGATTAATTCCTCCGGCAAGGCACCGGCGGGGACCAGTGCCAAGTTGTCGGGCTGCATCGTGCCACCCCCCCAAGTGCGCGCCAACTCCTCGCCCAGACCATCCAGGATGTCTAGGTGCAGACCGGTACCGTTGCCGGGAGACCGGTTGCAGAGAATTGGCCCGCAACTTATTTAATGGGAATCAGATCGGGGACGGCTGGTTCCGCTACAGCACCATCTGGTAGCGGGACAAGCCGTGAATCACTCACTCAGTGTTCGGAATCCTAACGAGCCAACAGGCTGAGGAAAAGCGCAAGCTTTCATTTCTTTTTTTCTTTTCTTTGCACGATCTTCACTTTGCATTAACCCGTGTGAAGCAGCCATCTTCGGAAGTGGTAAAACAGGCAGTCAAGCAACAGGCAGTGTGCACAACTTGTGAATTGCTACCGAGCATCAGCGGAGGGAAACCACACGTGAATTCGCTGGCGAAAGCCAATCGAAAATCCACACGCAGCGTAAAGTTTCGCTGCTGCGTCATTTGCGTCATCGGCCGCGAGGAACAATCCCTCTGCACCCGATTCTTGAGCATCCCACAGGGCCTCACACAACATGGCCAAACCAAATCCCTGTTGTCGAAACTTGGGGACCACTCCCATGTAAAGCAGCTCCCACATTTGCTGATCACGATGATCCGCACAGAGCACAACACCGACGTCCTCGTCACCACAACGATAGAGCAACCAACGCCGCGAATCGGCATTCGCGACGAACTCGTGCGAGGTCAGATTGTCTCGCGCGGACCGGCGATCATGGAGCGCGGCACAGTCTTGACTGTCGATGTAGGTGGCCTGCATCACACGTTCGAAGTCAACGGCATTCTCAAGGGAATACTCGACGACATCGCAATCATCAGGCAGCGCGGCGTGCGGGATTTCTTCGAGCGTATGCTGCCAGCAAGCCAAGTCAGTCAGGCGCTCAAATCCGACCTGTTCGAGGATCTGTTGTGACGCGTGATCCTCCAACTGGGTTAAGCATTGAGCCAGCTTGGCCCCTGATGCTGCAACCCATCGACAGCAAGAGATCGCCAGCGCGTGTGCGGTCGCGATGGGTTCATCGGGCACCAGACGTGGCGGCCAGACATGGGTGGTCCCGCCCGGCTGAGAGACCGCTAAGACTGCCCCGACAACGACAGTGTGGCGTCGTACTACGAGCAGTCCAGCGAGTGAGACTTCGCCTCGCTCGACCGCTGCGAGGAACGTGTCGATTTGAGCGACGGGATCATCGCTGGGAGTGCCCTCAAGAACGAGCTCAACAGCAGGACGGATCTCGTCGATTGTGGGGGCGGTGATTTCGATTTGTGGGGTCTCGATGAGTGAATCTGGCGGCAATTGCAAAGCATGCTGCGCCTTACGAAGGTCCATAGCTATGCCAGATATCGATGTAATATTGGAGTAGCGGCGCGACGACCGGAACTTCTAATTCTAGGAGCAGCCCCAGCGGACTATAGATTCCTGCTTCGAGGAATTCCGCAGTGGAGTCAGAAAGTAGTTCGTGGTTGGCGAGCCAAATGAGCGGCCTGACGCTTAACGGATAGAAGAACATGAGAAACAACAGGCCGTATGCGGCACGCACCGCGATGTTGCTTTTGAGTTTATCATCCATGTGAACCCTTCCAATCGAGTATGTTCCTGACGGCTTGTAGGATGGCCGCCCCGGCCGTCGAGTGCTTGGCTATCGACGAGGAATTGTCCCAAGATTCCCGAGAGCGTACATCGATTTCTCGCGGAGTTGGTTCATTGGCACTCTGGCTCGGTTGGTATCTGAGGGTCGAAAGCAGACGGCCGGGGCGGCCATCCTACAGTCCTTCATGGTGATACCGCCGATTCCATCTTTGCGAACAGTGGTGTGTACCCAGGGTAGCCCGCCGGGGCGGGCAACCCTGGGCTATGTTGCATATCCCCTTCGGGGAATTCATTCCAATCGCGAGACCTTCGCGTTCATCATAGTCTCGTGTTCTTTTTCGTGAGCCCTTAGCAACGGGTCTTGGTCGTTGCTTAAACCCACAGTGAGAAGTACCAACTCATGAGCCCGGGCAAGACGGGGATCGTTTTGTTTTCAGCCAAGTCGTCGAGCGGAATGTAGATCGGTAGCAGCCATCGCGTTACCCCAAGCGGCAGCATGTCGCGATCGACCAGCCAGATGAACGGCCCGACGCTCAAGGGGTAGAATAGGCCTATTAGCAAAATCGTGAGCGCGACCCATAAGGCTCCGTTGGATTTGCGTTTTTCATCCATGACGGACTCTCGTATTTGATCCGTGTGCTGAAGAACACCATACGCCACCGATGATATTGCAGTTGCAATTTGGTGGCCAGATCGACCGGCAGTACCATTGAGGGGTCGGGCGTGCGAGTGTTCGAAATTGGCGGTGAACGGACGCGTTTTCAAGATCGACGTCAACCGCCAATATCGAAAAATCGCTCGCCCGACCCGGTGTATTCGACAGGGCAGCTGTGCGTCCTGTTCGAGGGCGCACACGGTGCGCCTGCGGCGAGAGAGTGGATGGAACTGAGTTGAGAGTAGACTTAAGACAGATTGGAGATTTCAAAGTTGGCAGCTCCGTAGCCTGACTCTCCAGAGTCGGGTCCCCCCGAGGATGTACCCCGACTCGGAGTCCAGTCGCTTACCATTATCCCGACTGATAATCCATTACTTATCTGAACGCGTGGTCGAGAGAGAAGATTTCGAAGAATTCAAAGTGGCGTGAGGAATTCACACGCAACTTGGTCCGTAAAATGTGCGTCTAGCCGGAAGCGGAACGTTATCAGTTTGGGGTCGGGCGTTCAAATTTCAAAATTGGCCAATGGGTTTGATCTTCAATGCAGGGTTTGACTTACGGCCAATTTTGAAGTTTGAACGCCCGACCCCGCGATTGAGACCTTTTCGAAGGGGTCAAAGAGTTCAAAGAAGTCGAAGAGTTTCGAAGGGGTCAAAGAGTTCAAAGAAGTCGAAGAGTTTCGAAGGGGTCAAAGAGTTCAAAGAAGTCGAAGAGTTTCGAAGGGGTCAAAGAGTTCAAAGAAGTCGAAGGGTTTCGAAGGGGTCAAAGAGTTCAAAGAAGTCGAAGGGTTTCGAAGGGATCAAAGAGTTCAAAGAAGTCGAAGGGATTCGAAGGGATCGAAGAGTTCAAAGAAGCCGAAGGGATCAAAGAGCGCGGCGAATTTTTGTGGGTCTGTAGGATGGCCGCCCCGGCCGTCGAGTGCCTCACCACTGACGAGCAATTGTGCAAAGAATTCAAAGAGTACGTCAATTCGCCCAAAGCTGATTGGTTTGGCACTCTGGCTCGTTTGGTGTTCGAGAGTCGAATGCAGACGGCCGAGGCGGCCATCCTACGGGTCCTCTCTTCCGTTCGCCGATTGTCTAAGGTCTAATAAGCATCAACAATCATTGTTGTGTGTTAGCGGCTCAGACAGGTGCAGAATGGATCCGGTTCAAGAGCAGATTTTGCGGGCTCGACGCAGCTTTCTGGCCACCTCCGCCAGCGGATTGGGCGGACTGGCGCTGGCGTCGTTGCTGAATCAAGACGGGTTGCTGTCGGCTGCGGAGCCATCGATCGTCAATCCGTTGGCTCCCAAGCCGCCCCATTTTGCTCCCAAGGCCAAGAATTGCATCTTCTTCTTTATGGAAGGGGCGCCGAGTCAGCTCGATTTGTTTGATCCCAAGCCGAAGCTCAATGAGCTTAATGGTCAGAAACTTCCCGAATCTCTGACCAAGGAAGTCCGATTTGCCTTCATTCAAAAGGAGTCGGCCGTTCTGCTCGGCAGCAATCAGAAGTTCCAGAAGTATGGCCAGTGCGGTACGGAGATGGCCGATCTGCTGCCGCATATCGGGTCGTGTGCAGATGACATTGCCCTCGTGCGATCGATGCATACCGACGCCTTCAACCATCATCCGGGCCAACTGCAGATGCTATGCGGACGGTCGACGTTCGGACTGCCGACGATGGGCTCGTGGCTGAACTATGGACTGGGAAGCGAATCCAGCGATTTGCCGGGTTACGTCGTGCTGACGGCAGGCCGAGGCACCAGCGGCGGGGCCTCGCTGTGGTCCAGCGGCTTTCTGCCGTCGACCTACCAGGGAGTTCTGTTCCGCAACAAGGGTGAGCCGGTCCTCAATCTGAACAATCCCGCGGGTTTGACGACCGAGATGCAGCGGACCGGGTTGAATGCCTTGCGCGATTTGAATCAGGCTCGGCTCGATAGCGTCGGTGATCCGGAAATCGCCAGCCGTATTGCCGCTTACGAGCTCGCCTATCGCATGCAGTCGGCTGCTCCGGAACTGATTGACTTCGCTGGGGAAACCAAGGAAACCCTGGAAGCCTATGGTGTGAATCGCGACGAGCAGGGACTGAAAGCCAGTCG
Source organism: Planctomycetaceae bacterium (assembly GCA_021732415.1). Classification (GTDB taxonomy): domain Bacteria; phylum Planctomycetota; class Planctomycetia; order Planctomycetales; family Planctomycetaceae; genus JAKFVC01. Next base: position 22,064 of record JAKFVC010000138.1, read on the forward strand.
CGGGGGCGGTGCGGGGACCTTTTCTTCGTTCGCGAGAAATTGTCTCCTCGCGCGGCGAATGGTCGAACGAGGGGTGCGGTTCGTCAACGTGTTCCACGCCTCCTGGGACCATCACAGCGACCTCGATTCCGAGATGAAATTCACCACGCGCATGTGCGACCAGCCGATTGCCGCGTTGATTAAAGATCTCAAGCAGCGCGGGTTGCTCGACGAGACATTGGTGATCTTCGGGGCCGAATTCGGCCGGACTCCGCTGGGCGAAAATCGAGGCGACAACGTGGCGAAGTACAACACTGGCCGCGACCATCACCCGTTTGCCTTCAGCATGTTCCTGGCCGGCGGCGGTATTAAGGGAGGCCAAGTCATCGGTGAGACTGACGAAATCGGCTGGAACATCATCAAGGACGCCGTTCACGTCAACGATCTGCACGCGACGATTTTGAAGCTGTTCGGGCTGGATCACCTCAAGCTGACTTATCGGTTTAAGGGAAGGGATTTCCGGCTGACTGATGTCGGAGGAAAGGTTGTCGATAAGTTGCTGGCATAGAGCGCGTATGAACGAATCTGACTCCCCTCGCCCTGGTACTCCGGGGAGAGGGGCTGGGGG
>JAKFVC010000135.1 GCA_021732415.1 Planctomycetaceae bacterium
GAATCCCCTGCGCCCCTGGGAATAAACCTCGTTCGGCTCCGACGTCACGAAACACAAACGGCGCGATCGTGACCTTGTCCTCTTCTGCAAAGGTTACTGCTGAAAGGAGGGTTAGTCCGATGCACAGAGTGCTAGTGCGTATCATTAACTTTAGCTCCTAAATTCGCTGCGTAAGTGGGCCGGCTGCCGTCAGGCCAATGATACTCCGTTTGTGAGCGGAATGGCGCTAGCCACCGGTTCTTCTCGCCAAAAATGCTGAAGAACCGGTGGCTAGCGCCAGTCCGCTCAGTTACGAAGATCAGCCAGAACTCGCTAGTGTCCTGTTCGGACTAGGTGAGCCTAATAGACTAATGCATTTTCTCAGTTTGGGGTCAGGCGTTCAAATTTCAAAATTGGCTATTCGCTGGAGATTTAGGCATTGTTAATGGTTCAGCCAATTTTGAAGTTTGAACACCCGACCCCTGATGCGGGTGGCTAAAAGTCGGCGTCGAGCACGATCCGATATCGTGCTTTGCCAGACTCGAGTCGTTCGAAGGCCTCGTTGATCCGGCTCATTGGGTAATGCTCGGTCTGCGGTGCGATGTTGTGCCGTGCGGCAAACGCGAGCATATCTTCGATGGCCACTGGTGATCCCGTCGGCGACGCTGAGATACATTTCTGGCCGAAGATCAGTGGCGTGTTCGAGAACGAAATCGGCTCTGCTACAGCCCCGACAACGTGCATCCGGCCGTTCGGGGCGAGTGCCGCAATCAAGGCTGCCCAATCGAGTGTGACGTTGACGGTCACAATCAGCAGATCGAATGTGTTGGCCAGTTTCTTAATGGCTTCTGGATCGCGGCTGGAAACCACGTGGTGAGCACCGAAGCCACGAGCCTCGTCGAACTTGCTTTCGCTGGAGGTAAAGGCGGTCACGTCGCAGCCATAGGCTGCGGCGAACTTCACGCCCATGTGGCCGAGTCCCCCGATCCCCACGATGCCGACGCGGCTGGTCGGTTTGGCGTACATAGCCAGTGGATTAAAGACCGTAATGCCGCCGCACAACAGCGGACCGGCGTCGGCCAAGTTGAGGCCTTCGGGCAACGAGAGTGTCCATGCCCAGTGGGCTCGGACAAGACTCGCAAATCCGCCGCGATGTCCCACGATAGTCGGCCGAGCCTCGAGGCACAGATGTTGATTGCCCGAGAGACACTGGCGGCAATGCATGCAACTGCCCGCTGTCCAGCCAATACCGACACGCTGGCCGACGGTCAGTCCTTTGGCCGCCGAACCCACCGCGACGACCCGGCCAATCACTTCGTGCCCCAGCACTGCTGGAAAGCCGGTGATGCCCCAGTCATTTTTCAACATGGAAAGATCGGAATGGCACAAGCCACAATTCTCGACTTGCACTTCCACCTCTTCCGCCGCCAGCGGGCCGAGGTCGATTTCTTGTCGAACGAGTTTTTGCGTGGCCGCTGTGGCCACCCAGGCGTTGGTAGATGTCATAACGCAGCTCCGAAATAACGAAGGGACTTTGTTATCAGCGGCTCGGTCGTAGCCAGCAGAGTGATCCCGCTATCGACTGCAAGTCGCGCCACCGACCATCATAACAGGCGGCAAATCATTTGGCTCCATTGTCAAGGACGAACTCGTGGGAACATGGAAACGGAATGAGGGACTACCCTCCTCTTGATTGATTACTCCACTCTTGTAGAGTTTTTCACACCACCATTTTCCGTGTGACATTTCTGTTAGAGTGCCGTTTCGGGCTTCTCTCGGGTATCAACAGCGTACGATACTACGTGACACACGTCGGCTGAGGGCCATCAGTGGGCTGGTGGTGTCAACCTCCCTGTGCGTTTGCGACTCGGTCTGCGCCGAGTACTTGTTAGCGCCGCTGGCCATCGCGAGAAAGTGCGTCTATGCAACGGCGTCACCTCTTTGAGTGGGAAGACCAGGCTTGGCTGCCGGTTGTCTTCCGCAATTTTATTACCGATCATCTGCGTTACTTTCTGACGCGGAAGGTGCGGGGGCCTGTGAATCGGGCCATCGCCGGTCATCTCAAAACAGTGCTGGTCAAAACCGGCGGCAGCCAGATCGTTGATCTGTGCGCCGGTGCGGGTGGTCCTCTGCTGGAAGTTCAGCGAATCTTGTCGGAAGAGCTGGATGAACCGGTCGACGTGTTGCTCACGGATCTCTATCCCAATGTGGAAGCGTTTCGGCGGCATGAGCTCGAAGGGGGCGGCGCGATCCAGGCGCGCTACGACTCCATCAGTGCGTTCGATGTCCCAGCTGGTCTCGTAGGTGTGAGGACTCTCTTCACGGCACTCCACCATTTTCGGCCGGATGGAGTACTGCGGTTGTTAGCCGACGCGGCACGCAAGCGGCAGCCGATCGCAGTGTTCGAACTGCTCGAGCGGACGCCGCGCATGTTGCTCCTGACCGGCTTGTGTTCCCTCTGGCAGTCGTTCGCCCTGACGCCAGTGGTGGGCCGGTTAACTCTGCAGCGCTTCTTGTTGACCTACGTGATTCCCATTGCGCCGGCCATCTTTTTATGGGACGGCCTGGTTTCAGTCCTCAGGACTTATTCGCCCGAAGAGCTGCGTGCGATGGCCAACAGCGTGGGAGCCGAGGACTATGCATGGGAAGTGGGGCGGATTGATGTCCGCGGTCCCTGCGGCGTCACGCTGCCCACGATCTTTCTGATCGGTTGCCCTGTTGATGCCGCCGTTCCCAGTGACGTTACGGATGTGAGCGCCGGTGAGTTAGAGTGTGTAGCCTAAACGACACTGGAGAGTGGCGGTGACACGCACTTCTTCCAGAGACGTGCCGTATTTGTGCCACATCGTTTTCTGCGCGACATTTTCTACTTGCGTTCCGTCTCGCGAGGATTCTAAACTGAAACCAGTATCAACAGGAGGTTGTGAACGACGATTCTGATTCCCAAGGGTTCGCTACGATGCATTCGATTCTGGGGCGACTGGCAGCTTTGATTCCTCACCGGGCACCAGCGGCTCGCCGCATGCCAGCGGCGGCCAATCGCGTCTCAAGCATTGAATTCCTGGAGTCACGTCTCCTACTGACTGCATGGGACACAAATTGGCAATACGGTCCTCCACCGGGCGCGCAGCCTCCACCCGCACCCTTACCCGAACCGCCTTACGGATGTGATTTTGCGACGTCGATCGACAGCAACATCGCCGAGGTTCCGGGACGGGGACATGTGTTGCTGAAGAATGTGAAGGCCACGAGTAAGACCTTCAAGGGGACGATTGATGAGACTAATGTCCAAGGGAAGTTCAACCTGAAAGGTCACTTCCAGAACTTTGCGTCGCCGTCAGATTCGGACACATTCACGGGCAAACTCAGCTTCAAGGTGACGGAGCCCGGCAGCAAACCGCACCATTACAAGCTGCAGATCGTCGGTCATCATGCTCCGCAAAACTAGCGGAGTCGCCGCGAATGTCTTTCACACGGCCGCCCGGCGGTGGCGTAGGATGGCCGCCCCGGCCGTCGCGTGGTGATGCTAACGACGCCCCGTGGCCACCGTCGCAGGCGTCGTGATCTTCACAATGATTCATGAGACGGGCAACGTGCCCATCCTGCACGGCGTTAGTGGATGCCTCTATCCTGCAGCCGGCTCCAGGCGCCAGCTCAGTGGATAGGAAGTCGCTGCGAATTCTGCTTGCGCTTCTAATAGCATTTCGAGCCATTCCTGCTGACTGTAGCGATCGGAAAGGTGGAACAAGATCAGATTTCCCACTTGGGCTCGTCGTGCCAATTGAGCCGTCAAGGCGGTCGTCATGTGATAGTTCTTTCGAGCCAGTTCGAGGTCCGAGTGTCGATACTGGCCTTCACACACGACGTTCTGGCAGCCCTTTAGAATTTCGGCCAAGCGGGCGATGCTCGGTTCATCCAGCAGAAAATCGGTCAGATAGGCGATGGAGTCGCCTGGCGTTTCTACAATCAGCGATTCGCGAAGTGACGCGACGGAGTAGGACACCCCGCCGATTTGAACTGTTTCCGTTATATCTGACGGATCTTTTAGATGTTTCATCCAGGCCCCGGGCCGTAAGCCCATCTCTGCCAGGCGGGTGGTGTCGATGTTGCTGCGAGGTTTCTCACGAACCACGTAGGCGATGGTGGGCGTGCGATGGTCCATCGTATGAGCCTCGACAGCATAATTGAGGCCCTCGAAAAGGTATGGTTGTCTTGCTGTGCGACTTTCTTCATGTGCGATCGCGAAAGCCTCTGCCAGTTCGAATCGCGTCGTCGAGACTTCGCTTTCGGCAATGTCCGTGACCCGCCATGTTCCGGACATCTCGGTGTGCAGATTCCACAGAAACCCTTGAAAGCGATGGTGCAGGATCCTGGATGTCTCTGGCGGGCCCCAGATGTGGTTAGGTTTGGTCTCGCGATTGAAGACGCAGCGGAAGAAATAGTCGAAGCCGCCGATATGGTCCATATGCAGGTGCGACAAAAACAGCTGGTCAATCGCCTGGATTTCCGAGAACGGAACGGCGTTCAAACAGCCATCACCGCAATCAAACAGGAGACGCTCGATTGACTGACCCGAGTCGACTCGCACCAGCAGGGCGTTGTCGCGTCCAGGAGCGCCGAGGATGTCAAACGTGATGCTCATGGGTTGCGTTCCAGCTAATCTGCATTGTGGACTGAAATCTCAATCTGATTGCGGCCGGCCTGACGAAGTCGCGAAACTCGGAAGGTGACGAGAGTGAATGATTCGCCGTCGTTTCCGAGCAGGCGCACTGGAAAGTACCCTTGGGTCTTAAAGAATCGGAACCAGCGGTAGCCCGCCATGTGCAAGAGCGTTCGGATGATCGCCGTCGTGGAGAGCTGCTTGAACTTGAATCCGATTTTGGCGATGTCTTTCAAGTCCTCTAAGTTAGCGGTCAAGGGAGCGGGGTCAGGCAACGTCTCTCCATCTGTCATAGTCACAGACTTTCCCGTGCCTCGCGCGAGGGCGACCAACAGATAATTGAGATACTTCGACTCGTTGGGAGGTTCGGGCTCCTGGATCTGTCGGAAGCCCGCGATAATGACATGGGCAGTCTCGAAAAGTGGAAGGAGTTCACCTCGACCATTCATCAGTTCGGTTTCATCTGTCTCACCGGCGAATACGCCTGTTGTCGTGAAAATGGAGAACCGTACCCGACCGGTGGCAGGTATTGGATACTCGTTGACGGATGGTAACTGGGTCACGAAGTGTCTGGCGGCCGCGACGAACTTACGCGCTGCAGCATTGATGTGCGGCTGACCTTGGCCGCCGATCGAACCGCCGGTGCTTATGTATAAACTCGCTGATCCATCGCGGAGCCCATACACCAGATAGCTGGCGGTCTCGAGCCCCACCTCCATGCATACGCCGATGATTTCCGGGCCGGCCTCAGGAGTGGGCGCGCCGTCATCAGGCGGGGCGAGGCTCGCGAGATCGTCGCGAAAGAGTTGACCGCGAAGCTGCAGGAATACCTCGGCGGGCGAAGCAGTCGGATCGGTCATGATAAATCCATGTAACGTGGTGTGTTCTGCCTCGCCCCAATCGGTTGACCAGGAATTGAATTCGACTGCGGCGTTATCGAATGAAGAGATCAGGGAGCATTGAATTCACGCAACCCGTAATGGTACCGATCGCACATTAGACAGTTGTTCCGATCAAATCGCAAATCGCGATGCTTTTTCTCACCATCCCATGAATGTGTTGACAAGAAATCCCTTCGAGATATGTTGAATGAGGACCTAATCACTCTGGAGTACTCATGACACGTGCTGAAAAGATTACCTTGGCGGTCGAGACGATCCTTCGCAAACACCCGCAGATTTGGGGGACGTGGGATAACTGTGCCTGGATCAGCGTGGAGGACAGTATTGCCGCACGTGTCAGCAAGGAATTGAAGTACTGGCCGGACGACAGTGCCGGGAACGACCACTGCGCATTGCATGTCGTCGATCAAATTGCCGCCTGGTATGACGGCTATCAGTGTGGCGAACGGGATGCCCGGGAATGACCGACGCTTGCGTGATCGCAAGGTAGATCAGGCTGTGCCTTACGTGTTCAACTCGTCGTAGCCGCATCTCGCCAGAGTGCGGGCCTCGCGAGTCACTCGCCCGCGTTCTGGCGAAACGCGACTACAACAGAAGCAACCCAGAGCCGCAATCGCGATTCTCCTGTAAAATCGTCGCAGATTGAGAGCGTCAGGCACAGCCTGACCTACGCGATCAAGGGCCTTATTCCTTGCTGCGTTTGACGCGTGGGGAGGCCGGTGCATCGGTCAGTAGCGACACGTCTCCACGAATGCCCATCAAGAAGGATCGGACCCGCAAGGTGATTCCTTTTGCCTTGCACCAGGCTGCTATCTCATCTTCCAGCAGTTTCGCGTATTTGCGATGGCACGCGGCTTCTTTCTTAAGCTCCGCATCGCTATCGCAGAACTCGGGAGCCACCTGAAAGACCTTGTGATAGGCTCCGCAGTTGCGATGCTCCAGAATGTAGACATCGCGAATATCATGGAGCTTGTGCGCAGCCCACAGATGATCAAAGAAGGACTGTCGCCAATGGGCATACTCAGGAGTGCAGCCGCCGAGCGCACCCAATGCGGCACCGGCCAGAATGAACTGATCGTACCTGTTGGAGAGATTGTCCTGATCCATGAAATTGACGATATCGTCCAACAGCCGCAGGTCCATGCAACTCAGCAGCAGCACGTTTCCTTTGGGGGCCGGGTAGGACAGGTCGTGAGTCTGGGGAAAGTGTATGTGCGACATGGGGATCCTCGCTGGAATCAGGAGTCGTTGGTAACTGGTGATACCCCCGCGTGGGCCGCGCGAATGAGGTGGGTATTTCCTCGAGGAAGGGTAGCACAGTTCCAAGAAGGTGTGCTACCCTGCGCCGGTGGGCAATCGGAGTTTGAGCGTATGAGTGTGTGAGAGTCACGGAGTAATACCGTCGTCTCCATTCGATTGGCCAAGGCTGCACTCTCACACGTTTGCCGCGTGCCATCATGTCGTTATCGCGAAATCCAGACGTCACACATGGAGCCTCTACATGGATCGACGAACATTTCTGCAGACCAGCACCGCGGGACTTAGTCTCGCCGCATTGAACCCCAGTCTCTTCGCCGCAGCACCCACGCAACCATTACGGACCGCACTGATCGGCTGTGGGTGGTATGGTAAGGCCGATCTGCTGCGGCTGATTCAAGTCGCCCCGGTGGAAGTCGTGGGGCTGTGCGATGTTGACCGCAACATGGTCGCGGAAGCGGCCGATCTGGTTTCCCAACGGCAAATGTCCAAGAAGAAGCCGCGGACGTTCCACGACTACCGCGAACTGCTGAAGGAGACACGTCCCGAGGTCGTGCTGATCGCCACTCCCGATCATTGGCACGCGCTGACCGCGATCGCGGCGATCGAATCGGGCGCGGACGTCTACCTGCAAAAGCCGATCAGCGTCGACATTATGGAAGGGCAGGCAATCCTGGCGGCGGCCCGGAAGCATCAACGCGTCGTACAGATTGGAACACAACGACGCAGCACTCCCCATCTGATCGAGGCTCGTGATCGCATCCTGCGCGAGGGCAAAGTGGGCAACGTCGGACTCGTCGAGATCTACTGTTATTACCATATGCGGACGAAAGAGAATCCGCCCGATTCCGCGCCGCCGGACTACCTCGACTATGACCTGTGGACCGGCCCGGCGCCCCTGCGGCCCTACAACTCGCTGGTGCATCCGCGGCGCTGGCGAGCGTTTATGGAATACGGCAACGGCATTGTCGGCGATATGTGCATTCACATGCTGGATACGGTCCGCTGGATGCTCGACCTGGGCTGGCCGCAGCGCGTGAGCTCCTCTGTCGGAATACTAGTGGACAAGAACAGCAAAGCCAACATCTCCGACACACAAACCGCCACGTTTGAGTTCGGCAAGCTGCCTGTCATCTGGCAGCACCGCACGTATGGAGCAGCGGCTGATCCTCAATACCCGTGGGGCGCGACGATTTATGGAGACAAGGGGACGCTCAAGTGCAGTGTCAATGGCTACGACTTTATCCCGGTGGGGCAGGGCGATTCCATTCATAAAGATGTGGTTTACGAGCTGGATAAATACCCGGAAGATAAGACCGAGAAAGACCTCGAAACGCACGTCGCCCCCGCCATCCGCGGCCACATGCGAGATTGGCTTGCGGCCCGTGAGTCACGAGGCAAACCAGTGGCCGACATCGAACAGGGCCACATCTCGACGGCGAGCTGCATCCTCGCGAATATGGCGATGGATCTCGGCCGCACCCTGGTCTGGGACGCGGCTAGCGGTAAGGTTCTCAACGATGACGCCGCCAATCAACGATTAGCGCGGCCATATCGGAAGCCCTGGGTTCACCCAGGGAGCAAGTTGTAGTAGCAGCGAGAGCGGCCTTTTCCTGTCGCGTTGATGCGGCGTGCCTTCTTAATGATCAACGAAACGCTGGTATGTTTTGCGGAAGCCCGACTCGCATAAAGAAGCGGGCGAAGGCCTGGGAAAGGTGTTCTCGATAGGGGGGGAGTAACCGCAGGCGCTTTGGAGTCGCTGCCGCCTGGAGCCGTAGAAAGCCGATGGGCAACGTAAAAAGGCTATAGAAGTCGACCACTTTGATCCCGGGATCCGTACCCATAAAGTCCACTTGAGCCAGGAGATGAACGCTGGGCAGATTACCTCGTCGAGCGTCCTCCAGGCCTTTGGATGTGGTTAAGTGCCCAGACAATTCCGATTGCTTCCAGACTGATGCGAGCAATACGTCGGAGAGCTTTTCGCGACTCTTGACCAAGTCGCATGATTGGGAAAGGATGATTAGATCTCGCTCCAGCCAAGTCATACTGATTGATTCGTCCGGGGCAGTCTCGACAGGCTGAAAGCATCGGCACCCGAGAATGATGTCACCCTGCTCGAGGTCATCTCCGTCGGCGAAATCGTACCAGGGGAATCGCTCAGCGGTCATACCGTATCGTCCGATCTCGGATCTGCCAACGGCATCGGGGTTGCGCGTCCCGCAAATCGAGGTTTGACCTTGACGACGCCCGATTTTCGATGAGACGTATCAACTTCCACCCGGAATTCCCAATCGAGTGATTCATCATAGTCCGGTCCCGATGGTGGCATCGGTATGGGCTCTTTCTGTTCACGAGTCATAGGATCTGGCGGGTTTGTTCCCATCAGAAGTCCCTTTCAAGTAGGAGCACGTTTCACTCGTTTAAACCCAAACACATTCGCAAGAACGCGCAAGCACCGTAAGTATATTCTTGGCGGATCAATTCTCCCAAGGCCAATTTCGGAGTCGACAGACTCTAGGCGCCCGAGGGTCAGGTCTCTGGCCCAATGCTTCGCAATGTTTCCATCCCATCTGCCTGCTCGTCACTGAAGTTGTGCGTCCACTTCGGCGGGTTCGTCCGCCGCGATCCGTGACGGATCAGGCGGGCGACGGCGATTCAGCCCCTTGCTCGCGATGTAGTACGTTAGGATGGCATCGGGAATATGTGCGAAGGCAAACAGTGCCCCCAGCGCCAGTAGCGCGGCGACAAGTCCCTCCGGATCGCCTTTCGCGATCCCCGCAACGAGGACCGTTCCTACGATGACCCACCAGACTATGTAGCCGATCAGCTCCATGAACCCGATAATATAGTGCCCCATGACGAAATCGCCCCACGAGGGGAACATCAGGCTGCGGAGTGCCACGTCCTTCGGTTTCCAGAATTCGGCTCCGCAACTCTCGCAAATCGTTTCGCCTTTGGGAACGACTGTGTAGCAATGCGAACACAGATTCTCGCGGGATTGCGTGACCTTGGGATTGAATCCACGTTCCTGATAGCTCGCGGCTGCGGCTTTGAAGACCAGCGGCATCTGCTTCTTGTCGGTCCCCGTGAAACCGGCAAATTTGAAGGTCTTGCCATCCTTCAGTTTGACCACGAGCGCGCCGTTAAACCAACTGGTTTTGAACTGCACGATCTCACTGTAGTAGATCATCCAATACATGTCCTTAGGCTTGCCGCTCGTATTGGTGTGAAACAGCAGCAGCCGCGCATTCGTGAGGACGAAGACCGTCTGGTTGATCATATTGGCCCAGACACCCAGGAAATATTGTTCCCAGAACGAGTACTGAACGCCTTTCGCCACGTACAGCACTTCTTCCCCGGGCCGCAAGATTTCTTCTAATGTCGCCTCGGACTGCTTGATCAGCTTATGTTTCTTCTTGATCCCCCCGTTGACAAACCAGCCCTTTAGGACTGGGTACACGCTGTCCAACTTGTAGTTGATCTTGGAACTAACCGGCAGTTTGAGTTCGCGTAGTTTGTCCGCGGCAGTGATTGGCTGTTCTGTCGACACGATGCCCCCTGAGAAGATGAAGACGACGTGAGCCTGATGGGAACTGAGAGCGAGGTGGCTCGGAACAAATTGTGATCGGCCCTGTGCCCCTTCGCAAGCCTGACGCCGGTGAATTCACCCGTGGCAGACGCTGCTAGCGTCTGTATTCCGACGCTGGCAGCGTCGGCCACGGGGGTCGGATGCGATCTCACGGCATTCCGCCAAAGTGTTCTAAAAATGCGTTCGAAACTCGCTAGTGCTGGGCCAGCAAGGTACAGTGGATAGAACCATTTCCCGGCTACAAGCAGCTCTTTAGAACGTCGTGAGCCCGCGTGGGCTTCCAAGCGATTCGACCTGCCTCCTTGTCCTTTTCCAGCGAATACCAATCACCATGTCCGAGCCAGCATCCGAGTCGAACTCAGCGCGACCGAATGCCGGCGAATATCCTCTCTGGCTCAAAGCGGCAGTCTGGTTCGGCATGATGGGGATGCTCATTGCCTGCCTCAGCCGAAAGACGGCGCTCGATCCGGATCTGTTTCATGAACTGGCACTCATCCGAGAGGCCATCCAGATTGGCCGGATCCCCAACGTCGACCCGTTTGCTTATACGCCAACCATTTATCCCGTCGTGCATCACGAATGGGGGACCGGGGCGGTGCTCTATCTGGCGACCATCTCGAGCCACCTGGGTGGCGCGGGACTGATGCTCGTCGAATACGCCCTGATGCTCTTCATCGCGATCGGTTCTTACCTGTGCGCTCGCCGTCGAGGTGCGTCGCATCCCGTCATTTCGTTGTTCATGCCGATGGCCCTTGTCATGGCGTGGATCGGATTCTCAACACTCCGGGCTCAGGTCTTCACACTGGCCTTTCTGGTGGGTTTACAATTGTTACTAACGGTTGAGATTCGTCGCCACAGATGGTGGATTGCCGTCTGGTTGCTGACCTATGTCGTCTGGCTGAATCTCCACGCGGGATTCTTGGTCGGCTTGGGTCTGTTTGTGATATTTACGCTGGAACAACTTGTTCGAGAAGCAATCGACAGAAAGTCCGTCACGCAGGCGTTATGGCAGGTCAAGCATCTCCTCGCGTTGTGGTTCGTCATGGCCGCGTTGATCTCCGTCAATCCCTATGGATTAGATTATTACCATTATCTCTGGCGAGCCGTGCTGCTGCCTCGCAAGGCCGTCAACGAGTGGAATCCACTGTGGACACTGGGCGTCTACGAATTGCTGGCCGTACTCGTCTTCTCTCAGTGCATTAATTTATATGCCCTCCGCTGGAAGGGAATACCAGCGTTGCCTGGCATCGCCATGGTCCTGGTTCCCGCGCTCCTGGCATTCCAGCATGCACGGCATCTATCAATCTATGCCGTTGTCTGGCTGTGCTGTGCTCCGCCCTGGATTGAACAAACCGCCTTGGGAAACAAGGTCGTCGGTCTCTGGTATCGACGCCCACGCTGGGTCTGTGCGTTCTGGTTGATCCTGGGGGTCCTCGCTCTCTACACGGCATGTCGCTTTCGCTTCTGGACGCCTGAGCTTCCCACGTCACCGATCGAAACTCCCTACGCCCATCCCATTTATCCAGCGGGGGCCGTTCGATATCTCGCTGACGCTCAGTTTAGAGGAAATCTGTATACAGAGTATAACATAGGAGCCTTCGTCACCTGGAAGCTTTACCCGGCAGTCCGCGTAAGTACCGACGGCCGCTACGAGGTCGCCTTTCCCCCGGGGCAAGCCGAACAGCTCGAAGGCCTCTATCGAGCCAAATCAGGCTGGCAGGCCGTGCTCGCGCGCTACCGCCCCGACGCCATCTTGATGCCGTGGTGGAGCGAGACCGGCAAACTACTGGCGGAGATGACGGATGAGACGGGGAGGCCGCATTGGATCAAAGTGTATCAGGACGATGCGTACTCGATCTATCTCAGTCGAGACTTGGCCACCGGATATCCCATCACTAATCGGACGGGTGAGCCAATCCCCGGCAGCTTCCCTTAAGTTGAGGCAGATGAATCGTCCGTCTGCTGTGCTGGAAAGTGTCAATGGCCAGTAATAGGTGTCTTCTTAAATATGTGGATCGTCTGGGCGATGTGAGTGGAATGTCCGTCGTTGTCCGCGAGTGTGACGTTCATTGTTCTCACCAATGTCTTCAGTCCCTTACCCTTGGTAGAGAAATGGATCCCGCGCAGAAAGGCCTGGATCTCGGCCGCGGTGTCGTCGGCCCCGAGGTGAATTGTGATTGTTGACAGGGTTGGAGTGCGTGACACGGTGTTTGTCGTGCCAAACGTTATCGTCGGGATCACGAGTTGATCCAGGGCCTTTTTCTTCGTGCCAATGGTCGCGATGCTGAGAGTCAGTGTTCCACCTGCGAAGCTCACACCGTTGGTGACTGCGAGCTGCGGGAGCACTGTGACGGGTGGCTGCTTCTTAATCCAGGTGACCGCCGGGCCCCCCAGGTCGAGTAAACTGGAAACCTCCGGCGGCTGATAGGTCAGCACGGCATCATTGCCGGTTCCGCCGCGATAGGTGATTTGAAACAGTTGGCCGTCCACGGAGAATGTGTCTCCTTCGGCGAGGCCGTTGAATGTTCCGGTGATCGCTTCTTCGCCATCATTATCGATGATAATGTAACTGTCACCGATCGTTGGTGTCACGCCCATCGCAACGTTTAAGGTGGCGTTGCCGAGTGCGATCGTACCCGTCACTTTGAGTTGATCGAACGGCGTACCCAACTCCGTACCATAGAGCTCGACATTAAAGAAACTGCCGCTGTTAAATATCGTGTTGCCCGCAGTCAGAATTCCGAGAGACGTGCCCGGCGATTGGCCCGGGACGACACTGCCGCCACTCTGGACAGTCAGCGTTTTGGCACTGGATATCGTACCGTTGCCACCCAGCGTACCGTCAGGGGAGACGGTCGTAGTGCTGTTGAACGCGCCGTTGATGAGTAGTTGGCCCGCTTCAATGGAGGTCGTGCCGCTATAAGTATTGGCACCACTCAAGGCAAATGCTCCCGCACCCGTCTTGACGAAATTGCCAGTCCCGCTGATGACGTCAGTGATGCCTCCGAGGTAGTTGGGGGCGTTAACGGTTGCGGTCCCGGATCCTAAATTGATCGGACGGTGGAACGACATCGTCCCCGCGCCGCTGGCGTCGTCATCGGGGTAAAAGAAAAGATTGCCACTGGTGCTCGCGATTCCGCCGATCGAACCGACGGTCATAATATCATCGTCAGCCCGCAGCGTGATATTGCCTGATGCCGAGGTCAGGAGGCTCTGGACCCTGATTTCACTGCTGGTTCCCTGGGCATCCAGAGTGATATTGCCGGTACCGCCCACTGTGATCGGCAAGAGTGCCGTAATGTTCCCGTTATTGATAATGCTGATGGAACCGCCGTTATTCTTCAGGCCGGCGACACTACCGCTATTGAGAATCACGTTATTAGTGTTCAAGACGAGTGCGTCACCCGAGATGAGATTCTCGACACCGAGTTCAGTGGCACTCGTTTCGATCGTCTGGTCGGCGCCCGTCACGCCAATGCCGGTACCCGTTTTCATCACGACCGTCGCAGCCGTGAGGTCAATGCCGGTCGGATTCGCATCGATGATGCCGCCCCCCGTTTCGAGATGCAGATGGCTGGCTGCAGTCACGATCGGGCTGGTGATGGTGATATCGCCCGCGGGCGAGGCGACGTTGCGACCGATGTATAAGTACCCCGGCAGATCCAGCAGGGCGATTTCCGCCGCAGACAATTCGAGAGTGTTGGCGCTGACGGGATTGGTTCCCAGTACGAGTTGTACTCCTGCAGTCCTGGGTTGCAATCGAAGGTCCGTGTCTCCCTGCAACGTTCCCAGAAGAGCCATTTCATCTGCGGTAATCGTAAAGAACGACCCGCCCGTGCTATGCACAATGGACCCGGCAGCCGTGGAGAACGCGGCGCTGCCAGCGAGCGTGATGAAAACGCCCTGCGCTGACATGTCGTCCGCCGCTGGCGTATCGAGAACCGCGAAGTTTCCAGAGGCCAGGTCAATGGAAATGCCTCCCGGCCCTGAACCCGGCTGCTTCACCACTCCGTCGACTCCAGCCACCGAAGTCACCGTCAGGCCATTGGTGTCGTTAATCGAAATGGACCCAGACGCCACAAACGCGGCGATATTCTGGACGTCTCCGTAATAGATGATGCCGATGCCGGCCGTCATGGCCAGGTTATCGACGACGATACTCGACCCATTGGTCGAACCGCTGGAATTCAGCCGCAAGGTGGATGTCCCCGCGGGGGAAAAACCATTGTTGTAGACCAACAGCGAACCTGTCAGCTCGTCGCCAAAAACTAGCGTTCCAGCCGTAATGCGGTCTGTCTCTTCATCGGTGAGACTCAATTCACCAGCAGTCTCCTGGGCGAGTGAAATGTTGCGGCCAGCGGTTTGCTGGGTGATCGTGATCGTGTTGGGTGAGACCAGCGTCGACGTCAGGTTTAACTCCACGTTGTCGGCGGCAATTGTGATGAAGCCGGCACCGGAGGTCACGATGTCGGCTGCGGCGCCGGTATTAAACGTGTCCGCATTCACGACTAGGCTCTTACCATTGGCGAAGGTGACGCTGTTGTTCAGGCTGACGGTATCGGCCCCCGCGCCGCCGTTGATGGTTAAGCCGGCCTGAAACGCGCCGCCCACTGCACTGGCCGTCACGATGTCGCTTCCACCCTGGGTATTAACCACAATTTGCGAGGCCGCCACGGAGATAAACGGCACGTCAACTGAGTGCTGATCTCCGCTGATCACGGCCCCGGCGATACCGGTCGCGATGAATGTTTGAGTTGGATCACTGATCACGTACTTGCTGTTGGTCGAATCGGACGTGATGGTCAGCGTATCGTCTTGACCTCCCGCCGCAATGTCCGTGACCACCAGCGCGCCGCCACTGAGAGTTAACTCAGTGGTCAGTAACGTGCGGGCCTCCAGGCCCTCGATCCCCGGCAGATGGGGACCTCTTTTGCGACGGTTGATGGCACCAGATCCTGGTTGGCCAGGAGCCCTGGTTCGCGCAAAAACATTAGCCAGCCAGTTCGTCAATCGCATGGTGGGGGCGCTTCGGTCGTGAGTTGTTTGTGTGTTGAATGCTTGACAGTCACGCTCGTCGGGCAAGGTTCTGGCGTGAACTGGATCGACAACGAAAAGTGAGGATTGCGTGTGGAATGGCAAAAAGTCGACAGCCGAGGCGGCCATCTTTCGGAATTCGCATCACGCCCATTCCGCCAGATGCCGACCGTAGCACAATGGCAGCGGCCGGCCGGCGTTGTCGGGAAGTTCTTGCGTATAGTCGATTCCCAGATGGCGCATTAATGTGGCGCGGATATCGTCAGGACTGAGTGGCCGGTCGGTGGGATATTCCGCCTTGCTGTTAGTGGCCCCAATAACACTACCCAGTGGCCCCGAGCCTCCCGAGATCAGCATCGACATCGCGGCCGGATAATGATCGCGACCGAAGCGGCCCGGTGAGTTGTTATCCACTCGCGGAGTCCGGCCGAATTCGCCCGTCACCAGCAGCAGCACCTTCTTGTTCAAGCCGCGCTGATAAAGGTCCTCGATCAACGTCGAGACGGTGCGATCATAGAACGGCAGGCGGTCGCGCATCGCCTCGATCAAATCCCAGTTCACCGCGTGATCGTCCCAGTCGTAGTTCTTGCCCAAGCTGCCCGGAGCCCGGCCAGGAACGGCCACCGTGACCAGATTGACGCCCCGTTCCACCAACCGCCGGGCAATCAGGCACTGTTCGCCCCACTCGACGCCGTACCGGTCGCGCAGGCGGGGATCTTCTTTACTCACGTCGAACGCCTCGTGCGCTTTATTCGAGAGCAGAATCTCGGCAGCCTGTTGTTGAAAGTATCCTACCGCTTCGAGATTGCCGTTGTGATCAAGATCTGTCCGCAAGCGGTCGAATTGAGCGAGTAGCGTCCGGCGCGAGTTCATCTGGTCGGCCTGAATCTGCAACCGCCAATTTTCCAACCCGCGCGACGCGACCGGCACGCGATACATCTCACCCCAGTAGCCGGGCGACCCGTACCACCGATACCCGCTGCTCAGGTCGAGCGACACGGGCATGCCGTCGCGCGTGATCCCCAGGGCCCGGTTGACGACGGCGGTGATGCAGGGATGCTTGGATTCCGTCGCCAGCAACCCGCCGACCTTATCCTGCCCGAAGCCACTGGTGAACCGGAACGTCCCGTCAGGATGCCCGGCGGAACCGTGACTTACCGACCGGATGAGGGAGAATTTGTCCGCAATCCGCGCGTGCAGAGGCAGCAATTCGCACACATCAATCCCCGACACATTCGTCTTGATCGGCCGCATCGGCCCCCGAATTTCGCTCGGAGCCTCCGGCTTCATGTCATAAGTTTCCAGCTGACTCGGCCCGCCACCACACCACAGCAGGATGACTGCGGTGTCGCTCTGGACCGGCTTGATGGAGGATTTCGCCTGCAGCTCCAGCAGATTGGCCAGCGACAGCCCGCCAATCCCCAGGAACCCCGCCTGCAAGAACCCGCGCCGCGACATTTTCCCCGGCAGCCCAGAAACCGTTTCCAACTCGAGCATGTGTTGCAAATTCCTCGTATGTAGCTCGACTCTCCAGAGTCGAGCGAATCCGCGTAGAAAAAAGCGGGTTCTGACCAATCAATCACTTGAACCGACATCCCGCAAACTGCGTGAACTTACCACTCTATATCGGCCACCTTCGATGCACCAGCACAAAACGGGGAGTGCAGGCAGCCCAGGAGGGATGAACCCCGCGTTCCCTCTCCGGCCAACGCTCTGCGTGCAACCGCGAAATCTTCGCGCCATCTTTGAAATCTTCGAATCTTCGAAATCTTCGAAATCTTCGTATGATAGCCGCCTCGGCCGTCTGCATTTTGGGGGCGATCCGCGGTGAGGACGGACGAAGAACACGACGGCCGGGGCGGCCATCCTACGCGCTTCAATTGCGCGCCATCTTTGAAATGTTTGATCACGCAGACACGGACTCATCATTGTAAAATACGGATCTCCTTTTCCAGCAGTTACTTAGGAATCACCTCGGCAAATCGGACCGATTCCAGCCCACCCGCATCATTTCGGCGTCATCTTTAAAATGTTAGGAGATTTGGAACACTGATCTCCGCTATTCTTCACTGATCCAGACGAAGACGAAATTCAATCAAGCCACCCGCAGACCTCGACTCAAGGTGCATTGATTAGCGGAGATTAGCGAAGATCAGTGTTCCAAATCCGTCTGCTTGACGTTTCCTCCCCATTGTTAGCCGTCAGCGAGGCGATTTTCCCGCGCCTTCTTTGATCCCTTCGAATTCGTTGCTTGCGTCCCTCGTCCAAAATTCCTGCGCCATCTTTGAAATCTTCGAAATCTTTGTAGGATGGCCGCCCCGGCCGTCAGCGTTTGGGTGTGATTTACGGTGGGGGCGACGAAGAACACGACGGCCGGGGTGGCCATCCTACGCGCACTTCAATTGCGCGCCATCTTTGAATTCTTTGACCCCTTCGATTTCTTTGCCCGCGTCCCTCGTCCGAAATTCTCGCGACATCTTTGAAATCTTTTCGCAGGCGTACAGCGACGAGGCACCATTCACACCACGAGCGCGGCGAAACAAACTAAGGACAAAGGACAACAGCCCAAGGGCAAAATCCATCTTTTCTACCAGACCATCCGACGACCCCCTATTTCGGCCGATCACAAGAATCTGCGTTTACGTTGCTCCACGAATCTCGGGATTCCCCACAAGACAATGCTCCTCTTGCAGTTCAGGAATCTCCAGATCTCCCTCTGCGCCCCCGAACTGAACTCGATTGGCGGCGAGCGATTTTCAGACTGCGCGGGGTCGGGTGTTCAAATTTCAGAATTGGCCAGTCGACTTATCTCTCGACACGCGAGTGACATATGGCCAATTGTGAAATTTGAACGCCCGACCCCAAACTGAGAACCGCCACCGCTCCACGACCGACACGCCTCCTCCATCGGCCATAAAAAAATCCGTGAAAGTCAAACTCCGCTGTCGATTTCGAGAACCGCAAATCGACAGAATGATGGAGTACGGGTTTCAAACCCGACTATTTTCGAGTCCAAGTTCTGAGTCCAAGGAGAGATAACCATGATGCGACAATTTGTGATCTGCGGCGTGCTGTTGGCTGGGATTTCGTTTTCGGCCTGTGGAGAAGACAAAGCCAAAGACAAGGACAAGGAAAAACCCGCCGCCCCGGCCGCCCCGAAGAACGCCGCCCTGGAGAAGATGAAGACGTTGGTCGGAACCTGGGTCATGGCCGACAAAGACGGCAAGCCCACCGAGGACGTCGTCTCAGTCATCAAATTGACAGCCGGCGGCAGCGTGATTCAAGAGACAATCTTCCCCGGCCAACCCCACGAGATGGTCTCAATCTACGTCCCCGAGGGCAACGACCTGGTGATGACGCACTACTGCATGCTCGGGAACCAGCCGAAGATGAAGGCCAGCGGCAAGACCCCCGGCAACAAGCTCAACTTCGAATTCGTCGGCGGCACCAACCTGGACGTCAAGAAGGACAAGCACATGCACGCCGCAACCCTCACCATCATCGACGCCGACCACTACGAAGTCGACGGCATTGGCTGGGAAAACGGCGCCCCCGCCAAAGAGATGTGCAATGGCATGAAGCTCGTCCGTAAGAAATAGAGTTTTTCTATTGTTCGGTAGAGACCCTGACCCCCGCCACAGAATGGATTGTCCATACGTACGTCAGACGGCCATTCTGCGGCGTGGTGTCACAGGGGTCTCATCGTTAGCCTCCCCTCACCAACGTCAAAGCGCGATGAGAGTATCGGTAGTTGAGATTCACTGAGCCAGGCGCCCGAACGTTGTGCACGACGCGCGGCGATCAATTCCGCATTGGAAGGCTCCAGGCCGATTTCAAGTTGCATCGGTCCGGTGTCTTGTACTCCGTGCTAGGACGACGATGCACTGATCATCACTCTGCCTTACTCCACGGCAATAGGTGTCGACAGTGGCAACCAGTTGCTGGACTCGCGATGTCATTTTGTTGACGGCAACCAGTAAGGCTTCGTCCAGCCGCTCAGTCCCAAAGATTTCGCCCTTGCCGTTGAACGCTTCGGAGACGCCGTCGGTGAACAACACGAGTTCATCTCCTTCGTCGAGCGAGATCGTCATGGGATGGAATTGCGTGTCCGGGTCGACTCCAAGAGGAAAACTGACTCGATCTGTTCCCGCGGGAATGACTGAGGCATCTGCACGGCGAAGCCGGGGCGGTGGATGCCCGGCATTCGCGATGCTCAGGGTATGGTGCTTAGGATCCAGGATCGTCAGGCAGAAGGTGATGAACCCCTCGTCGGTGCGACAGACAAATTGATTCAGGTAGCTCATTGCCGACTTAAGCGACGTGGCAGTGGAAATGCAGTGCCGAAGTTCCGCGATGAACTCCGCGATTCGCAATGCGGCAGGGAGGCCCTTGCCTGAGGCGTCGGCGACCGCAATCGCGACGCGCCCGTCGCTGAGGGCTTGATAGATATAAGCGTCACCACCGACCATTTGTGCGGCTCGATAATAGTGAGCAAACTGGTAACCGGAAACCAGCGGACATTCGCGAGGCAGCATTCGCAGTTGAATCTTGCTGGCAATGTCAAACTGATAACGCGTCCGTTCGTGCTCCACGACTTTCTCGTGCGCCCGCGCGTAAGAGATGGCCTGGGCGGCGATCATCGCCACACCGCTGACGAGATTGAGATCATCCTCAGCGAAGCGGCTGGCAGCATCTTCCGTTTCCAGAACAATGATCCCCAGCGGCCTGCCCGTTGTGCCGATCATCGGAACATACATGGTCGACGCAAACGAGGACTCCAGGGCCGATTCACCGCTGTCGTCGCCGACCGAGTCGATGAGACCGCAGCTGGTTTCCATGACTTGTTGCGTCATGCGGCGATTCGGTGGAACCGACGTAACGTCTGCCGCCACCGCACCGTCGCGACCGTGCTTCGTCGCCTGTGGAGACATGCGACCATCGCTCCCGACCAGGATAATCTCGCCATTCATGGCCCCGGGAAAGGTATGGAACAGAATCTCTAAAACCTTGGGGAGAATGATTTCGACATTTAGGCTGCTGCCCAATCGCCGAATGATGTCCAGCAGATCCTGGAGTCTGGTCTGCAGTTTCTGATTGGATTCGTCGTCAGAATGTACGTCGCCAAATGCTGGAATTGTTCCGCTGGACGGTGGCTTGGAATCGTCAAACAGGCAGAACGTCATCGGGACGTCATAGACATTGATGCGATCACAATCATTCAGCTGCACTCGATCACGAATGGCACGCCCGTTGACCGACGTGCCATTAGCACTTCCCAAATCCTCAATGAAAAATGCCCCCTCGCGTTCCAGAATTCGAGCGTGCTCCCTCGAGATCGAACGCTTGCTGAGAACGATATCGCAGAAGACAGATCGACCAATCACGAATTCGCGTTTCTGGGCGAGTGCAAAACGTAAACCTTGGGCCGGGGGGCCATTTATGACGATGCTCGCCATCCTGTCGCCCCCCTTCTGCTATTGGGATCTGGTCAGGTATTCCCCAAAGGAACTCGCTGCGCAATGCTCGTCCAAATTGTCGCTAATTAACGAGAGTCGAGACACACTGCGGAGCACCTGACTGTCATGTGGCGAATAATAACAGTGTTCACTATTAACATCCTGTGATTCGTTAATCAAGGCGAATCTTCATCGAGTTTTCACATTCCGAATGAACAGCGTGTCTGTGCAAAGTTACAAGACAGTACGGGGCAATAGAAGCGAGAAGTCGACTCTGTGAAAGCGCATTTCGTACTGGCTTTTGCCGTGTTAAACGAAGCGATAGCACTGTGATGGTCAGACTTGCTGTCGAAATTCAATTGTCTGAAGCAAGCCGTTCAGACGATGGTGCAGGGGATCGCGGCCTGATGATCCATGGCGATTCCGTGGGCCGCCTCGGCCAGTGATATCGTTAGTATACTTGTTTGGTAGTGGCGAAGACGTGGAATACGGCCTTAAGACAACTCGAAATCGCTTCGGGAAACCCTTAGTAGATTAAGAACTCGACAGGTGAATTGATATCGAAGTGGGAATAGAGAGCGGCTGGTAAGTTCGGTGATCCATAGGGTAGTCACTCATGTCCATATGTCTCGGTGCTCGACTTCAGATGAAGGCAATTGCGCCCATCATCGAGTGGAAGTTCCTCTGCGTGACTGCTGTGCGATGAAGCATTCGACGGCCGGAGCAGCCATCTACAGACCTCCAGGTGGACTCGATCGGGGGGGCCTTGGACTGTTGATCCGACCGCGGTGGCGAGTACACTCACCCGCATGAGCCGTCAATTTGGTCCGTATGACATTTCCCGCGAGTTGGGGCGGGGGGCGATGGGGGTTGTGTTTCTGGCTGTCCATCGCAGCCTGCAGCGGGAGTGCGCGCTGAAGACCATTGGGCTCAGGTTTAAGGATCCGAGTGCTGCGGAACGGTTCATTCGCGAAGGCCAGGCGGTGGCCAAGCTGGGCAAGCATCCGAATATCGTGCAGGTGTTCGATGCAGGGATCGTGGAGACGACTCCCTATATCGCCATGGAGTTTGTGGAAGGGGAGACGCTCGAATCGCGAGCCGTGCGGCTGGAGCAACTGGGTGAAGCCGACGTCATCGAGTTCGGGCGGAAGCTGGCTCTGGCGCTGGATCATGCTCACCGGCGCGGCATTGTGCATCGCGATGTGAAGCCGGCCAATATCATCATTGATCTGGAGGGCGAGCCGCAGTTGCTCGACTTTGGGATCTCGAAGGATCTCAATGCGTCGGCGAGTTTTGCGAAGAGATCTGCTCCGACAGAGACCGCTGCTCAGCCAGTGCCAGAAACTCCTGCGGCGTCTGATTCGGGATCGGCGATCGATGCGACGTTTATTGTCGTCGATCAGGATTCGACCCCCAGCGCGGACGCGCCCAATCTCGATGAAGGGATCCAGGGGACTCCCGCCTTCATGGCTCCCGAGCAGGCCGATCCGAGGCGCGGTCCGGTGGATGCTCGTAGTGACGTATATGCACTGGGATGTACGTTATATGTTCTGGTCACCGGGCGCCGGCCATTCGAAGCGGGCACAATTACGGAGTTGCTGGTCCGCGTGGTTCGAGAGCAACC